>NZ_CP015600.1:5456579-5784869 GCF_001647715.1 Pseudomonas antarctica
TCCGAGTAGCCATTGAACATCTGCGTCTCGCGCACATTCGGACTGAACAAGCCGCTCGGCAGACGACGCTCCCGCGCCTGGGTCCAGCGAGGATGGTCGACTGTAGGATTCACGTTCGCGTAGAACCCATACTCATTGGCCGCAATACTCTGCCACGTGGTCTTAGGCTGCTCGCTCACCAGACTGATACGCACAATGGACTTCACACTCTTGAATCCATACTTCCACGGCACCACCAAACGCAATGGCGCACCGTTCTGGTTAGGCAACTCACGCCCATACATGCCAACCGCAAGGATCGCCAACGGATTCATCGCCTCATCCAGACGCAGCCCTTCTACATAAGGCCAGTCGATCAAGCCGAAGCTGGAGCGCTGCCCCGGCATGCTTTTGGGGTCCTGGAGCGTTTCAAAGCGTATGTACTTGGCCTTGGAGGTTGGCTCAACCTGTTTGAGCAAGGCTGAAATTGGAAAGCCCATCCACGGAATCACCATCGACCACGCCTCGACACAGCGCAGCCGGTAAATGCGTTCTTCCAACTGATAAGGCTTCATGAAGTCTTCCAGCGCATAACGCCCAGGCTTCGCGACCTCCCCATCAATGACCACACTCCAGGGCTCAGTCTTGAGTGAACCCGCGTTCTTCGCTGGGTCGCCCTTATCCGTGCCGAACTCATAGAAGTTGTTGTAGTGGGTTGCATCCTTGAACGGAGTGATGGCTTCGCCCTTGACCGTGACAGCCTGCCACTGGGTACTCGGCAGTTTCTCGGCAAACCAGCTCGGAGCGTTACCCGGTTCGACATCAGCGTAACGCGCAGCATCGTCCGCACTCGCCCAACGCGGCAACGTACTCGCAGCCACACCGGCAAGCGCACCGCCAAGCAAGCTACGGCGAGAGAGATAGAAGGATTCAGGGGTGACATCCGATTCGTGGCAATCGGACGCTTTGGGGATCTTGATTAACATGGCAACTCCGCAGCATTGGAGAACTGATGCACCAATAGACTGCGGAGTATGGGGAATATTACATTAAGGCAATGTTTTGTCCCGACGAAGATGCAGCAGGTACTGAATCGGCCCCGAAGCGGCATAGACCAAAAATGCCAGCAGCAATATGCGCGGCGGGTCGCTGAACACGACGGCAAATACCAGTACCACCACCAGGATAGCCACGAAAGGCACGCGCCCCTTGAGGTCAAACTCCTTGAAGCTGTTGTACTTGATGTTACTGACCATCAACATCCCGGCCGCCGCAACCATCAAGGCCACCAGGAAAGACATCTTCGATCCCTGTATCCCGTAGTCACTGAACGCCCAGACGATACCCGCCACCACTCCCGCAGCAGCGGGGCTCGCGAGACCAATGAAGTAACGCTTGTCGGCGGTACCCACCTGGGTATTGAAGCGCGCCAGCCGCAAAGCTGCGCCCGCGACGTAGATAAAGGCAACCATCCAGCCGACCTTACCCATATCACCCAGCGCCCAAGCGAACGCCAGCAGTGCAGGCGCCACACCAAAGGCGACCATGTCCGACAACGAGTCGTACTCGGCACCGAAGGCGCTTTGGGTATTGGTCATGCGCGCGACACGACCATCAAGGCCGTCGAGCACCATGGCCACAAAAATTGCGATGGCAGCAAAACCGAAATACTTGCTGGCACTCGCCGCATCACCCGCCGCCAATGCGCTCTGAGCGCTCATGGAGTTGATGATGGAATAGAACCCGGCAAACAGGTTCGCGGTGGTGAACAGATTGGGCAGGAGATAGATGCCACGATGCCGGACCTTGCGGCCTTCCGCGTCATGCCCTTCTTCGACATGTTCATCGATCGGTAGCAGGCTATCGGCGCCAGAAGCCTGGCTTGGCTCGTCGGGACGTTCGCTCATGGACTTTACCTTGCAACGGTGTGAAAAAAATTCGACAAATACTTGCGGCGAGTGTTCGCCCGCAAACGATGCAGCTTTATACCAGAACCTGCCTCCCAAACGAAAAAACGCGGCCTAAGCCGCGTTTTCTCTTGATGCGTACGACTTAGTTTTTGGCTTTGTCGACGATCTTGTTGGCACCGATCCACGGCATCATGGAGCGCAGTTGCTCGCCGATGATTTCGATACCGTGAGCGGCGTTGTTACGACGCTTGGCGGTCATCGAAGGGTAGCCGGTTGCGCCTTCGCTGATGAACATTTTGGCGTATTCACCGTCCTGAATACGTTTCAGGGCGTTGCGCATAGCCTGACGGGACTCGGCGTTGATGACTTCCGGGCCAGTCACGTACTCGCCGTATTCGGCGTTGTTGGAGATCGAGTAGTTCATGTTGGCGATACCGCCTTCGTACATGAGGTCAACGATCAGCTTCAGTTCGTGCAGGCATTCGAAGTAGGCCATTTCCGGCGCGTAGCCAGCTTCAACCAGGGTTTCGAAACCGGCTTTAACCAGTTCAACGGTACCGCCGCACAGAACAGCTTGCTCGCCGAACAGGTCGGTTTCGGTCTCGTCCTTGAAGGTGGTTTCGATGATGCCGGTACGACCGCCACCAACACCCGCTGCGTAGGACAGTGCAACGTTTTTGGCGTTGCCCGAAGCGTCCTGGTAGATCGCGATCAGGTCAGGAATACCGCCGCCTTTGACGAACTCGGAGCGCACGGTGTGGCCCGGTGCTTTCGGCGCGATCATGATCACGTCGAGGTCGGCACGCGGCACAACCTGGTTGTAGTGAATCGCGAAGCCGTGGGAGAAGGCCAGGGTTGCGCCCTTCTTGATGTTCGGCTCGATTTCGTTCTTGTACAGCGCGGACTGGAACTCGTCCGGGGTCAGGATCATGACCAGGTCGGCAGCAGCAACAGCGGAAGCAACGTCAGTTACTTTCAGGCCATGAGCTTCAGCCTTGGAAACAGTGGCCGAGCCTTTACGCAGGCCAACAGTCACGTCAACGCCGGAATCTTTCAGGTTGCACGCTTGAGCGTGGCCCTGGGAACCGTAGCCGATGATGGCGACTTTTTTGCCCTGGATGATCGACAGGTCACAATCTTTTTCGTAATAAACTTTCATGAGGTTCCTCTATATATCCAGGCCGTTAGGCCATTCACTAATTGGGTTAGATGCTGAGTACTTTGTCGCCACGAGCAATCCCGGTGACGCCACTGCGTACAGTTTCCAGAATCGAGGCCGTCCCGATCGACTGGATGAAGCTGTCCAGCTTGTCGCTTGTACCGGTCAGTTGCACGGTATAAACGCTGGCGCTCACATCGACGATCTGCCCGCGATAAATGTCGGTAGTCCGTTTGATTTCGGCACGCTGGGCACCCGTGGCCTTAACCTTCACCAACATCAGCTCACGCTCGATGTGGGCACTTTCCGACAGATCGACCAGCTTGACCACTTCGATCAGTTTGTTGAGGTTCTTGGTGATCTGCTCGATTACCTCATCGTGGCCCACGGTGGTCAACGTCAGGCGCGACAGGGTCGGGTCTTCGGTCGGGGCCACGGTCAGGCTTTCGATGTTGTAGTTGCGTTGCGAAAACAGGCCGACAACACGAGACAGAGCGCCGGGTTCGTTCTCCAGAAGCAGGGAGATAATGTGCCGCATGATTAAGTACGCTCCGTCTTGTTCAGCCACATATCGCGCATAGAGCCGTCTTTGATCTGCATCGGGTAGACGTGCTCGCTGGTGTCAACCTGAATATCAAGGAACACCAGGCGGTCCTTCATGGCGAACGCCTCTTCCATCATCGGTTTCAAATCCTTCAAATCAGTGATGCGCATGCCGACGTGGCCATAGGCTTCAACCAATTTGACGAAATCTGGCAGCGATTCCATGTAGGAGTGGGAGTGACGGCTACCGTAGCTCATGTCCTGCCACTGACGAACCATGCCCAGCACGCCGTTGTTCAGGCAGACGATCTTCACCGGGAGGCCGTACTGCAAGCACGTCGACAGTTCCTGGATGTTCATCTGGATGCTGCCCTCACCGGTGACGCACGCGACGTCGGTGTCGGGGAAGCTCAGCTTTACACCCATGGCCGCAGGAAAACCAAAGCCCATCGTGCCCAGGCCACCGGAGTTGATCCAACGGTTAGGCTTGTCGAACTTGTAGTACTGCGCGGCGAACATCTGGTGCTGGCCCACGTCGGAGGTCACAAAGGCGTCGCCCTTGGTCACTTCGCAGAGGGTTTCGATCACGGTTTGCGGCTTGATGATGCTGCCGTCGCCCTTGTCGTAAGGGAACAGGCCGCGATCACCGCGCCATTCGTCAATCTGCTTCCACCAGCTGGCAACGGATTCCTTGTTCGGCGTTTCGCCGATGTCCTTGAGGGCGGCAACCATTTCAGTCAACACGCTTTCCACTGGGCCCACGATTGGCACGTCGGCCTTGATCGTCTTGGAGATGGACGCCGGGTCGATGTCGATGTGGATGATCTTGGCATTCGGGCAGAATTTGCTCGCGCCATTGATCACTCGGTCATCAAAACGCGCGCCTACAGCCAGGATCACATCGGCATGGTGCATCGCGAGGTTGGCGGTGTAGCTACCGTGCATACCGAGCATGCCGACGAACTGGCGGTCCGTGCCCGGAAATGCGCCGAGGCCCATCAAGGTGTTGGTCACCGGCAGATTGAGCAGTTTGGCCAGTTCGGTCAAAGGCGCCGAACCGCCACCCAGAATCACGCCACCACCCGAGTACAGCACAGGACGCTTGGCCGCCAGGAGCATTTCTGCCGCCTTGCGAATTTGCCCCGAGTGCCCACGAACGGCCGGGCTGTAGGAACGCAGCTTGGCTTTCTTCGGGAAGACGTATTCGAATTTCTCAGCCGGATTGGTCATGTCTTTCGGGATATCGACCACTACAGGGCCCGGGCGACCGGACTGTGCAAGGTAGAACGCCTTTTTCATGACTTCCGGGATTTCCGAGGCATGCTTGATCATGAAGCTGTGTTTCACGATCGGCCGAGAGATACCGATCATGTCGGTTTCCTGGAATGCATCGGTACCGACCATGGTGCTTGCGACCTGGCCGGAAATGATCACCATCGGGATGGAGTCCATATAAGCAGTCGCGATGCCGGTAATGGCATTGGTTGCGCCTGGGCCGGACGTTACCAGTACCACGCCGGCTTTACCGGTGGCACGGGCGTAACCGTCAGCCATATGGGTCGCAGCCTGTTCGTGGCGCACCAGGATGTGGGTAACAGCCGGTTCCTTGAACAGTGCGTCGTAGACATGCAGCAGAGCACCACCTGGGTACCCGTAGATATAGTCGACGCCTTCGTCACGCAAAAAGCGGACGAGCATCTCACCACCAGATAAAAGCTCCACGTTGTTCACCTCTAAAACGCCAGAATACCGTCCGTTAAAAACCGACGGGTCTTAATAGGTTTACTTCTCAACAGAGCATGAGCGACGGTGGTCGCCGACTACGTCAGCACTGACTGAGCAAGTATTGGGATCGTCCCAAGTGTTGCGGGCTTTTCCCACCCAGCGCGAGGTAACGCGTTGCGGGTGTTACAGGTCGGCGCGGGTGTGCGCCTCATGATCTGCTGAGCGGGCCTGCTTCTGGCAGTCCCGATACAGCGGACTTTGGATTCTTCTGTTTCAGCCCCTTCAAGTCAAGCAATAATTGCGCTTTTTTCCAACTAAGCGCATGAGAACGTAGAAGAAAGGGGTTTGAGGAGGGATAAAACTCGCCTGAATGTCGTCAAGCGGTAGAAATGTGCGCAAGACTGCCGGAAAAACCGGCAGTCAGGCAATTAACGAGCGTCGACGATCAGTTGGTCGAACTTTTTCAGCGCATTTCGTAAACCCAGGCTCTCGACCGGCCGATCGGCATAGACCATCTCGGCCATTTCCATGATCCCTGACGCATTGGGCAAGGGCAGGTCCTGCTGCAGAATCTGCTTCATGCGCACCAGGAAGATCCACTGCAGCCACTGGTGAAAGTCCAGGGTATCAACCGAGAAAGGCTCGACGCTGCTGAGCGCCTCGGCGCTGGGGGACACTTCGTCCCACCAACCCTGCACGCGCAACTCGCGCTCAATCAGCAATAACTGTTCAGCAATAGCTGGAAAACGTGCATCCATCAGAGGCTGACCTTGGCTTTTTGCCGAGCTTGAGCGGCCCCGGCAGCATCGCCTTGTGCGGCACGCGCGTCACCAATCAAGGCCCACAGGTTGGCTTGCAGGTCTGGACGACCATTGGCCATGGTCAGGCCGCGACGTGCGAACTGTTCGGCCTGCGGCGCATCACCCTGAGCCATACGCACTTGGGCGAGGCGATACAACACTTGCGGCTCGCGAGGTGCCACACGCTGGGCACGCTCAAGGCTCGACGACGCACCGTTCAAGTCGCCGCCGGCCTGCTGCTGCTGGGCAGTGGTCAGCAAAGCCAACACCGGACCATCCAGCTGCTCGTCAGCCGACAGACCGCCAGCGCTCGAACGCGACGGAATACCGCTCGGCGTAGACGGCATGGTGTAGCTGCCCTGATTGACCGGCGCCGTTTGGATCGGCGTGGCGTCGATTGGCCCCGACGTGCTTGGCCCCGGGGTCCAAGGCTCCGCACTGATCGGTGCCGACGTAGCGGCACCCGCGCCCGGCACCATCACCACCACGCCCGAATCCTGCGGTATGGCTTGCGGTGTGGCTTGGGCAGGACGCTTGACTACGGTCTGACGGAAGCCGCCAGTGGCCGAAATGCGGTCGCTGTTGGAAACGGTCGTGCTCGAATCCACCACTGGAATCGAACCACGCTGCACGCTGGAGCAACCGCTGAGCACCGCCAGAGCTGTAATAGCTGGAATCAACCACTTGTTCACTTGAAACCCTCTTTAGCTTAATTCATCCAGCCCTTGACCCAATCCATCACCGATTCCGCGTCAGCAGGGGCACTGCCACCGCATGCGGCGCCGGGTGGTGGCTCGCTGCCGCGAATATACGGCATCTGTACCGCGCCCGGACAGTTGGCATCAGAACCTTGGCCGGTGTGTGGATCAATCCAAGCCTGCACGATGTTATCCGGCTGCGGCATGTTCAGCGGCAGCGGGTCGGCCTTGCGCATGAAACTGGTCCAGACCTGCAGGGCACCGGTCGCGCCGGTGAACGGCGTCTTGCCATTGTCGTCACGCCCAAGCCACACCACCGCCAGCACGTCCTGGCCGAAGCCGGCGAACCAGCTGTCACGCGAATCGTTACTGGTACCGGTCTTGCCCGCCAGCGTCAGGTTCGAGGGCAGCACGCTGTAGACCGAGCGCCCGGTGCCTTCACGCATTACGCGCTGCATGGCGTTCTGGATCAGGTAGATGGAACCCGCATCAAAACGCTGCTGAATCTGGAACGGGTAGCGCTTGAGCGGCTCACCCTCGGCGGTCAGCACACTGCGAATGCCGCGCATCGGAGTATTGAAACCACCGTTGGCGAGAGTCTGGTACATCGTGGCCACTTCCATCGGGGTCATGGCGCCAGCCCCCAGGAGCATGGACGGGAACGCCGGGAACTCACGGGTAATGCCCAGGCGCCCCAAGGTTTTCAGCACATTCGGTACACCCACTTCAAGCCCGAGGCGCGAGGTGGAGATGTTGTAGGAATGCGCCAGGCCCTGGTACAGGAACACGGTGCCGTGGGAGCGTCGATCGAAGTTCTGCGGCGTCCACACTTGGCCATCAGCACCTTTGACCGAGAGCGGATCATCCGACAACCAACTGGTCAGGGTGTATTTGCTCGGTTTTTCCAAAGCCGTCAGGTAGACCGCCGGCTTAACCAGCGAGCCAATCGGCCGCACGGCATCCAGTGCGCGGTTGAAACCGGCAAAACTGGCTTGTCGACTGCCGATCATGGCCTGGACTTCGCCGGTTTCCGGGTTGGTCACGACCATCGCCGCCTCGACTTCATCCGAGCCTTTACGGCCGGTCAGGCGCTTGAATGTGTCGTTCACCGACGCTTCGGCCTTCATCTGCAGAATCGGGTCGAAACTGGTGAAGATCCGCAGGCCTTCTTCGGTCAAGTCTTCGTCGCGGTAATCTTCACGCAACTGGCGTTTGACCAGGTCGATAAAGCCTGGGAAGGAGCTGTCCGCGAGCTTGCCGCGAGTGGTTACACCCAGTGGCATTTTCTTCGCGGCAGCGACTTGTTCGGCAGTGGCAACACCCTGCTGCTCCAGCACATCCAACACCAGGTTACGACGCTCGAGCGCACGCTCCGGGTTGCGGCGCGGGTTGTAATAGGACGGCCCTTTGACCATCCCCACCAACAACGCGACTTGATGCAACTTCAGCTCGGACAAAGGCTGGCCAAAGAAGAACTGACTGGCCAGGCCAAAACCGTGCACGGCGCGCTGGCCATCCTGACCGACGAAGACCTCGTTGAGGTACGCCTCAAGGATTTCCTGCTTGCTGTAATGCAGTTCCAGCAGCATTGCCATCATGGCTTCGGTGAGCTTACGGGTCAGGCTGCGCTCGTTGGTCAGGTAGAAGTTCTTGACCAATTGTTGCGTCAGCGTACTGCCACCCTGAGTCATCTTCCCGCCGGAGGTGTTGACCCAGATGGCGCGAGCAATCGACTTCGGTGACACACCCCAGTGGCTATAAAAGTCGCGATCTTCTACTGCAACCAAGGTTTCCAGCAGGTATGGCGGCACTTGGTCAAGCTTGATCAGGATGCGATCTTCAAGGTTCTTCGGGTAAATCCCGCCGATCATCAAGGGTTCCAGACGCACCACGGGCAACTTCGAGCCATTGAGCGACGACAGCTCTGCAACGTAATCGCCAGAGAAGCGCACGCGCACCGGCTGGGCTTTTTCCAGGCCTTCATAGAACTGGAAGCCGCGAGTGTTCAAATCGACGGTGTTGCCACTGACGGCGGCGGCACCCGGGCCGTTGCTCACGGGCTCGCGGCGGTAACCCAGGGCATCGAGTTCAGTGAGGAAGTCATCCTTGCTCAGCTTCTGGCCGGTGAACAGTTCCAGCGGGCGGGCGTACACCTTGGCCGGGATGGTCCAGCGCTTGCCGGAGAACTTCTCCTGGACCACGGCGTCGAGGTAAACCGCGAAGCCGGCGAGCACGACAAGGCCCACCAGGCTTAGCTTGAGCGCCCAGCCCAGCCACGGGCGCAGGCCGCGGGAAGGAGGTTTTTTACGGGAACGGGGAGATCGGGTTCGAGTCATGGCGGCGGATTATACGCACTTTATCGATGATCAACATGAGCCGGACAGCGGTTTGCACGACCGGCTGTAACCGCCATAATGCCAGCCATGATTTCCCCCAGACTTTGAAGGATCGCCTGTGAGCCAGTCCCTGATCGCTGCACTGCAAAACCCGGCTTTGTATCCGCATCCGGTTGAAGCGTTTCAAGTCATCGAGACCCATATTTCCTGGGTCATACTGACGGGCCCCTTCGCTTATAAACTGAAGAAACCGATGAATTTCGGCTTTCTGAATTTCACTGAGCTGGCCGATCGTGGTCATTTTTGCAACGAAGAGTTGCGACTCAACCAGCGCCTGACCAAAGACTTGTATCTCGAAGTGTTGCCGATCACCGGCACTGCCGAAGCCCCGCAACTGAACGGCGAAGGCCCGGTAATCGAGTACGCGCTGAAAATGCGCCAGTTCCCGCAAAGCCAAATGCTGAGTACCTTGCAAGCCAACGGCGAACTGACCAGCGCGCACATTGATGAGATGGCCAAGCAGATTGCGCATTTCCACCTGACCGCACCGAAAGTGCCGCAAGAACACCCAGCCGGCACCCCGGACGAAGTGATGGCGCCGATACGCCAGAACTTCGAGCAGATTCGCCCATTTCTCAGCGACAAGGCTGACCTGGCTCAACTGGAAGCCCTGCAAGCCTGGTCTGAAAGCAGCTTCGAACGCCTCAAGCCGCTGCTGGCACAGCGCAAGCTGGAGGGTTTCACTCGCGAATGCCACGGTGATATTCACCTGGGCAACGCCACGCTGATCGATGGCGAGGTCGTGATCTTTGACTGCATCGAGTTCAACGAACCCTTTCGCTTCACCGACGTCTACGCCGATACCGGCTTCCTGGCCATGGACCTGGAAGACCGCGGCCTCAAATCCCTGGCACGCCGGTTTATCAGCCAATACCTGGAGTTGACCGGCGACTACCAAGGCCTTGAACTGCTGAACTTCTATAAAGCCTACCGTGCGTTGGTCCGCGCCAAGGTGGCGCTGTTCAGCATGCCGAGCGAGGCAAGCCCGGTGCAGCGCGCCACCACCCTGCGCCAGTACCGCAACTACGCCAACCTGGCGGAAAGCTACAGCACCATTCCTTCGCGCTTCCTCGCCATTACCCACGGCGTATCGGCAGTCGGCAAAAGCCACGTTGCCATGCGCCTGGTGGAAGCACTCGGCGCTGTGCGCCTGCGCTCGGATGTGGAGCGCAAGCGCCTGTTCGGCGAGCAGAAGGTAGAGAACACGCCGCAAGCCGGTATCTATGCTGCCGATGCCAGCGCAGCGACCTACGCTCGCTTGAACGAAATCGCCGACACCCTGTTGCGTGCCGGGTATCCGGTGGTACTGGATGCCACCTTCCTGAAGCGCGAGCAACGCGACGCCGCAGCGAAGATTGCTGAAGCCACCGGCGCGCCCTTCCTGATCCTGGATTGCAATGCGCCGCAAGCCGTTATCGCCAACTGGCTGGCACAGCGTCAGGCCGATAAAAATGATCCTTCCGACGCAACACTGAGCATTATCGAAGAGCAGCAAGCCAGTCGCGACCCGCTGACGGCCGAGGAGCAGCTCCTCAGCAAGCGTGTCGAGACGAATGAAAGCGGAACGCTGGACGCGTTAGTCGCGCACATTCGTCAGCACCTGCCCGGTCTGTAAGAAATATTTCTTGGTCGTGTCACCGATCTTGGGTGCACGACCCAGTAATAGTGGCACTATAATGGCGTCATAATTCCAACGGGAGTCGCCGTCATGAGTCAGCCCAAGCTTCTTGATACCCCGCTCTACGCGCTCCTGCACAAGGACGACATTCGAGGCTTCAACCAGGAACGCCCAATAGACGGGATTATCGACATGCGCGGTGGCGACTTCCGAGGGCTGGACCTGCGCGATTTGAATGCCATAGGCGTGGACTTCACCGACGCGTACTTCCGCTCTGCCGACCTGCGCGGGCTGGATTTGCGCGATTGCTCACTGGAAGGCGCCAGCCTGGCCCATGCGCAGATCTCCGGCACCTACTTCCCTGCCGAATTGACGGCTGACGAGATCTTGATGTCGGTTAATTTCGGCACTCGTCTGCGTTACCGCACCAGGTAACATCACACTCTGGGCCCCGGGTACGTATCGTGCGTACCGGGTGCCTCCTGCCTGCTTATCGTCAAAATTCCTGTGCCACTCTTATAGCTTTTCAGCCGCGCCTGACCAAAGAATCACGCTTTTCCTACTGAGCGCTACACTCCCTTTCAGGCCTGCCTGGTCACGATACCCACCGCACCATTCGGCCGTCGCAAGGAGGCTTGATGAACGATGAGCTGCAACACTTGAAAAATCTGGGAAAGACGTCAGCGCAGTGGCTGCACGCGGTGGGCATCCACAGCGCGTCCGACTTGCGCCGGCTGGGAGCGGTCGATGCCTATCGGGCCGTAAGGACGCGCGGGTTCCGAGCGTCGAAAGTCCTGCTGTATGCGATTGAAGGGGCGCTGATGGATGTGCACTGGAACGATATCCCGGCGGAGCGCAAGGAAGCTCTGAACCGTCAATTGGATGCGATTTCAGCGCGCCAGAAGAATTAGGTGAGTTAGCAAACCCAATATTTACAGGCGGTTCTAACGCTCGTTTGAGAAAAACGAAAGGACGTTCAAAAACAAATGTTGACTCTCAAATGAGAATCGTTATGATTATCACAACTGGTCGCGAGATCAGCCGATAACTGAAAGACCATTGGTTCGGACTCTCAGATTATCTCCTCATCAGGCTAATCACGGTTATTTGACCCGGCTCTTGCCGGGTCTTTTTTTGCCTACGAAAAACTGATTTCAGCGCGCAATAATCAGTGGATGCCCGCGCTCGGGGTGTGGCTGCACTAATACGTCCAGGCCAAACACCGCCTTGAGTGGCCCAGGCCGCATCACCTGTGCCGGCGTGTCCAGGGCATGTGGACGCCCGCCTTCCAGCAGCAGAATGCGATCACAGTAACGCGCCGCCAGATTCAGGTCATGGAGGATCACCAACACTGCCGCTCCCCGGTCGGCAAATGTACGTATTGCCTGCAAGGTCGTGTGTTGGTGCAAGGGATCGAGCATCGATGTCGGCTCATCCAACAGCAACGTCTGCCCCGCTTCCCCCGGCCACAATTGCGCCAGAACCCGCGCCAGGTGCACACGTTGGCGCTCACCGCCCGAAAGGGCCAGGTAACTGCGACCGCTCAAGTGCCCGATATCCGCCGCCTGCAGCGCCGCATTAATAATCTCGTCATCACGCACCCGCCCGGTCTGATAGGGCAAGCGGCCCATGCCTACAACCTCTTCGACACGAAAAGCGAAGTCCAGGGTGGAAGTCTGCGGTAACACTGCCAGACGCTGGGCGCGCTGCGGTCCGCTCCAGTCCTGCAAGGCTTGCTGATCCAGCCACACATTGCCCTGATCCGGCTGAAGCTCTCCGCACAGCGCACCGAGCAACGTGCTTTTGCCAGCACCATTCGGGCCCAGCACACCGAGCACCTCGCCCGGTAACACGTCCAGAGTGACGTCCGACAGCACGGTTTTGCGACCACGCCTCACCTGCAACGCTTCGACTCGCAGCATCAGGCGCGCCCTCGCAGCAACAAATACAGAAAAAATGGCGCACCAATAAACGCAGTCACGATGCCGATCGGCAATTCAGCCGGCGCCAGGGCCAAGCGGGCCACCAGATCGGCAAACAGCAACAAGCTCGCCCCGGCCAGCACCGAGGCCGGCAACAGCACCCGATGATCAGGCCCCGCCAACATCCGCACAAGATGCGGCACTACCAGCCCGACAAACCCGATCATTCCCGCCGCCGCTACCGCCGCGCCCACCCCCAAAGCCGTACAGAACACCAGTTCACGCTTGAGACGCTCCACATCAATCCCAAGGTGATTGGCCTCCGACTCACCCAGTAACAACGCATTCAACGCTTTCGCCCGGCGCGGCAACCACAACGCAACACCGGCACTTACCAGCAACAGCGGCCACAACCGCGAATAGCTTGCGCCATTGAGGCTGCCCAGGTTCCAGAAGGTCAGAGTGCGCAACGTGGCGTCATCCGCCAAATAGGTAAACAACCCCACCGCCGAGCTGGCGAGGGCTGTGAGGGCGATACCGGCGAGCAACATCGTCGCGACGTTGGTCTGGCCGTTGCGGCGGCCCAGCCGGTAAACCAGTGCAGTGACGCCCAAACCGCCGAGAAACGCGCACAACGACAGCAGGTAAGGACCGAACGCATCCGGCAGGCCGCCAAAAAACGAGCCGCCGACGATAGCGATCGCCGCGCCCAACGCCGCACCACTGGAAACACCGACCAACCCCGGATCGGCCAACGGGTTGCGAAACAGCCCCTGCATCGCCACGCCCGACAATGCCAGGACACCGCCAACGGCCAGCCCCAATAAGGTACGCGGCAAACGAATCTGCCCTAAAATCAGCTCTGCCTGCTCCAGGCCCTGGGCTTCAATCGGTGCGCCCATCATGCGCAAGGCGGCCTTCAGTGTATCCAGCAAAGGCAAGTTGACAGGCCCCAAGGCCAAGGAAAGCCAGGTTGCCAAAAGACATAACAGCGCCAGCCCAATAAATAGCGTTTTCGGTTTAATCAAAGTCGTCATGGGGCAGGTTTAGCCTGGGACGAATAAAACCCGGCAGACAGTTTCACCAGACTTTGCGGCAGGCGTGGCCCGAGCCCACCGACCAGCAGGGTCGGGTCCAACTCAAACACCCGACTATTCTTGGCCGCCGGCGTCGAAGCCAAAATCGGGTTCTCCTTGAACAAGGCGGCCCTCGCGGCGTCACCGGTTAAGGCGCGGTCAGCAAACACCAGCACATCGGGGCTCAACCCCGCCAACGACTCCACCGAAAATGGCTTGTAACCCGTATGGGTCGCCAAGTTTTTGCCGCCCGCCAGCTGCAACATCCAGTCGGCAGCCGTGTCTTTACCGGCGATCAGCGGTTTGCCACCCGCGTGACCGAGCAACAACAACACGCCCGGTGTCTTTTGGGTGGATTGGGCCTTGGCAACCCAGGCTTTTTGCTGCTCAAGAGCCTGCTCATACCCGGCAAACAATTCGTTGGCCTTGGCCTCACTGCCCAACAACTTGCCCAGATGCTGAAGATTCCCCTTCAACGTCGGTAAATCGGGCTGCGCCGAAAACATCTCCACCTGCACACCAGCCCCCCGAATCTGCGCCAGCACCGGTGGTGGGCCCATTTCTTCAGTGCCGACCAGAACCTGCGGGCGCAGGCTCAAAATACCTTCAGCCGACAACTGCCGTTGGTAGCCAATACTGGGCAACTTCTTGAGAGCATCAGGATGCTGACTGGTGGTATCGACGCCCACCAACTTCGACTCACCACCCAGGGCCGTCACCCATTCCGATAGCGCCCCACCGGCACTGACCCAGCGTTGTGGCAGTTCAGAGGCTTGCGCCCCGTGATTGACCAGCAGTGAGGCAACGAGCGCAATAGCGCTGGTACTCAGGCGCATATCAGGGTTTCCTTCCAAGGGCAGGGCCACTCAAGCACTCACCGATGTGACAGATTAAACCCGTCTGGCATCGTACTGAGCGCCCAATCAGCTAACGGGCGAAGCCGGCATTTGATAATTGTTTGCATTTGAACGTCAAGGCACTTAAGGATTGAAATGAAGTTTCTCTGCTCCTCCGACAGGCTCGCACCCAACAGCAGCCTCGGTTTCGAGATCGACGGCTGCAAGCTGTTGGCCGTGCGCCGGGACGGCGTTGCCTACTTCTATATCAACCGTTGCCCACATCGCGGCATCCCGCTGGAATGGCAGCCTGACCACTTCCTCGACGCCAGCGCCAGCCTGATCCAGTGCGCGACCCATGGCGCGCTGTTCCTGATCGAAAACGGCGAATGCATCGCCGGGCCGTGTGCAGGCCAAAGCCTCAAAGCCCTGCACGGCCGCGAAGATGCAAAGGGCCTGTGGGTTGAACTCTAGTCGCCGATCAGCACTTCCAAGCGGCGGTCGACGTAAATTTCCTCAGGCGTGACCTGTACACCATAAGCCAGCACTTCCACACCGGCCGCCTTGGCCTCACGCAACGCGGCAGCGTAACCAGCGTCGATTTCCACGGCAGGGCGCACGGCCTCGATACCCGACAGGTTGACGCAATACAGCTGCACCGCCCGCACGCCGTCGCGGGCCAGGTGCGCCAACTCGCGCAGATGCTTGGCGCCCCGTTGCGTCACCGCATCGGGGAAGGCCGCCACCGCCGAGCCATCGAAACCCAGGGTTACACTTTTAACTTCCACGTACGCCGCGCCCTGCGGGTATTCCAGGCGAAAGTCGATGCGGCTTTTTTCCTGGCCGTAAGGCACTTCACGTTTCAGCGCGGTAAAGCCATTGAGCTCAGTAATAACCCCGGCGCGCAGTGCCTCCTCAACCAACTGATTCGCGCGTGCCGTATTGACGCACGCAAGTCGGCCCTGCGGCGTTTCGGCAATTTCCCAGGTGCCTGGCAACTTGCGCTTGGGGTCGTCGGAACGACTGAACCAGACCTGGCCGCCCTCCACCATGCAATTGAGCATCGAGCCTGTGTTCGGGCAGTGAATAGTCAACAACTCGCCGGTAACGGTTTCGATATCCGTGAGAAAGCGCTTGTAGCGGCGAATCAGCCGCCCTTCTTCGAGGGGAGGATGAAAGCGCATCAGCCTTGCCAACTCCGCAGTCCACGGGCGATCCGGTCCACCGCCTCTTGTAGTCGATCGAGGTTTTGCGTGTAGGCGAAACGCACATGGTGGCTGGCTTGATAGCGGCCGAAGTCCAGCCCCGGCGTAAAAGCCACATGTTCAGTTTCGAGGAAATGGCGGCAAAACGCGAAGGCATCGCCGCCGAACGCGCTGATATCGGCATACAAGTAGAACGCCCCTTCCGGCTCCACGGCGATACCGAACCCCAGCTCGCGCAAGGCGGGTAACAGGAAATCACGACGGCGACCAAATTCGGCGCGGCGCTCTTCCAGAATGCTCAGGGTTTGCGGGGCAAAACAGGCCAAAGCCGCGTATTGGGCCATGCTCGGCGCGCTGATGTAGAGGTTTTGCGCCAGCTTCTCCAATTCACTCACCGCATCCGGCGGCGCTACCAGCCAGCCCAGGCGCCAGCCGGTCATGCCGAAATACTTCGAAAAACTATTCAGGACGAAGGCCCCGTCGTCGACTTCCAGCACACTGGCGGCGTCAGTGCCGTAAGTGAGGCCGTGATAAATCTCGTCCACCACCAGATGCCCATTGCGCGCCTTGATTGCACTCGACAACCCGGCCAATTCGTCGCGGGTGAGGACGGTGCCGGTGGGGTTTGCAGGGGACGCGACCAATGCGCCAACGCTGTCCTGGTCCCAATGCCTGGCAACCAGATCGGCGGTCAATTGGTAGCGCACTTCCGGGCCTACCGGCACCAGTTGCGCCGCACCTTCCACCAGCCGCAAAAAGTGCCGGTTGCACGGGTAACCCGGGTCCGCCAGCAGCCAGTGCTTGCCTGGGTCCACCAGCAGGCTGCTGGCCAGCAATAAGGCGCCGGAGCCACCGGGGGTGATCAGAATGCGCTCGGGATCGACGCTCAGCCCATAGCGTTGCTGGTAAAAACCACTGATGGCCTCGCGCAACTCCGGCACCCCACGTGCCGCGGTGTAGCGAGTCTTGCCGCTGGCCAGCGCAGCCTGGCCGGCCTGGATGATAGGTTCGGCCGTGGTGAAATCCGGCTCGCCGATTTCCAGGTGGATGACATCATGACCGGCTGCCTGCAGCTCATTGGCTCGCGCCAGCAACGCCATGACATGAAAAGGTTCGATGGCGCGACTGCGCGCACTGTAGGGCTGAGCCATTAGCCTTCCTTAGACGGTGAGGACAAAGTTTGGATTCTACCGAACCCGCGACGTAAAACATGTTCTATTGCCTGCTCGGCCACCTGTGCGGCCCGGGCAAGCGCGCGCAAAACGACTAAAATCAATATTCAGGCCCATGCATACCCAGCCATGGCGGGCTGCAGCAGTTTGCAACCCCCTGGCGATGGGCCACGACAACCGGGAGTGGCGCACCCCGAATCTATCTGGTAAGTTCGCCCGCTTGCAGCCGCAGGGCCGGCAGGTGTCGGTGACGTTGCAATCCTGCGCAATGGATTAGAAGAGTGAGAGGCGGTCTATTCATGTCCACCCAAGCAAAGCAACAGCAGACTCAAGGCCTCAATGGCTTCGAACCTTACGTCGAAAAGAAAGGTGAGGAGTACATGGGCGAGCCCATGCGCGAGCACTTCACCAAAATCCTCAACAAGTGGAAACAGGACTTGATGCAGGAGGTTGACCGCACCGTTGACCATATGAAGGACGAAGCAGCCAACTTTCCTGACCCGGCCGACCGTGCCAGCCAGGAAGAAGAGTTCGCCCTCGAACTGCGCGCCCGTGATCGCGAGCGCAAGCTGATCAAGAAAATCGACAAGACGCTGCAACTGATCAAGGACGAAGAATACGGCTGGTGTGAATCCTGCGGCGTCGAGATTGGTATTCGTCGTCTGGAAGCCCGCCCAACTGCGGACCTGTGCGTAGACTGCAAGACCTTGGCTGAAATCAAGGAAAAACAGGTCGGCAAGTAACCCTGCCGGGCTGAACGAATGGGGCGTGCGAACGCCCCATTTTTGTTTCTGGGATTTACCGTTTTTCCAGTAGTATCCGGCCCATGACAGCCTCTACCTATATCGGGCGTTTCGCCCCCACGCCCAGCGGCCATTTGCATTTCGGCTCGCTGGTTGCCGCCCTCGCCTCCTACCTCGATGCCCGCGCCAATCACGGCCGCTGGCTGATGCGCATGGAAGACCTCGACCCACCCCGTGAAGAGCCCGGCGCCCAGGCAGCGATTCTCCATGCCCTGGAAAGCTATGGCTTCGAGTGGGAGGGTGAACTGGTCCGACAAAGCGAGCGGCATGAGTCTTATGCCAAAGTCCTGAACGATCTGTTCAACCACGGCCTGGCCTACGCCTGCACCTGCTCGCGCAAACAGCTGGAGCCCTACAACGGGATCTACCCGGGGCTGTGCCGAAATGCCGGGCATGATCAGCAAGATGCGACTATCCGCTTACGTGTCCCTGAGCTGGAATACCACTTTACCGACCGCGTACAGGGCGAATTCCGACAGCACTTGGGGCGTGATGTAGGCGATTTCGTCATCCGTCGCCGCGACGGCCTGTATGCCTACCAGTTGGCCGTGGTACTCGACGACGCCTGGCAAGGTGTTACCGACATCGTGCGCGGTGCCGACCTGCTGGATTCCACACCGCGCCAGCTTTACCTGCAAGAACTCTTGGGGCTGCGCCAACCGCGCTACCTGCACGTGCCGCTGATCATCCAGCCGGACGGTCACAAGCTGGGCAAATCCTACCGCTCCCCACCGTTGACACCCGACCAGGCCACGCCTTTGCTAGTGAGGGCCCTGCGCGCGCTCGGCCAACAACCCGGCAGCGAACTTCTCCACGCCAGCCCACGGGAGCTGCTGGATTGGGGCATTGCGCACTGGGATGCCACAATGATCCCGCGCACACTCACACTGGCCGAAGCGCAATTGAGCTGAAGGCGCTTGCAGCTTCCCAGCCATCCGTTACCATCGCCGCAGTTTTTTACTCAGAGGCCAACATGTACATCTATCGATTGGTCCTGCTGCTGGTCGTCGGGATCTACCTGTTTTCCCCCGCCATCATGGATTGGTGGATCGACGCCACGGGCGCCTGGTACCGCCCTTATCTGCTGTGGCTGATCCTGATCGTCGTGACCTTCATCCTGCAGAGCCAAAAAGATGCCGATGAGCTTTAGCCTCACCCAGATGCTGCTGATCAGCGCCGCCTACCTGGCAGCATTGTTCGGCGTCGCCTGGATCAGTGAGCGCGGAATGATTCCGCGGGCGATCATTCGCCATCCGTTGACCTACACCTTGTCCTTGGGCGTATACGCCAGCGCCTGGGCGTTTTATGGCACGGTGGGCCTGGCCTATCAGTACGGCTACGGCTTTCTTTCCAGTTATCTCGGGGTGTCCGGCGCATTCCTGCTGGCGCCGGTGCTGCTATACCCGATCCTGAAAATCACCCGTACATATCAGCTGTCGTCCCTTGCGGACTTGTTTGCCTTTCGCTTTCGCAGCACCTGGGCTGGCGCACTGACCACGATCTTCATGCTGATCGGCGTGCTGCCGCTGCTGGCCCTGCAGATCCAGGCTGTGGCGGACTCCATCAGCATCCTCACCCGCGAGCCGGTGCAGCATCGCGTTGCCCTGGCCTTCTGCGCGCTGATTACGCTGTTCACGATTTTCTTTGGCTCACGCCATATCGCCACCCGTGAGAAACACGAAGGCCTGGTGTTTGCGATTGCCTTTGAGTCGGTCATCAAGCTGATCGCCATCGGCGGTGTCGGCCTCTATGCGCTGTACGGCGTATTCGACGGCCCGCAACAGTTGGAACTGTGGCTGCTGCAAAACCAGACCGCCCTCGCCGCCCTGCACACCCCGCTGCAGGAAGGCCCGTGGCGCACGCTGTTGCTGGTGTTCTTCGCCTCGGCAATTGTGATGCCGCACATGTACCACATGACGTTCACCGAGAACCTCAACCCGCGCTCACTGGTCAGCGCCAGCTGGGGCTTGCCGTTGTTCCTGCTGCTGATGAGCCTGGCGGTGCCACTGATTCTCTGGGCTGGCCTCAAGCTGGGGGCGACCACCAACCCCGAATACTTCACCCTCGGCGTCGGGATTGCCGCCAACAGCAAATCCCTGGCATTGCTGGCTTACGTCGGCGGCTTATCGGCGGCCAGTGGCTTGATCATCGTCACCACGCTCGCGCTCTCGGGCATGGCGCTCAATCACCTGGTGCTACCGCTTTACCAGCCGCCGGCTGAAGGCAATATCTACCGCTGGCTGAAGTGGACACGGCGCGCGCTGATCGTCGCAATCATCATGGCCGGCTTTGGTTTCTACCTGTTGCTGGGCCCCGGACAAGACCTGGCCAACCTCGGCATCGTCGCGTTTGTCGCCACGTTGCAGTTCCTGCCCGGCGTGCTGTCGGTGCTGTACTGGCCAACCGCTAATCGACGTGGATTCATCGCCGGGCTGCTGGCCGGGATCCTGGTGTGGATTGTCACCATGCTGCTGCCGCTGGTCGGCAACCTGCAGGGCTTTTACATTCCCCTGTTGAACATGATCTACGTGCTGGACGACACCAGCTGGCACATGGCGGCCATTGCCTCCCTCGCTGCCAACGTGCTGATGTTCACCCTGATCTCGCTGTTCACCAACGCCAGCCCGGAAGAAACCAGCGCTGCCGAAGCGTGCGCGGTGGACAACGTGCGGCGCCCGCAACGGCGCGAACTGCATGCCGCCTCACCCCAGGAGTTCGCCACCCAATTGGCCAAACCACTGGGCGCCAAGGCCGCACAGAAAGAAGTCGAACAGGCGCTGCGCGATCTGTACCTGCCGTTCGACGAGCGTCGCCCGTATGCCTTGCGCCGCCTGCGTGACCGTATCGAAGCCAACCTGTCCGGCCTGATGGGGCCGAGCGTGTCTCAGGACATGGTAGAAACGTTCTTGCCCTACAAGGCCGGCGGCGAAAACTACGTCACCGAAGACATCCATTTCATCGAGAGCCGGCTGGAGGATTACCACTCACGCCTCACCGGTCTCGCCGCCGAACTCGATGCCCTGCGCCGCTATCACCGTCAAACCCTTCAGGAACTGCCGATGGGCGTGTGTTCCCTGGCCAAGGATCAAGAGATCCTGATGTGGAACAAGGCCATGGAAGAGCTGACCGGCATCGCTGCTCAGCGCGTAGTGGGTTCGCGCCTGAATACGCTGGCCGACCCCTGGAAAGAACTGCTGCAAGGCTTTATCAACCTGCCCGATGAGCATTTACACAAGCAGCATCTGGCGCTGGACGGCCAGACCCGCTGGCTCAACCTGCACAAGGCCGCCATCGATGAGCCACTGGCGCCTGGCAACAGTGGCCTGGTGCTGCTGGTAGAGGACCTGACCGAAACCCAGATGCTGGAAGACAAGCTGGTGCATTCCGAACGCCTGGCGAGCATTGGCCGCCTGGCAGCGGGTGTTGCCCATGAAATCGGCAACCCCATCACCGGCATTGCCTGCCTGGCGCAGAACCTGCGCGAGGAGCGCGAAGAGGACGGTGAAATCACCGAAATCAGCGGGCAGATCCTTGAGCAGACCAAGCGCGTTTCCCGCATCGTGCAGTCGCTGATGAGCTTTGCTCACGCGGGCGCTCATCAGAATCAGGACGAGGCGGTGTGCCTCGCCGAAGTGGCGCAGGATGCCATTGGCCTGCTGGCCTTGAACCGGCGCAATTTCGAAGTACAGTTCTTCAACCTGTGTGATCCGGACCACTGGGTTGACGGCGACTCCCAACGCTTGGCGCAGGTGCTGATCAACCTGCTTTCCAACGCCCGTGACGCCTCCCCGCCGCACAGCGCGGTACGCGTCAAGAGCGAGGCTTTCGAGCACACGGTCGATCTGATCGTGGAGGACGAAGGCAGCGGTATTCCACAGAACATCATGGACCGATTGTTCGAACCCTTCTTCACCACCAAGGACCCAGGTGAAGGTACCGGTCTGGGCCTTGCACTGGTCTATTCCATCGTTGAAGAGCATTATGGACAAATCACCATCGACAGCCCGGCTGACACTGAAAGCCAACGCGGCACCCGTATTCGGGTGACCTTGCCGCGTCATGTCGAAGCGACGTCCGCTGTGAACTGAGACCGTCGAGAGAATTGAATCAATGCCGCACATTTTGATCGTCGAAGACGAAACAATTATCCGCTCTGCCTTGCGTCGCCTGCTTGAACGTAATCAATACCAGGTCAGCGAAGCCGGCTCGGTGCAGGAAGCCCAAGAGCGATTCAGCATTCCCACGTTCGACCTGATTGTCAGCGACCTGCGCCTGCCGGGCGCGCCGGGTACCGAGCTGATCAAGCTTGGCCAGGGCACTCCCGTGCTGATCATGACCAGCTACGCCAGCCTGCGTTCGGCAGTGGACTCGATGAAGATGGGCGCGGTGGACTACATCGCCAAGCCGTTCGACCACGACGAAATGCTCCAGGCCGTGGCCCGCATCCTGCGCGACCGCCAGTCGGCCAGCAGTGCCCCGGCCGAACAGCGCCCCGCCGGCAAAGGCGCCAACGGTGCGGACAAGCCAGGCGTCGACAACAGCAACGGCGAAATCGGCATCATCGGTTCCTGCCCTCCGATGCAGGACCTGTACAGCAAGATCCGCAAAGTCGCGCCGACCGACTCCAATGTATTGATTCAGGGCGAATCGGGCACTGGTAAAGAACTCGTCGCCCGCGCGCTGCACAACCTGTCCAAGCGCGCCAAGGCGCCGATGATCTCGGTGAACTGCGCGGCGATCCCTGAATCCCTGATCGAGTCCGAACTGTTCGGCCACGAGAAAGGCGCGTTTACCGGCGCCAGCGCCGGGCGCGCGGGTTTGGTGGAGGCGGCGGACGGCGGCACCTTGTTCCTCGACGAAATCGGCGAACTGCCTCTGGAAGCCCAGGCACGTTTGCTGCGCGTGCTACAGGAAGGCGAAATTCGCCGCGTAGGTTCGGTGCAATCGCAGAAGGTCGATGTTCGCCTGATCGCTGCGACCCACCGGGACCTGAAGAGCCTGGCCAAGATCGGCCAGTTCCGTGAAGACTTGTATTACCGCCTGCACGTGATCGCCCTTAAGCTGCCGGCCCTGCGCGAGCGTGGCGCCGACGTCAACGAGATCGCCAGCGCCTTCCTGCTGCGCCAGAGCGCGCGTATCAACCGTACCGACCTCAAGTTTGCCCCGGACGCTGAGCAGGCAATTCGGCACTACTCGTGGCCGGGTAACGTGCGAGAGCTGGAGAATGCGGTCGAGCGCGCAGTGATTCTGTCGGAAAGCCCGGAGATTTCCGCCGAGCTGCTGGGTATCGATATCGAGCTCAGCGACCTGGAGGACGACGATTTCATCGGCCTGGCCCCGCAACAGGGCGGCGCCAGCAATACCAGCCATGAGCCGACTGAAGATTTGTCACTGGAAGACTACTTCCAGCATTTCGTCCTTGAGCATCAGGACCACATGACCGAGACCGAGCTGGCCCGCAAGCTGGGCGTAAGCCGCAAGTGCCTGTGGGAGCGGCGCCAGCGCCTGGGCATTCCACGGCGCAAGACCGGGGTTGCCAGCGAAAGTTGAGGGTGCGCCCTCACAGGTAACACCCTCAGATGTGAAAAAACTGTTACCGCTGAATTTTCACGTAACAAAAGCCGGGGCTTACGGTAACGAAGCCTCGGCTTTTTTTGGTCCATCAAAAAGCCAAAACCACCTCAACCCCCCGTTTTTGCTGGGCGGCACAAAAGTTGGCACGCACCCTGCTATATGCTTAGTACAAAAACAATAACAAGCTTTGTACAAGACAATAAAAATAAGACGAATCGACTCACGCATAACAAAAACAACACGGCGGAGGCGCAGCTAACTGATTCTTTTGGAGAGGCGTTGCATTTGGGGCTTGCCCCGCAACCAGGCCGAGAACAACAAAAACTGCCCTAAGGCAGAGCCTGAACTGGTTGGATCGTAGATCAGCAACACAGCGACCAAAGCAATCCGTTTGCTCTTGGCTCCCGATTGGGAGTGTCATGAAGGTGAAGCTTCATGGCGAGGGCGATCAACAAAAACAAGAAGCCCGCAATCAATAATAAAAATAGAGCACGCAACTACTTCTGGGGGAGCTTCGGCTCCCCTTGTAGTTTCCGGGATTTGACAATTTTAGGCTTCTGGCTCAAGCCTTGCAGCTTGTTCCTACACCATCCCCCGACTAAATGCTAGAATCCCGGCCCATCATGCGGTCATTCTTCGTTATGGCCGAACATTCCTTCAAACAGTGCATCCCATGCTGAAGAAGTTGTTCCAGTCATTCCGTTCCCCCTTGCGTCGTACGCAACACATTCGCAGCACGCCTGAAGTGCTTAACAGCAATCAGCATTCATTGCAGCGCGCCCAATTCAGCCGTTATGCGGTGAACATCGTCGAACGTTTGCAGAACGCCGGCTACCAGGCTTACCTGGTGGGCGGGTGCGTGCGCGACATGTTGCTCAACATCACACCCAAAGATTTCGACGTCGCCACCAGCGCCACGCCCGAGCAAGTGCGTGCCGAATTCCGCAATGCGCGAATCATCGGCCGCCGCTTCAAATTGGTGCACATCCACTTTGGTCGCGAAATCATCGAGGTCGCAACCTTCCGTGCAGGCCATCCGCAAAACGATGAAGAGGAAGACACTAACCAGTCTTCCCGCAACGAGAGCGGACGCATCCTGCGCGACAACGTTTACGGCACCCTGGAAGAAGATGCGCAACGCCGCGACTTCACCATCAACGCGCTGTATTACGACCCGGTCAGCGAGCGCATCCTCGATTACGCCAATGGCGTACACGACATTCGCAACAACCTGATCCGCTTGATCGGCGACCCGACTCAGCGCTACCAGGAAGACCCGGTGCGCATGCTGCGCGCCGTGCGGTTTGCCGCCAAGCTGAACTTCGGCATCGAAAAACACACCGCCGCGCCCATTCGTGAGCTGGCGCCGATGTTGCGTGAGATTCCTTCCGCGCGCCTGTTCGAAGAAGTGCTCAAGTTGTTCCTGTCGGGCTATGCCGCCGACACGTTCGAAATGCTCGTCGACCTGCAGTTGTTCGATCCGTTGTTCCCGGCGAGCGCCGAGGCTCTGGAATACAACCCGACGTACACCCACACCTTGATCAGCGAAGCGTTGATCAACACCGACCTGCGCATCAAGCAGAACAAACCGGTGACCCCGGCGTTCCTGTTTGCCGCCTTGTTGTGGCCAGCCCTGCCCAAACGCGTCCTGCGTCTGCAAGACCGTGGCATGCCGCCGATCCCGGCCATGCAGGAAGCCGCGCACGAGCTGATCGCCGAGCAGTGCCAGCGTATTGCTATCCCGAAACGCTTTACCATGCCGATCCGCGAGATCTGGGACATGCAGGAGCGCCTGCCGCGCCGCAGCGGCAAACGCGCCGACCTGCTGCTGGACAATCCGCGTTTCCGCGCCGGCTATGACTTCCTGTTGCTGCGCGAAAGCGCGGGTGAGCAGACCGACGGCCTGGGCGAATGGTGGACTGACTACCAGGACGCCAATGACAGCCAGCGTCGCGACATGATTCGTGACCTCGGCAGCAAAGGCGATAGCGCCGGCGAAGGCCCGAAGAAGCGTCGCCGCAGTGGCGGCAAGCGCAAACGCAGCTCCACCGATGCCTCGGGCGCCACAGGCGAATAAACGTGGACCGTATCTACATCGGCATGGGCAGCAATCTCGCTGCCCCGGACCAACAATTGCGCAGCGCCGTCGAGGCGTTAGCGTTATTGCCAGGCACCACCGTCGCCGGCGTGTCGGCGTTTTATCAAAGTGACTCCCTGCTCCCGGGCCAACCGCGCTATACCAATGCGGTCGCCGCCCTGGACAGTAGTCTCGCGTCACTGGCGTTGCTCGATGCGTTGCAAGCCATCGAGAACGACCAGGGCCGCGAGCGCCTTGAGCGCTGGGGCCCACGCACCCTGGACCTGGATATCCTGCTGTTCGGCGATCGCCTGATCGATGAACCGCGCCTCAAGGTGCCCCATTACCAGATGCACCTGCGCGCGTTCGTGTTGTACCCGCTGGCCGAGCTGGCACCCGCCAACCTGCAACTGCCAAACGGCCAAACGCTCAGCGAACTGCTGGCAGCCTGCCCGTTTGTAGGCCTGGAACGCCTCCCGGAAGCTTGATGCGATCCCGTTGGGAGCTGGCTTGCCTGCGATAGCGTCAACTCGGTGTGACGGATGTACCGAGTCGCCTGCATCGCCGGCAAGCCTGCGCCCACACTTGATCTCTGGCGTGACTCAAAGCGGCGGTCAACCTGCTGAATCGCGTCAGTAACAGCGGTAACACCCCACTCGTAACAATGCGGTAACACATCCAATTGACTTCCCGTGTCCTCATCACGACTATAGGCGTCCCGCTGCCGCCGACCCGGCGCTAAAGGGCGCAATCCAGGCCTTATAAGCACTGCTCTCAAGACAGTGCGCCTGTATAAACGAAGACTCGCGCGCGTTACTCGCTGTTTCCAAGCGCCTGAACGAGGACCCTTTTCATGCCAGACATTACCCTGACCACCTTGCAGAGCCTGAAGCTCAAAGGTGAAAAAATCACCATGCTGACCTGCTATGACGCCACCTTCGCCCAGGCCTGCTGCCAGGCCGGAGTCGAGGTGCTACTGGTGGGTGACTCCCTGGGCATGGTTCTTCAAGGGAATGACAGCACCCTGCCCGTCACCACCGATGAACTCGCCTACCACACCGCCAGCGTTAAACGCGGTAACGACGGCGCCTTCATCATCGCCGACCTGCCGTTCATGGGTTACGCCACGGTCGAACAGACCTTTCAAAACGCCGGCAAACTGATGCAAGCCGGTGCGCACATGATCAAAGTGGAAGGCGCCGTATGGCTCGCCGAGTCGATCCGACTGCTGGCTGAGCGCGGCGTACCCGTGTGTGTGCACATGGGCCTGACACCGCAGTCGGTCAACCTCCTCGGCGGCTACAAAGTACAAGGTCGCAATGAAGCCCAGGCGCGCCAGATGCGTGCGGACGCCATCGCCCTGGAACAAGCAGGTGCGGCGATGATTCTGCTGGAATGCGTGCCGAGCGAACTGGCGGCGGAAATCACGCAGGCTGTCAAAGTGCCGGTGATCGGCATTGGCGCAGGTTCCGCCACCGACGGCCAGGTCCTGGTGATGCACGACATGCTCGGCCTGTCGCTGACCGGCCGTGCGCCAAAGTTCGTGAAGAACTTCATGGCCGGCCAGGACAGCATCCAGGCGGCGTTGAGCGCTTACGTGGACGAAGTCAAAGCCGTTACTTTCCCAGGTGCCGAACACGGATTCTCTGCATGAACACCGTTAAAACCGTACGAGAACTGCGAGCCGCCGTCGCTCACGCGCGCAGTGCCGGCAAGCGCATCGGCTTTGTGCCCACCATGGGCAATCTGCACAGCGGTCACGCCACCCTGGTGACCAAGGCCGCGCAGCAATCGGACTTCGTGGTGGCGAGCATTTTCGTCAACCCGCTGCAGTTCGGTGCAGGCGAAGACCTGGACAAATATCCCCGCACACTGGCTGCCGACCAGGAAAAGCTGCTGCAAGCCGGTTGCAACCTGCTGTTCGCGCCGACCGTCGAAGAAATGTACCCCGGCGGCATGACCGGCCAGACCCGCGTGAGTGTCCCGCAGCTGTCCGAAGGCCTCTGCGGCGCCAGTCGCCCAGGGCATTTCGAAGGTGTGGCCACGGTAGTCAGCAAGCTGTTCAATATGGTCCAGCCGGACATGGCCGTGTTTGGCCAGAAGGACTACCAGCAACTGGCGGTTATTCGCGCCATGGTCCATGACCTGAACATGCCGATCCAGATCATCGGCGAACCGACCGTACGTGCCGCCGACGGCCTCGCGCTGTCATCGCGCAACGGTTACCTCACCGAAGAACAACGCGCCATCGCCCCCGTGCTGTACCGCAGCCTCAGCCAGATCGCTACCGCCATCAAAGCGGGTGACCACGATTTCGCCAAGCTGCGCGCCGAACAGATCCAGCACATCGAAGCGGCCGGCTTGCGCATGGATTACCTGGAAGTGCGCCAAGGCGTGCACCTGCGTCCGGCCACGACTGAAGACCGTGATGTCGTTATCCTGGTGGCCGCGTATTTGGGCGCTACGCGCCTGATCGATAACTTGCACTTGAATCTGGCCTGACCCACCCGGCCTTTCCCCCTTAAAAACCGCTAAACAGTTGCCCTCCCTGCTGCGCCGGTATAAAAAAGTACCGGCTACAGCGCAGACAAAGCCAAGACATATCGACACGCTAGGTTTAATGTAATCGCCCTGCGCCATTATTGGCGCTGACCGGAACCCAACGCCTGATGAAAGACTGGACGTTCCGGATTTAGAAGTGTCCTAAAGGCAAGTCCCCGTAATAAAAAGGAAACCCGCAGCGATGGCGTACTACCGCACCCCTCATGACGTTACCGCTCTGCCCGCTTGGCAAGCGCTCAATCAACACCGCCACGCCATGCAGGATTTCAGCATGCGCGAAGCGTTTGATGCCGATCCCCAGCGCTTCTCCCAATTCACCCTGAGCAGCTGCGGGCTGTTCCTCGATTACTCGAAAAACCTGATCACCAGCGAAACCCGTGACCTGCTGGTGGCGCTGGCCAAGGAAGTCGACCTTAAAGGCGCGATCGAAGCGCTGTATGCCGGCGAACCTGTGAACTCCTCCGAAGGCCGCCCGGCCCTGCACACCGCCCTGCGCCGCCCAGTGGGCGACAAGCTGTCGGTCAACGGCGTGAACATCATGCCGGATGTGCACAAGGTGCTGAACCAGATCACCGACCTCGTGGGCCGTATCCACGATGGCCTGTGGCGTGGCTACACCGAAAAGCCGATCACTGACGTGGTCAACATCGGCATCGGTGGTTCGTTCCTTGGCCCGGAGTTGGTCTCCGAGGCGCTGTTGTCGTACGCCCACAAAGGCGTGCGTTGCCATTACCTGGCGAACATCGACGGCAGCGAATTCCACGAGCTGACCCAGAAGCTACGCGCCGAGACCACGCTGTTTATCGTCTCGTCGAAGTCCTTCAACACCCTGGAAACCCTGAAAAACGCCCAGGCTGCACGCGCCTGGTACCTGGCCCAGGGTGGTTCGGAAGCCGAGCTGTACCGCCACTTCATCGCCGTATCGAGTAACAACGCGGCGGCGGTAGCTTTCGGTATCCGCGAAGAAAACATCTTCCCGATGTGGGACTGGGTCGGTGGCCGTTACTCGTTGTGGTCCGCCATCGGTTTGCCAATTGCCCTGGCCATCGGCATGTCCAACTTCAAGGAGCTGCTGTCCGGTGCCTACACCATGGACCAGCATTTCCAGAATGCTCCGTTCGAAGCCAACATGCCGGTGCTGCTGGGTCTGTTGGGCGTGTGGTACGGCAACTTCTGGGGTGCGCGCAGCCACGCGATCCTGCCGTACGATCACTACCTGCGTAACATCACCAAGCACTTGCAACAGCTGGACATGGAATCCAACGGCAAGAGCGTGCGCCAGGATGGTTCGCCAGTGTCCACCGATACCGGCCCGGTTATCTGGGGCGGCGTAGGTTGCAACGGTCAACACGCTTACCACCAGTTGCTGCACCAAGGGACCCAACTGATTCCGGCCGACTTTATCGTGCCGATCGTCAGCTTCAACCCCGTGTCCGACCACCATCAGTGGCTGTTCGCCAACTGCCTGTCGCAAAGCCAGGCACTGATGCTCGGCAAGACACGCAGCGAAGCCGAAGCCGAACTGCGCGAGAAGGGCATGCCGGAAGCCGACGTGCAGAAGCTGGCCCCGCACAAGGTGATCCCGGGCAACCGCCCGAGCAACACCCTCGTGGTCGAGCGCATCAGCCCGCGTCGCCTCGGCGCACTGGTGGCCATGTATGAACACAAAGTGTTCGTGCAGAGCGTGATCTGGGGCATCAACGCCTTCGACCAATGGGGCGTGGAGCTGGGTAAAGAGCTGGGCAAAGGCGTGTACAACCGTCTGACCGGCGCCGAAGAAACCTCGGCCGAGGATGCTTCGACCCAGGGCCTGATCAACTACTTCCGCGGTCGTCACCGCGGCTGATCCAGGTATCGCAAGGCCAACGTCCGTTTGGACGTTGGCCTTGAACCCTCCCCCCAGTGCGCGCATCTTTATGGCTTGTTCCGAAAACAAGAATAAGGACCGCTCATGTTCGATATCAGCACATTTCCCACCGCCGATGCCGTGCGCCGGGCGGCGCAGCTTAGTCAAGAAGACTACCAGCGCCTCTATCGCCAATCGATTGAGCAACCCGACATCTTCTGGGCCGAACAGGCCAAGCGCTTTCTCCACTGGATTACTCCGTGGCATACCGTTCAACACTCGGACATCAACACCGGCGCGGCCCAATGGTTTGCCGGCGGCCAACTGAACGTCAGCTACAACTGCATCGACCGTCATCTGGCGCAACGCGCTGACCAGCCCGCTTTCATCTGGGAAGGCGACGATCCTGCAACGTCTTCCAAAATCACCTACCGCCAACTCCACCAGAACGTCAGCCGCTTGGCCAATGTGCTGAAAAGTCGTGGCGTGAAGAAAGGCGACCGGGTGTGCATCTACATGCCGATGATCCCGGAAGCCGCCTACGCGATGCTGGCCTGCACGCGCATTGGCGCAGTGCATTCGGTGGTGTTTGGCGGGTTCTCGCCGGACGCCTTGCGCGATCGCATTCTCGATGCCGACTGCCGCACGGTCATCACCGCTGACGAAGGCGTACGCGGTGGCAAGCCGGTGGCCTTGAAAAAAAATGTCGACAAGGCCCTGGCCAGCTGCCCGAACGTCAGCACGGTAGTGGTGGTGGAACGCACCGGTGCGGACCTTGCCTGGGTAGAAGGCCGCGACCTCAAGTATCAACAGGCTCTGGAGGCCGCCAGCGACGACTGCCCGCCCGAGCCGATGGACGCCGAAGACCCGCTGTTTATTCTCTACACCTCCGGCAGCACCGGCAAACCCAAGGGCGTGTTGCACACCACGGGTGGCTACCTGCTGCAAGCGGCGATGACCTTCAAGTACGTGCTGGATTACCGCGACGGCGAAGTGTTCTGGTGCACCGCCGATGTGGGCTGGGTTACCGGCCACAGCTACATCGTGTACGGCCCGCTGGCCAATGGCGCCACTTCGCTGATATTCGAAGGTGTGCCGAGCTACCCGAACAGCTCGCGTTTCTGGCAGGTGATCGACAAACACAATGTGAATATCTTCTACACCGCGCCCACCGCATTACGCGCCTTGATGCGTGAGGGCCACGGCCCACTGGAGAGCACCTCCCGCGCCAGCCTGCGCCTGTTGGGCAGCGTCGGCGAGCCGATAAACCCGGAAGCCTGGGACTGGTATTTCAACGCCGTGGGCGAGCAGCGTTGCCCGATCGTCGATACCTGGTGGCAGACCGAAACCGGCGGCATCATGCTCAGCCCGCTGGTCAGCGCCCAACGGATCAAACCGGGGTGCGCAACCCAGCCCATGTTTGGCGTACAGCCTGTATTGCTCGACGAACAAGGCAAGGAGTTGAGCGGCGCCGGCAGTGGCGTACTCGCCATCAAAGCCAGCTGGCCTGGGCAAATCCGCAGCATCTACGGCGACCCGCAGCGCATGCTCGACACCTATTTCAAACCCTACCCCGGCTACTACTTCACCGGCGACGGCGCGCGGCGCGATGACGACGGCGACTACTGGATCACCGGGCGCATCGATGACGTTATTAACGTGTCCGGCCACCGTATCGGCACCGCCGAAGTGGAAAGCGCGCTGGTGCTGCATGACCAAGTGGCCGAAGCGGCCGTGGTCGGCTATCCCCACGACGTTAAAGGCCAAGGGATTTATGCCTTTGTCACACCCATGAATGGGGTCGAGCCCAATGACGAGCTGAAAAAGCACCTGCTTGACCTGGTCAGTAAGGAAATCGGCAGCTTTGCCAAGCCGGAACTGATCCAATGGGCACCCGCCTTGCCGAAAACCCGTTCCGGCAAGATCATGCGACGGATCTTGCGCAAGATTGCCTGCAACGAACTGGACAGCCTCGGCGACACCTCAACCCTGGCTGACCCCAGTGTCGTCGACGGCCTGATCGACAAACGCCTGAATCGATAGGAACCCCCGAGTCGCCATGGAATTTATCCGCAGCCGTATCGAAACCCAGCTGATGAGCCTCACCGGTCTGTCACTGGGCCAGTTGGACCTGGAAAACCCCAAGGGCGACCCAGGCCTGTTCGGACCGGACTCGGTCAGTTGGCAAGTCCATGGCGACTTCAGCAGCATGCTCATCGGGGGCATCAGCGCGTTGATGCTGCAAGCCTTGCATCCGCTGGCCCTGGCCGGTGTGTGGGACCACTCCAACTTTCGCCAGGACATGCTCGGACGCTTACGGCGGACCTCGCAGTTTATTTCCGGCACCACGTTCGGTTCGCGCAAGGACGCCGAATGGCTGATTGAAAAAGTCCGCACCATCCACCTGCAAGTGGTCGGACACGCCCCGGACGGGCGAGCCTACGCGGCCAGCGACCCGGAGCTGCTGACCTGGGTGCATGTGGCGGAAGTCAGCAACTTTCTCGCGGCGCACCTGCGTTATCGAAACCCGCACCTCTGCGGGCGGGACCAGGATCGCTACTACAGCGAAATCGCGCTGGTAGCCGAAAGGCTTGGCGCGCGACATGTTCCGCGCTCCCGGCAGGAAATTTCGGATTATCTAGCGCGCATTCGTCCGCAATTGCTGTGCGACGAGCGCAGCCGCGAAGTGCTGCGCCTATTGGTCAATGCGCCCGCCCCCAGCACACTGGCCAAACCCTTTGGCAGCTTGATGATGCAAGCAGGGATCGACCTGCTGCCGGACTGGGCCAGCGCGATGCTCGAACAACGCCAGAGCCCACTGCAACGCCAGATGATCCGCGCCGGGGTCAAGCGCAGCGCGCCGTTACTGCGTTGGGCGATGCGCAATGGGTCGGTACAGCGCGCCCATCGGCGGATGGGGTTGATGTAGGCCAGCGCCTATAGCTGTTAAACTCCGCGCCCCCATTTACAGCAAGGCGCGCTCTATGACTCCCTTGAATCAGGCGCTGCGCGCCGCCCTCGACCACCGCCAAGACCTGATCAACGAGCTGCATGCCCAAGGCACCGACTGCTACCGGCTGTTCCATGGCAGCCAGGAAGGCGCCGGTGGCCTGACCATCGACCGTTATGGCCCGCAACTGCTGGTGCAAAGCTTCCATCAGTCCCTGCACACCGAGGAACTGCTGGACCTGCACCAACAGGTCAATCAGTTCATGGGCCTGGAATTGCTGCTGGTGTACAACGACCGTTCCCGTGGCAACTCGCGAATCGACCGTGAAGACACGGTGTACCGCGCCGAACCCGTGGCCCTGGAAGACAAGGTCGGCCACGAATGGGGACTCAATTACCGTGTACGTGGGCGCCATGCCGGGCAGGACCCGCTGCTGTTCCTGGATCTGCGCAACACCCGCGGCTGGGTCAAGGACCACAGCGCCGGCAAAAGCGTACTGAACCTGTTCGCCTACACCTGTGGCGTAGGCTTGAGCGCGGCAGCCGGTGGCGCAAGTGAGGTGTGCAACCTGGACTTCGCCGAGGGCAACCTGGCAGTCGGTCGCGAAAACGGCCTGCTCAACCCGCACTTGCCGACCATGGATTTTGTGCAGTCCGACTACTTCCCGGCGATTCGCCAACTGGCGGGCTTGCCGATCACCCAGCGGCGCGGCCAAAAGCTGCCGAGCTATCCACGCCTTGAGCAACGCCAATATGACTTGGTGTTGCTCGACCCCCCGGCCTGGGCCAAGAGCGCTTTCGGCACCGTTGACCTGTTGCGCGACTACCAGAGCCTGCTCAAACCCGCGTTGCTGGCGACGGCCGACAATGGCGTGCTGATCTGCTGCAACAACCTCGCAAAAGTCAGCATGGATGACTGGCGTGAACAGGTGCTGCGTTGCGCCGAAAAAGCCGGTCGCCCGGTACGCGACTGGCAAATCATCACGCCGGGGGCGGACTTTCCTTCCCAGGACCAGCAGCCCCCCCTGAAAACACTGATGCTGCAACTGTAAGACTTGTCTCAATAGACCCGCTTCTTCGGAACCGAAATCCCGTGCCATACTCCAAGGCACTCTCGTTCGACATAGATGGCGTCACCCATGCCCAAAGGATTGATTCGCGCCATAGGCGCCTTGTTGACTGCCCTTGCTTTGTACAGCTTGCTGGGCTTTTTGATTCTGCCGGGCATCGCCCTTCGTATAGCCAACCAGCAACTGGCCAATTACGCCACGGTGCCGGCGCGGATCGAACGGATCGAGCTCAACCCGTTCAGCCTGGAGCTGACACTGTGGGGCCTGAAGATCGGTGAACCTGGCAAGGAACAGGTTGGCTTCGAGCGTCTTTACGCCAACCTGCAGATCGACAGTCTCTGGACGCGCGCCCTGCACCTGGCGGATGTGCAACTGGACCAGCCCAAGACCGAATTGCTGTTCGATAAATCCGGCCAACTGAATCTGGCGCAACTGTTCAAGCTGCCGCCGAGCGAGCCGACGCCGGCCGACCCGAATGCCAAACCCTTCCCGCTGCGTATCGACAGCATCAAGCTTGCCGGCGGTTATGTGCACTTCAAGGATCTGCGCCCGAGCGAGCCGATCGAATTCCTCTACAACAAACTCGACTTTGAGTTGAAAAACCTCAGCACCTTGCCGGAAGACAACGCCGACATGACGCTGGTGGCTGCCGGTCCTGAAGGTGGGCAGATCGACTGGAAAGGCAATTTCAGCCTGGTGCCGATCACTTCCGAAGGCACGCTGAAAGTCACCGACGGCAAGATGAAAGCCTGGTGGCCATACGTACGAGACGCCGTGCCGTTGGTACTTGAGGACGGTGTGTTGAATTTCAGCACCGACTACAAGTTCAGCCTGGCCAAAGAAACCGAGCTGAACCTGACCAACACGGCTGCGAGCATCGCGCCCTTTGCCATCAAGGCACCGGATGGCCGGCCATTGGTGCGGCTGGAACGCCTGGATATCAGCGAAACCACTGTAGACCTGGCCAAGCAGCAAGTTGTTGTCGGCAAGATTCGCAGTAACAAGCTGGAAACCTGGGCCGCCCGCGAGGCCGATGGGCAACTGGATTGGCAAAAACTGTTTGCCGGCCAACCGAGCAAACCGGCCAAGGCACCGGAACCTGCCACTGCGCCAGCCACCGCCGACTCGCCAAAAGCTCAACCGGCAGCGCCCAGCAAACCCTGGCAAGTGCTGCTCAAGGACGTGCAACTGCGTAATTACCAGGTACACCTGGCTGACCGTCAGGCCAAACCCGCCGTCGCACTGGAACTGGGCCCGTTGAATGTCGATGTGCAGAACTTCGACAGCCTCAATCAGAAGCCCTTTAGCCTGAAAGTCGACTCCGGGCTGGGCAAGCAAGGCAAGATCCAGGCGGCCGGTGAGGTCAACCTCAACCCGGTCAGCGCCAGACTGAAAGTGAATACTCAGGATATCGACCTGCGGGTCGCTCAATCCTATATCAGCCCCTTTATTCGCCTGGAATTGCGCAGCGGCATGCTGGGCAGCAATCTGGATGTGAACCTGAAAAGCACGGACCCACTGGCCCTTCAGGTCACCGGCAGCGCTCAGGTCGATCAATTACACACCCTGGACACCCTCAAGAACCGCGACTTCCTCAAATGGCAACGCCTGATGCTGGAAGGCGTGAACTATCAGCACGGCAATAGCCTGTCGATCGACAAGGTCAACCTGCTGCAGCCTTATGCACGTTTCATGATCAACGATGATCGCACCACCAACATCGATGACTTGCTGATCCCGCAACCAGCCGACAGTGGCAACAAGACGGCGGCCAAGCCTGCGACCAGTAAAGAGAAGCCGTTGGGCATTCATATCGGGCAGATTGCGATCAATGACGGTTCGGCCAACTTCGCCGACTTCAGCCTCACGCCCAACTTCGCCACCGCCATCCAACAACTCAACGGGCAGATTGGCACCATTGACAGCCGCCAGGCCAAACCGGCGAGCGTCGACATCAACGGTAAGGTGGATCGCTACGCCCCCGTAACCATCAAGGGCAGCGTGAACCCATTTGATCCGATGGCGGCGCTGGATATCGCCACCAGTTTCAAACGCGTCGAACTCACCACATTGACGCCGTACTCCGGCAAGTTCGCGGGCTTTCGTATCCGCAAGGGCCGTCTCAACCTCGACCTGCACTATGTCATCACCAAAGGCCAGTTGAAGGCCGAAAACAAAGTTGTGGTCGAACAGCTGCAATTGGGTGAGAAGGTCGACAGTGCCGACGCCGTGGACTTGCCGATTCGCCTGGCAATCGCCCTGCTCAAGGACTCTGACGGCAAGATCTCCATCGAACTGCCGGTGACCGGCGACCTGAATAACCCGCAATTCAGCGTGATGCCGATTGTGTGGCAGACCCTGCGCAACCTGGTCGTACGCGCGGCAACGGCGCCGTTCAAGTTTATCGGCGGGCTGGTAAGCGGTGGGGGCTCGGAAGACCTCGGTAATGTGTCTTTCGCCGCAGGCTCCAGTGAGTTGAACAAAGACGCCGAAGGCGCCCTGAACACCCTGGCCAAGGCGCTGAAAGAGCGCCCTACCCTGCGCCTGGAAATCGAAGGCACGGCGGCTGCCAGCAGTGATGGGCCATTCCTGGCCGCAGAGCGTCTGGAGCGCGAATACCAATACAACTACTACAAGATCCTCCAGCGCCGTGGTGACAAGGTTCCAGCCCAGGCATCGCTGCTGGTTGTACCGGAGAAGGAAAAGGCGCCGTTGCTCGAAGGCATCTACCGCACTCGCCTGAAACAACAACCACCGGCTGAATGGAAAGACCTGAGCAGCGATGATCGCACCGCGAAGCTGAAGGATGGTTTGATCAAGTTCTGGAGCGCCAGTGACGTGCTGCTGCGCCAGTTGGGCCAAGACCGCGCCAGCACCATCAAGGACTACTTGGTGGACAAGGGAAAACTGGAAGATGACCGGGTTTACTTCATTGACGCCAACCTGGGGCAGGCTGAAAAGGATGGTCGGGTAGTGACGCCGATGCATCTGGATGCCGAGTAACGCCTGAACGACATTATCCAAATGTGGGAGTTGGCTTGCCTGCGAATAGCATCACCTCGGTTCAACTGAACGACCGAGGTGCCTGCATCGCAGGCAAGCCAGCTCCCACTTTGATGTATGTCGGCCTTGAAGTTTTGTTCCGGCCCACAATAGAACAGGCCCCGACACAAGTGCCGGGGCCTGTAATGACCACATCCGTGTGGTCGGTCGCATGAACTCAAGAGGTGCATCGGGTGGAAATCTAACTCACCCTAAGCCGCCGCCGTCCAGTTCAGACGAATAGTTGAGCGTTACTCTGCCTTCAGGCCATCGGCCGAAACAGCTTTAACGCCTTTGATTTTCTTGGCAATCGCAACAGCAGTGGTTTTCTGAGCTTCGGTCACTGCGACAGAAGAGGACAGGGAAACAACACCTTTATTGGTTTCAACTTTGATGTCGGTGCCAGGAATACCTTTCTCGGTAACCAGGTCAGCCTTCACTTTGGTAGTGATCCAAGTGTCCGAAGTGGCATCTTTGGATTTGTCGATGTTGTCAGCTTTCATCGCACCGCCAGCCATCAGGCCATCAGCGGATACAGCGGTAACACCTTTGATTTTCTTGGTGATCGCTACAGCAGTCGCTTTCTGCGAGTCCGAGATAGCTACAGTCGACGACAGGGAAACCACGCCTTTGTTGGTTTCAACCTTGATGTCCGAGCCAGGAATACCTTTTTCAGTCAGCAGGTCAGCTTTGACTTTGGTGGTGATCCAAGTGTCGGAAGTGGACTCTTTGGCTTTGGTCATTTCGCCAGCGGCCAGGGTCATTGGCGCTTGGGAAGTCTGAGCAAAGGCCACGTTAGCACCCATGGCCAGGGTCAAAGCGGTAGCAGTAGCGAGAGCGAACTTCTTCATACGAGTAACTCCTGTTTTATTGAAAGTCTGCAGTGTGTGAACCTTGATGCTGCAGCGTTAACAGGGTTATTGCAGGCACTGTGCCAAGTTCTGAATTCGAATATTCCCCTTATAAAACAGCAACTTACAAAAACATCCAAATCTCGGAATCGTGCAAGTTGCATGAAACTGATCGTGCCTGCGTGCAAGTTGCGGCTTTTTGAATTAACTAAGCGACTGATTTCCCGACATTTTCCTGCGCGCATAAAAAAAGGACTCCGAAGAGTCCTTTTTCAGCTTAAAGCGAAGGGGTAATTAAACGCCCGAAGCCTTGGCTGCTGCTACGTCCTTGATGGACAGCTTGATACGGCCGCGGTTATCCACGTCCAGTACCAGCACTTCCACTTCCTGGCCTTCTTTCAGAATGTCGGTCACTTTCTCAACACGAGCGTCGCTCAGCATAGAGATGTGAACCAGACCGTCTTTGCCTGGCAGGATGTTGACGAACGCGCCGAAGTCGACGATGCGCTCAACTTTACCGACGTAGATCTTGCCGATCTCGGCCTCAGCGGTGATACCCAGAACGCGCTGACGTGCAGCCTCTGCAGCTTCCTTGGTTTCGCCGAAGATCTTGATCGAGCCGTCGTCTTCGATGTCGATCGAAGCCTTGGTCTCTTCACAGATTGCACGAATGGTCGCGCCGCCTTTACCGATAACATCACGGATTTTGTCGGTGTCGATTTTCATCGCAATCATGGTCGGAGCATTTTCCGACAGTTCGGTACGGGACTGACCAATGATCTGGTTCATCTGACCGAGGATGTTCAGGCGCGCTTCCAGGGCTTGGCCCAGAGCGATTTCCATGATCTCTTCGGTGATGCCCTTGATCTTGATGTCCATCTGCAGCGCGGTAACACCTTTAGCGGTACCGGCTACTTTGAAGTCCATGTCGCCCAGGTGGTCTTCGTCGCCCAGGATGTCAGTCAGGATGGCGAACTTCTCGCCTTCTTTAACCAGGCCCATGGCGATACCGGCAACCGGTGCCTTCATCGGTACACCAGCATCCATCAGCGCCAGGGAAGCACCGCAGACCGAAGCCATGGAGCTGGAACCGTTGGACTCGGTGATTTCCGACACAACACGGATGGTGTACGGGAACACGTCAGCAGCCGGCAGCATGGCTGCAATCGAACGACGAGCCAAACGGCCGTGACCGATTTCGCGACGGCCAGCGCCACCCATGCGACCACACTCACCTACCGAGAACGGAGGGAAGTTGTAGTGCAGCATGAACGGGTCTTTTTTCTCGCCTTCCAGGGTGTCCAGCAACTGTGCGTCACGCGCAGTACCCAGGGTCGCAACTACCAGAGCCTGAGTTTCACCGCGGGTGAAGAGCGCCGAACCGTGAGTCTTCGGCAGAACACCCACTTCGATGTTCAGCGGACGTACGGTGCGAGTGTCGCGGCCGTCGATACGTGGCTTGCCGTTAACGATGTTTTCGCGAACGGTGCGGTATTCGATTTCACCGAATGCAGCTTTGACGTCGCTGGAAGAAGGCTGGCCTTCTTCACCGGACAGCTTGGCCACAACCTGATCCTTCAACTCGCCCAGGCGAGCGTAACGGTCGGCCTTGACGGTGATGGTGTAGGCATCGGAGATCGCTGCGCCGAACTCGGAGCGAATAGCGCCCAGCAGTTCAGTCGCTTCAGCTTGTGGAGCCCAGGTCCACGTTGGCTTGGCAGCTTCGGCAGCCAGTTCTTTAACAGCGTTGATCACAACCTGGAACTCGTCGTGAGCAAACAGTACCGCGCCCAGCATCTGGTCTTCGGTCAGCTCTTTGGCTTCCGATTCAACCATCAACACGGCTTCCGAAGTACCGGCAACGACCATGTCCAGGCTCGAAGCTTTCTGTTGTTCGTAAGTCGGGTTCAGCAGGTAGCCGGTGCTTTCGTGGAACGCAACACGGGCAGCGCCGATTGGACCATCGAAAGGAATACCGGAGATGGCCAGGGCAGCCGAGGTACCGATCATCGCAGCGATGTCCGGATCGGTCTTCTTGCTGGTGGAAACGACGGTGCAGACAACCTGCACTTCGTTCATGAAGCCTTCTGGGAACAGCGGACGGATCGGACGGTCGATCAGTCGGGAAGTCAGGGTTTCTTTCTCGGAAGGACGGCCTTCGCGCTTGAAGAAACCGCCAGGGATCTTACCGGCAGCGTAAGTCTTTTCCTGGTAGTGAACGGACAGAGGGAAGAAGCCCTTGCTTGGGTCTGCGTGCTTGGCGCCCACAACAGTCACCAATACGGTGACGTCGTCGTCAACGGTGACCAGCACTGCGCCGGAAGCTTGACGGGCGATACGGCCTGTCTCGAGGGTAACGGTCGACTGACCGAACTGGAATTTTTTGATAACCGGGTTCACGGTGTCCTACCTTCTTTGTGGCTCTTGGGGAACTTGTCTTCTTGCGAAATTCTTGGGCAATGTCGGGAATCGGCCCGAGCCTGGTCCAGGGTAAAACGTGTATCCAGATAAAACTTGAGGCTGGGAGCCTGCCATGGGCCAGCGGGAATCCCACTGACACACGGCAGACAACCAACCTCTAGCGCAATCGCTTATTAGCGACGCAGACCCAGGCGACCGATCAGAGCCTGATAACGACCCAGATCCTTGCCTTTCAGGTAGTCCAGCAGCTTACGGCGCTGGTTTACCATGCGGATCAGACCACGACGGGAGTGGTGATCTTTACCGTTGGCCTTGAAGTGACCTTGCAGCTTGTTGATGTTGTGGGTCAGCAGTGCAACTTGCACTTCTGGCGAACCAGTGTCACCAACAGCTTGCTGATAGTCAGCAACGATTTGTGCTTTTTCTTGAACGTCGAGAGCCATGAGGCAATCCTTTTTTCAGGAAACCACCCAAAGGGCAGTTTCAACAGGCCAGGGACAAATCCCTGTATCTAAAAATGAGTGTTGACCGTGCCTGTTAACAGCCACACTCGTCCGGTCATTCTGACCGAATCAGTCGACGCGGCGCGATGCGCCCGTCTTCGCTCACTTCACCGATACCGATAAAGCGACCGTTATGATCCTGTACCCGCACCATACCGAACTTCGGAGCATCCGGAGCGCGTACCGGCTGGCCGTTTAGCCAATAGAACGCGCTGTGCTCCGAGAAGTGCAGCAATGGCCAGTCCAGCAAACCGCTGTCCGATGGCATCAGGAAGCGATCAACTGCTTCATTGCCGCCTTCGGCATGTACTGCTTCCAACTCTTCCAGCGTGACCGTCTGGGCAAGGCTGAAAGGCCCTGCCTGCGTGCGTCGCAGCTCTGCAACGTACGCGCCGCAACCGAGCTTTTCACCAATATCTTCCACCAGGGTACGGATATAGGTGCCTTTGCTGCAGTCCACGGCCAAGCGGGCAGTGTCGCCCTCGCAGGCGAGCAATTCCAAGCGCGCAATAGTAACAGAACGCGGTTCGCGCTCCACTACTTCGCCCGCACGTGCCAGCTTGTAAAGAGGCTGCCCATCACGCTTGAGCGCCGAGTACATCGGTGGTATCTGACTGATTTCCCCGCGAAAACCGGGTAAAGCAGCTTCAATATCAGCACGACCAACGGTCACGTCGCGAACCTGCAAAACATCACCCTCGGCATCGGCCGTGGTGGTGGTCTTGCCCAGTTGCATCAGGGTTTCGTAACCCTTGTCGGAATCGAGCAGGTATTGCGAGAACTTGGTGGCCTCACCAAAGCACAACGGCAATACGCCGGTGGCCAAGGGATCGAGGCTGCCGGTATGCCCGGCCTTCTCGGCGTTCAGCAACCAGCGAACCTTCTGCAATGCGGCATTGGAGGTAAAACCAATGGGCTTGTCGAGCAGAATGATGCCGCTGACGTTGCGACGGATACGTTTGACCTGAGCCACCGCTTACTCCTTGGCGTCTTCAGGTGTGGACGGGTGCTGGCTGTCTTCCGCCACGGCGCGCTCGATCAGTGCCGACAGGTGCGCACCACGCACGACGCTTTCGTCGTAGTGGAAGTGCAACTGGGGCACGCTGCGCAGCTTCATTTCACGGGCCAACTGCATGCGCAGGAAGCCTGCGGCGGAGTTGAGCACCTTGATGCTTTGCGCGATTTCTTCGCTGCTGTCCTGGCCCATCACGGTGATGAAAATCTTGGCGTGACCTACGTCACGGCTCACTTCAACAGCGGTGATGGTGACCAGGCCAACGCGTGGGTCTTTGACTTCGCGACGGATCAGTTGGGCCAGCTCGCGCTGCATCTGATCGCCGATTCGCTGGGTACGGCTGTATTCTTTTGCCATGTCTTGTTACCTGTTACTGCCACACGGTGAAACCCGTGGGGTCTGAAAGCGGCAAACGCCCGGCCTGACAAAAGCCAGACCGGGCGTTGCGTTTAGAGTCCGGACACGGCGCGGGGCATTTGCATGCCCACACGCTGTGTGGCTCCTGAAGTGCGCGAGTTAGAGGCTGCGAGCAACCTGAACCTTCTCGTAGACTTCGATCTTGTCACCAGCTTTGACGTCGTTGTAGCTCTTGACGCCGATACCGCATTCCATGCCGGCACGTACTTCAGAAGCGTCATCCTTGAAGCGGCGCAGGGATTCCAGCTCGCCTTCGAAGATAACGATGTCTTCACGCAGTACACGGATTGGACGGTTACGGTGCACAGTGCCTTCGATAACCATACAGCCGGCAATCGCACCGAATTTCGGCGAACGGAACACGTCACGCACCTCGGCAACACCCAGGATGTTCTCCCGGACGTCACTGCCAAGCATGCCGGTAAGGGCTTTCTTGACGTCTTCGATGATGTCGTAGATGACGTTGTAGTAACGCATGTCCAGGCCTTCCTGCTCGACGATCTTGCGAGCGCCAGCATCGGCACGCACGTTGAAGCCGAACAGTACAGCGTTGGAAGCCAGTGCCAGGTTGGCGTCGGACTCGGTGATACCACCGACACCGCCACCGACAACACGCACTTGCACTTCGTCGTTACCCAGGCCGTTCAAGGCGCCGTTCAACGCTTCGAGGGAACCACGGACGTCAGATTTGAGGACGATGTTAAGCGTCTTCTTCTCTGCCTGGCCCATGTTCTCGAAGATGTTCTCCAGCTTACCGGCGTGAGCACGGGCCAGTTTGACTTCGCGGAACTTGCCTTGACGGAACAGAGCCACTTCACGGGCTTTCTTCTCGTCGGCAACTACGCTCATCTCGTCGCCAGCGTCCGGAGTACCGTCCAGGCCGAGGATCTCGACAGGGATGGAAGGACCGGCTTCTTTGATTGGCTTGCCGTTCTCGTCGAGCATGGCACGTACACGGCCATAGTTCGAACCGACCAGCACCATGTCGCCTTGGCGCAGGGTACCGTCTTGAACCAGTACGGTTGCAACCGGGCCACGACCTTTGTCGAGACGCGATTCAACCACAACACCGCGACCCGGGGCCGATGGCGTTGCTTTCAGTTCGAGTACTTCAGCTTGCAGCAGGACCGCTTCGAGCAGTTCGTCTACACCGGTACCGACTTTCGCCGAGACCGAGACGAATGGCGTATCACCGCCCCACTCTTCGGAAGTCACGCCGTGAACCGACAGTTCGCTACGGATGCGATCAAGATCGGCGCCCGGCTTGTCGATTTTGTTCACTGCAACAACCAGTGGAACACCAGCAGCCTTGGCGTGCTGGACAGCTTCAATGGTCTGCGGCATCACGCCATCGTCTGCTGCAACGACCAGGATCACGATGTCAGTTGCCTTGGCACCACGGGCACGCATTGCGGTAAACGCGGCGTGACCTGGGGTGTCGAGGAAAGTGACCATGCCGCGTTCGGTTTCAACGTGGTACGCGCCGATGTGCTGGGTGATACCGCCGGCTTCGCCAGCAGCTACCTTGGCACGACGAATGTAGTCGAGCAGCGAAGTCTTACCATGGTCAACGTGGCCCATTACGGTCACGACTGGCGCACGGGAGAACGTCTCACCTTCAAACTTCAAGGACTCGGCCAGGGAGTCTTCCAGAGCGGTATCGCTGACCAGGGTCACTTTGTGGCCCAGTTCTTCGGCTACCAGTTGAGCAGTTTCCTGATCAAGCACCTGGTTGATGGTCGCTGGGGTACCCAGTTTGAACATGAACTTGATGATTTCAGCAGCCTTGACCGACATCTGATTGGCGAGATCGCCAACAGAAATGGTCTCGCCGATCTGCACATCACGCACGACAGGGCCTGTTGGGCTCTGGAAACCGTGGGCGTTGCGTTTTTTCAGCTTGGCCTTGCCGCGACCACCGCGACGGAAGCTATCGCTTTCTTCGTCGGTAGTACGTGGGGCAACGCGTGGAGCGGGCGCTTTCTCTTTGACCGAGGCACGATGTGGAGCGTTTTTACGCTCGCCATCGCCACCACCACCGCGACGATTGTTATCGTCGGCACGTGGTTTGTCCGGACGACGAGGTTCGTCGCGCTTGCGAGCGTCTGCTGCTGGAGCAGGTGCGGCGGCAACCGGAGCGGCCTCACGCACAGCTTCAACAGGTGCGCTAGGCGCGGCGACCGCTTCAGTACCAGCAGGTTGCGCAGCAGCAGGCTGGCGACGCGCTTCTTCTTCGGCGCGACGCTTGGACTCTTCTTCAGCCTTCTGACGAGCAGCATTTTCTACTGCGCGACGTTCTTCCAGTTCGCGTTTGCGCTCGGCTTCGATTTCTTCCGGGCTGCGCTGTACGAAGACTTTCTTCTTGCGTACTTCAACGCTGATGCTCTTGCTACCAGCAACACGCAGTGTGCTGGTGGTTTTGCGCTGCAATGTAATCTTGCGCGGTTCTTCCACTTTCGCCTTGTGGCTGCTCTTCAAGTGAGTCAGCAAAGACTGCTTCTCACTGTCGCTCACACCTTCATCGGCGGCGGTGTGCGGCAGACCTGCCTCACGCATCTGCTGCAACAGGCGCTCTACCGGTGTTTTGACCTCATCGGCCAGTTGTTTCACCGTGACTTGCGTCATGCACTTCTCTCCTCAGGCCGCGCCTAGTTACTCGAACCAATGGGCTCGGGCGGCCATGATCAACTTGCCGGCACGATCATCGTCAATGCCGTCGATGTCGAGCAGATCGTCAATAGACTGCTCGGCCAGGTCTTCGCGGGTAATTACGCCGCGCACCGCCAGTTCCATCGCCAAATCCTTGTCCATACCCTCAAGCGAGAGCAGGTCTTCGGCCGGATGGGCGTCTGCCAGCTTTTCCTCAGTAGCGATGGCTTTAGTCAACAAACGATCCTTGGCCCGAGCGCGAAGCTCGTTGACGGTGTCTTCGTCAAAGCCGTCGATGTTGAGCATTTCTTCCAACGGTACGTAGGCAATCTCTTCCAGGCTGGTGAAGCCTTCATCTACCAGCACCTGTGCCAGGTCTTCGTCGACTTCCAGCTCGTCGATGAAGTTGCGCAGGATGTCGCCGGTTTCAGCTTGCTGCTTAGCCTGGATGTCCGATTCGGTCATCACGTTCAGGGTCCAACCGGTCAGTTGGCTGGCCAGACGCACGTTCTGACCACCACGACCAATGGCCTGAGCCAGATTGTCTGCGCCAACGGCGATGTCCATTGCATGGGCATCTTCGTCAACGATAATTGCCGCCACTTCAGCTGGCGACATGGCGTTGATCACAAACTGCGCCGGGTTATCGTCCCACAGCACAATATCCACACGCTCACCACCCAATTCGCCCGACACTGCCTGGACGCGTGAACCACGCATACCAATGCAAGCGCCCTGCGGGTCGATGCGTTTGTCCTTGGAACGGACCGCGATCTTGGCGCGCGAACCCGGGTCGCGGGACGCAGCCATGACTTCGATCAGGCCTTCGGCGATCTCCGGCACTTCGATACGGAACAGCTCGATCAGCATTTCCGGCGCGGTACGCGACAGGATCAACTGAGGGCCGCGGTTCTCGGTGCGGATTTCCTTGAGCAGCGCACGCAAACGCACGCCAACACGGAAGGTTTCGCGAGAGATGATGTCTTCGCGGGCCAGCAACGCTTCTGCGTTGTTGCCCAGGTCGACGATCACGTTGTCGCGGGTGACTTTTTTCACGGTGCCGGAGATGATTTCACCCAGGCGCTCGCGATAAGCGTCAACGACTTGAGCGCGCTCGGCTTCGCGAACCTTCTGCACGATGACCTGCTTGGCGGTCTGTGCAGCAATACGGCCGAATTCGATCGATTCGATCTTTTCTTCGACGACATCACCGACCTGAGCGCCAGGGTGCGTTTCGGCAACCTTGCTTGGCCAGGTTTCGATGGCCGGATCATCAAGGTCGGCTTCTTCGACGACCGTCCAGCGACGGAAAGTCTCATAGGCACCGGTGTGGCGGTTGATTTCCACACGCAGATCCACTTCGTCTTCAAAACGCTTTTTGGTAGCAGTGGCCAGGGCCAGCTCCAGCGCTTCAAAAATCACGTTTGCCGGTACGCCCTTTTCATTGGATACCGACTCAACAACCAGCAGTACTTCTTTGCTCATCGTACGCCTCGCCTTTCGCAAGCCATTGGATCCGCGGGATCCGCGTCTCAGTCAAAACTGGGAATAATGTTGGCCTTGTCGATCATATCGATCGGCAACAGGAATTCATGGTCTTCTACCTGCACCACGACATCCTGTTCTTCTACACCGCGCAGAAGGCCCTGAAAGTTGCGTCGCCCTTCGAACGGGGAGCGCAGCTTGATCTTCACTTGTTCACCGGCAAATTTTGCAAACTGATCAATAGTGAACAGTGGGCGTTCCATGCCTGGCGAGGAAACTTCGAGGGTATATTCAACGGCGATTGGATCTTCAACATCCAGGACACCGCTGATCTGACGGCTGACAATGGCACAATCGTCCACCAGCACACCGCCCTCTTTATCGATATAAACGCGCAACATTGAGTGGCGACCTTGAGCCGAAAACTCAATACCCCAGCATTCATAGCCTAGGGCCACGATCACCGGGGCCAACAAGGCCTGCAACTCTTCTAGCTTGCTCGACACCTGAACCCCCTCGTGCATGTATGTGCATGCTGTGCAAAATAAAAAAATGGGCGAAACGCCCATCCTTGAAACGCCGTCGAATAGCGGCGTTGAAAGTGTCCAGCTAACAAAAAGCCCCTTAAAAGGGGCTCCGCTAAAACTGGTTGCGGGGGCCGGATTTGAACCGACGACCTTCGGGTTATGAGCCCGACGAGCTACCAGACTGCTCCACCCCGCGACAAAGCTGGGGCGGAAGTATACGACCGATCCCTTACAGGGTCAATGTAACCTTCCACCTACAAGAAAGCCCGCAACAGCGGGCTCTCCTGATAATTGGTACCGAGAAGGGGACTCGAACCCCTACACCCTATGGGCACAACCACCTCAAGGTTGCGTGTCTACCAATTCCACCACCTCGGCAATACAGCGTTTACAACCCTTCTTACTTTTGCTCTTGAGCTGGAGGTACGTCAGTCGCTGGAGTAGCCGACTTTTGCTCTTGAAGCACCGGGACATCATCAGAAGCCGGTTTTGCTTTTGGTACTTCCAACACTGCTGGGTTTGGCAAACCTACTTGAGTCAGCACATGAGCTTTCTCTTTAGCAAAGTAACCTAACCCTAAGCTGGTTATGAAGAAACCGGCGGCAAGTATAGCAGTAAACTTACTAAGAAAGGTAGAGGAACCTTGGCTTCCGAACACAGTATTTGAAGCACCTGCACCGAAAGACGCACCAGCATCCGCACCTTTACCCTGTTGCAACAAAACCAGGGCAACTACGCCCAGGGCAGCCAACAGATGAAAAACGACTACGACTGTTTCCAGCATTTTTTCAGTTTCCCGCGGCGCGACAAATCGCACCGAACTCATCTGCATTCAGGGAAGCCCCACCAATGAGCCCCCCATCGATATCCGGCATGCCGAACAGTTCGACCGCATTGGCCGCCTTCACGCTGCCGCCGTATAGAAGCCGCACACCTTGTGCGACCTCAGAATTCTCTGCCGCCAACTGCGCGCGAATGGCTGCGTGCACATCCTGCGCCTGTTGCGGTGTAGCAGTCAGCCCGGTGCCAATGGCCCAGACCGGCTCGTAAGCAATTACTGCCTTTGCAAACGCACCAACACCCAGCTCCTCGATGATGCTGCCCAGCTGACGCGAGACAACTTCAAGAGTCTTGCCAGATTCGCGCTGCTCGAGGGTCTCCCCTATGCACAACACCGGAATCAAGCCACAAGCCTGTGCTGCTGCAAACTTGCGATTGAGTGTCCCATCACGTTCGCCCATCATCTGACGGCGCTCGGAGTGCCCGACAAGCACATAGGAACAACCCGCATCTACCAACTGACTCGGCGAAATCTCACCGGTCAAAGCACCTTGCATGGGCTCCACCGCAGAATTCTGCGCGCCGACCTGGATCGACTTACCTTTCAAGCCATCAACCACCTGGTTGATATGCAAGCAAGGCGGGAAAACCGCAATATCAACACCGCTAGGCAAGGCCAAGTGACGAAGGCCATTGATCAGCTCAGCGACACTGGCGCGGGTACCGTGCATCTTCCAGTTACCAGCTACCATAGTGCGACGCATGCTGTACCCCGTCGGTCAAAGTGGGCGCAGATGTTACCCAACCACATCATCACTGGCAAGCCGAATTCAGGCGCAAATTTCAGTTACCAGTTTTGCCAGGTCTTCGGCATGACCGCGAACCTGTGTTTCGTCCTCACCTTCGACCATGACGCGCACCAGAGGCTCCGTGCCGGACTTGCGCAGCAACACCCGCCCACGCCCCGCCATTGCCAGGGTCACGCGCTCGCAGGCGTCTTTGACCGCAGGGTGTTCGATCGGGTTTTCGCCACCGGCGAAACGCACATTGAGCAAAACCTGCGGGCACTTACGCAGAGCCTGTCGCGCCTGAGCGAGGCTCTCCTCACGACGACGCAAGGACAGCAACACCTGCAACGCGGCAATAATTGCATCGCCAGTCGTCGTGTGCTGGAAGCAAACCACATGCCCCGAGTTCTCACCGCCCACCTGCCAGTTACGCTCCAGCAGCTCGGCGATTACATAGCGGTCACCGACATTGGCGCGAACGAAGGGAATTCCAAGATCTGCCAAGGCCAGTTCCAGGCCCAGGTTACTCATCAGAGTGCCAACGACGCCGCCCTGCAACTTGTCACGCTCATGCAGGTCGCGAGCAATGATGAACAACAAATCATCACCATCCACGACAGCCCCAGTGTGATCCACCATCAGGACACGATCACCATCCCCGTCAAAAGCAATACCGAGATCAGCATGCTCAGCCAGGACGGCCGCCTGCAGTTGCTCCATATGGGTGGAGCCGCAGTTTTCGTTGATGTTCAAACCATTCGGCTGAGCCGACAGCACGGTCACATCGGCGCCCAGCTCCTTGAATACACTCGGAGCCACTTTGTAGGTCGCACCATGAGCGCAATCGACAACAATCTTCAGCCCGGCAAAATTGGTACTGGTCGGCACGCTGCTCTTGCAGAATTCGATGTAGCGGCCAGACGCGTCATTGATGCGCGAGACCTTGCCCAGCTTGCTGGACTCGACCACCGTCATCGGTGCATCCAGCAGCTCTTCGATCATCAGCTCAATCGCATCCGGCAGCTTGGTGCCCTGCCCCGAGAAAAACTTGATGCCATTGTCATCATGAGGGTTGTGCGAGGCACTGATCACGATACCGGCTTCAGCGTGGAAGGTACGCGTCAGGTAAGCGATCGCCGGCGTCGGCATTGGCCCCAGCAGCATTACGTCGGCACCGGCGGCGGACAAGCCAGCCTCCAGCGCGGACTCAAACATGTAACCGGAAATACGGGTGTCCTTGCCCACCAGAATGCGGCAAGCGCCCATGCTGCGGAACGCCATACCTGCCGCCCAACCCAGCTTGAGCATGAAATCAGGCGTAATCGGAAATTCGCCGACCCGACCACGGATACCGTCGGTGCCAAAATATTTTTTAGTCATAAGTGCTCCATCGTTCTTATTCGGCTGATTCTACGGCGGCAAGCATACGCACCACATCGACCGTCTCGGCGACGTCATGCACACGCAAGATACGCGCGCCCTTGGTAACCGCGAGCGCTGCCAGAGCAAGGCCACCGTACAACCGCTCACCCACCGGTCGACTCAATGCGAGCCCTATCATGCTCTTGCGCGAAACACCGACCAACAGGGGCCGACCAAGCGCATGCAAGGCCTGCATATGTTTGAACAGACTTAAATTGTGCTGAAGGGTTTTGGCAAAGCCAAACCCAGGATCAAGGATGATTTTTTCGGCAGCAATTCCAACCTTGGCGCACTGAGCGATCCTTTCAGCAAGAAACCCACTCACTTCACCAACGAGATCGTCGTAGTGTGGACTGTCTTGCATATTGCCGGGCTCTCCCAGCATATGCATCAGGCATACAGGCAGACCGGTTGCCGCTGCCGCATCCAGGGCACCGTCTCGCTGGAGGGAGCGCACATCGTTGATGAGCCCCGCACCCAGGCGCGCCGTCTCGCGCATCACGGCCGGAGTCGATGTATCCACCGAGATGATCACGTCCAACTCACGAGCAATGCGCTCGACGATAGGCGCCACTCGCTCCAACTCCTCGAGAGGAGAAACAACGCGAGCACCAGGGCGAGTCGACTCACCACCGACATCAATCAAGGTCGCGCCCGCTGCCACCATCGCCTCGGCATGACGCAATGCCGCATCGAGTTGACTGAAGCGGCCGCCGTCGGAAAAGGAATCGGGGGTTACATTAAGAATGCCCATGACATGTGTATGGGCCAAATCAAGAACCCGGTTGCCGCAAGGCAACCGGGTTGAGGACAACGCAGAAGTCATTTCAAACCTTAGTGGTCAGCTGCCGGACCGCCGATCGGGGCTTCAGGGCGCTCGTTCTGAACTACTGGCGGAGTGCCAGAAGTGCCCGAACCACCTTCCCAATCGCGAGGCTCACGAGGCGTGCGACCCGCCATGATGTCGTCGATCTGGTCGGCATCAATGGTCTCGTACTTCATCAACGCATCAGCCATTGCATCCAGTTTGTCGCGATTGTCGGTCAGGATCTGTTTGGCCGTGCCGTAGCACTGGTCAATGATGCTGCGCACTTCGGAGTCGATCAGCTTGGCCGTTTCACCCGAGAAGCTGGCAGCTTGACCGCCACCGCCACGACCCAGGAACACTTCGCCTTCTTCTTCGGCATACATCAAAGGCCCGAGTTTTTCAGACAAGCCCCACTTGGTCACCATGTTCCGTGCAATCTGGCTGGCACGCATGATGTCGTTGGAGGCACCGGTGGTTACGCCATCGAAGCCAAGGGTCATCTCTTCAGCAATTCGGCCACCATACAGTGAGCAGATCTGACTGATCAGCGCACGCTTGGAGAGGCTGTAACGATCCTCTTCAGGCAGGAACATGGTGACACCCAACGCCCGACCACGAGGAATGATCGACACCTTGTAAACCGGGTCATGCTCAGGCACGACACGACCAACAATGGCGTGACCGGCTTCGTGATAAGCGGTGTTCTGCTTCTCTTTCTCGGACATGACCATGGATTTGCGCTCAGCGCCCATCATGATCTTGTCTTTTGCCAGTTCGAACTCTTTCATTTCAACGATGCGCTTGCCGGTACGGGCAGCGAACAGCGAAGCCTCGTTCACCAGGTTGGCCAAGTCAGCACCGGAGAAGCCTGGAGTACCACGGGCAATGACGGCCGGAGCCACGTCGTCGCCCATCGGCACTTTGCGCATGTGCACTTTCAAAATCTGTTCGCGACCACGGATGTCCGGCAGACCCACTACCACCTGGCGGTCGAAACGGCCTGGACGCAGCAGCGCAGGGTCCAGTACGTCCGGACGGTTGGTTGCGGCGATGACGATAATGCCGTCATTCATTTCAAAGCCGTCCATCTCCACCAGCAACTGGTTGAGAGTCTGCTCACGCTCATCGTGACCACCGCCCATGCCCGCACCACGATGGCGACCAACAGCGTCGATTTCGTCGATGAAAATGATGCATGGGGCGTGTTTCTTGGCCTGTTCGAACATATCGCGAACACGGCTGGCACCGACACCGACAAACATCTCGACGAAGTCAGAACCCGAAATAGTGAAGAACGGCACCTTGGCTTCGCCGGCAATCGCCTTGGCCAGCAAGGTTTTACCGGTACCCGGAGGACCCACCATCAGCACGCCGCGAGGAATGCGGCCGCCCAGACGCTGGAACTTGCCCGGGTCACGCAGGAACTCGACCAGCTCGCCAACTTCTTCCTTCGCTTCATCACAACCCGCGACATCCGCGAGGGTGGTCTTCACCTGATCCTCGGAGAGCAGGCGTGCCTTGCTCTTGCCGAAGCTCATCGGCCCGCCCTTGCCTCCCGCACCACCCTGCATCTGGCGCATGAAGAACATGAACACGGCGATAATCACCAGGATCGGGAAGCTGGCCACCAGGAGCTGGGTCCAGATGCTCTGCTGCTCAGGCTGCTTGCCTTCAACGACTACATGGTTATCCACCAGGTCGCCGATCAGACCGTTGTCCTGAATTGCCGGACGAATGGTCTTGAAGCTGTCGCCATCGTTGCGTTTGCCGGTAATCACGTAGCCATCAACCGCTACGCGCTCGACCTTGCCATCCTTAACTTGCTGGATGAAGTCGGAATAGTTGAGGGTCTGCGGCTCGTTAGGGCTGGAGAAGTTGTTCATCACCGTCACCAGGACAGCCGCGATGATCAACCACAGGATCAGATTCTTTGCCATATCGTTCAATTAACTACCCTCTGAAGCAAGCTCCGCTACTGGCGCGCGCTTCGCATGATATTCACCGGCCTAACTTACTACATTACCTACAACTCTGGCAGGCGCCGTCTGTAACCCTTTGTGAAACTTTGACTACACAATATTCGTAAAGCTTCATGACGAAAGCGATATAAAAAAACCTATCGCCTTCCTCGAATTCCTCAAAAACGCTCTTCACTCGCCGCACCTTCAACACCGCGGAAGCCGCGGCACAGCAGGTATTGCTCACGAGACCTGTCCCGGGAAGAGTCAGGCTTGCGCGTTTGCACCTTGTCGAACAACTTGCGGATGTTCTTGTGGTACTCGTCAAAACCTTCGCCCTGGAAGACCTTCACCAGAAAATCACCACCAGGACGCAAAACCCGACCTGCCAAATCCAGCGCCAGCTCACAAAGGAACATCGCGCGCGGCATATCAACAGCCGGTAATCCACTCATATTGGGGGCCATGTCGGAAATCACAAGGTCTACCTGCGAATTTCCCACAGCTTCAAGGATCTGTGCGAGCACCGTGTCCTGGGTGAAATCACCATGAACAAAGGTCACATCCGGGATGCTGTCCATTTCCAGGATATCGGAAGCGATCAAGCGGCCTTGCCCACCAATCAGACGACTGGTCACCTGGGACCAGCCACCAGGGGCTGCGCCAAGATCGATAACGCTCATGCCTGGACGAATCAATTTGTCCTTGTCCTGGATCTCCAGCAGCTTGTAGCTGGCCCGGGAACGGTAGCCGTCCTTTTGCGCCTTTTTGACGTAAGGGTCGTTGAAATGCTCTTGCAGCCACTTAAGACTAGTTTTGGAACGGGCCACGGGCCACCTCGAAAATAAAACGGGTCGTGATTAACTGGGCGGTCCCGGACTCGCTCGGGTAAACTGGCCGCCGCTTTTTACAAGATCAGACGCAGGGGTCAGATTATGCCGCTCACTCAAGAGCAGAAGAAACAGTACAAATCCATTGGCCACCATCTGAAACCAGTTCTGATTGTGGCAGACAACGGTTTGACTGAAGGTGTGTTAGCCGAACTTGAACGCGCATTGGGCGATCACGAACTGATCAAGATCAAGGTCAACATCCTTGACCGCGAAGCGCGTTTGGCCGCCATTGCAGAACTGTGCAAGGTCGGCAAAGCGGATCTGGTTCAGGTCATCGGCAAGATGGCGCTGCTGTATCGCAAGAACTTCAGCGTCAACAAGCAACTGTCAAACGTACACCGCTTCAAATAGCTTTCAAATGACAACAAGGGTCACGGGCGTGCTTCGCGCGCCCTGCCACTCCATCCCGGCGCAGGCTGTATAACCAGCACCAGGCCGGAGAACCCTAGCACAAGATAGCTGAATAGCTGCCAGCGCAACGCTTCCGGCAGCCACACATGCACCACGCAAAACATTGCACATGCATACAGCGCCATCAACAGCAGTTGGCCGCGAATATCCCGCCACAAACTCCCCAAGCCTTCGGCCTTGATCAGCACCAGCACCTGGAGCGTCACGCACGCCGCTGCAAAACCCACCAGCAACGCACTGAGCAATCCATCGAGCTCATCGATCAGCAACGGCGCCAGGCCAATCAGGCCCAACACCGGCAGTACACCAATGTGCAATAGCCACAGGCCACCCACCCAAAGCATCTGGGCGAGCTGCCAAAGCATGGCGCCCGCACGAAGCGGGCGCCGCTTTTCAGACGTGACGAACTTCGACAATCTCGTACTCGATCACGCCACCAGGCGTCTTGACGGACACCACGTCACCCTCTTCCTTGGCAATCAAGGCACGAGCGAGTGGTGACCCCACGGAAATCTTGCCGAGTTTAAAGTCAGCCTCGTCCTCACCCACGATGTGGTAAACGACGCGCTCATCCGTCTCGACGTTGGCGATTTCGACGGTGGTGCCGAAAATCACTTTGCCGGTGTGCGGGATGGTCGTGACGTCGATGATCACCGCATTCTGCATACGGCCTTCGATGTCACGGATCCGCGCCTCGACCATACCTTGCTGCTCACGAGCAGCATGGTATTCAGCGTTTTCCTTCAAGTCGCCCAGCTCGCGGGCCGTACCGATGTCCTGGCTCAGCTTTGGACGTACGACCTTGGTCAGGTGGGCGTGTTCCTCTTCCAGGGCCTTGGCGCCCTGGACGGTCATAGGGTATTTGATCATGCCTTCAATCCTGCGTGTAGATCCTGCAAGCGACGCACGGTCTTTTCCGGACCGAACTTGAGCGCTTCGCAGATAGCTTCGCCTGCAGCAATGGTGGTGGTGCAGTAGATCTTGTGCTGCAAGGCATTACGACGAATGGAGTAGGAATCCGCGATCGACTGGCGACCTTCGGTGGTGTTGATGATCAGGGTGACTTCGTCATTCTTGATCATGTCGACCACATGCGGACGGCCTTCCGTCACCTTGTTCACGCGACGCACTTTCAGGCCGGCAGCTTCGATCAGCTTGGCGGTCCCGGCGGTGGCCACGACTTCAAAGCCCAAGTTGATCAGATCACGGGCCACGCCTGCAACCAGCGGCTTGTCGTCGTCACGCACACTGATGAATGCAGTACCACCGGTCGGCAGCACTTCACTGGCACCCATCTGGGCCTTGGCGAATGCTTCACCGAAAGTGTCACCCACACCCATCACTTCACCGGTGGACTTCATCTCTGGGCCCAGGATCGGGTCCACACCAGGGAATTTGGCGAATGGGAACACCGCCTCTTTCACGCTGTAGAAGTTAGGAATGATTTCCTTGGTGAAGCCGATTTCCTTCAGGGTCTTACCCGCCATCACGCGGGCAGCGATCATGGCGAGGGACACACCGATGCACTTGGATACAAATGGCACGGTACGCGAAGCACGCGGGTTGACTTCGATGACGTAGATGTCTTCGCCTTGCAGCGCCAACTGAACGTTCATCAGGCCGACAACGCCCAGTTCCAGGGCCATTTTCTTGACCTGTTCACGCATCTCGTCCTGGATGTGCGCCGGCAGCGAGTACGGCGGCAGCGAGCATGCGGAGTCACCGGAGTGAACGCCCGCCTGTTCGATGTGCTGCATGATCGCGCCGATCACTACGTCGGTGCCATCGCAAACCGCATCCACGTCCATTTCGATGGCGCAGTTGAGGAAGTGGTCCAGCAGCACCGGGCTGTCGTTGGACACTTTCACCGCATCACGCAGGTAACGCTTGAGTTCTTCTTCTTCGTAAACGATTTCCATCGCACGGCCGCCCAATACGTAGGACGGACGCACCACCAGCGGGTAACCGATCTTGCTGGCTGCACGGATGGCTTCGTCTTCGCTGCGCACGGTAGCGTTAGGCGGCTGACGCAGGTTCAGGCGCTCAACCATTTGCTGGAAGCGCTCACGGTCTTCGGCACGGTCGATGGCGTCAGGGCTGGTGCCGATGATCGGCACGCCGGCAGCTTCCAGGGCGCGAGCCAGTTTCAGCGGAGTTTGGCCGCCGTACTGAACGATCACACCTTTTGGCTTCTCGACGCGGCAGATTTCCAGCACGTCTTCCAGCGTTACCGGCTCAAAGTACAGACGGTCGGAGGTGTCGTAGTCAGTGGAAACAGTTTCCGGATTGCAGTTGACCATGATGGTCTCGTACCCGTCTTCGCGCAGGGCGAGGGCGGCGTGTACGCAGCAATAGTCGAACTCGATGCCCTGGCCGATACGGTTTGGACCGCCACCCAGGATAATGATCTTGTCACGCCCCGACGGCGCAGCCTCGCACTCTTCCTCATAGGTGGAGTACAGGTAGGCGGTGTCGGTTGCGAACTCGGCCGCGCAGGTGTCAACGCGCTTGTAGACCGGGAAGATGTCCAGCTTGTGGCGATGCGTGCGCAGGTTCTTCTCGGTCACACCCAGCAGCTTGGCCAAACGCTGGTCGGAGAAACCTTTGCGCTTGAGGCGGAACATCAGGTCGCGGTCGATAGAGGACAGACCGAGGGTCTTGACCTTCTCTTCTTCCTTGATCAGATCTTCGATCTGTACCAGGAACCACGGGTCGATCATGTTCATGCCGAAGATATCTTCGACGGTCATGCCGGCACGGAATGCGTCAGCGACGTACCAGATGCGCTCAGCGCCAGGTACGGTCAGCTCGCGCTTGAGCACGCTCATGCTTTCAGGATTGCTCAGGTCGAGCTTCTCGTCCAGGCCGCAAACGCCTACTTCCAGGCCACGCAGGGCTTTCTGCAGGGATTCCTGGAAGGTCCGGCCGATGGCCATGACTTCACCAACCGACTTCATCTGAGTGGTCAGCCGTGCGTCGGCTTTCGGGAATTTCTCGAATGCAAAGCGCGGCAGCTTGGTCACAACGTAGTCGATGGACGGCTCAAAGGACGCCGGTGTAGCGCCGCCAGTGATTTCGTTTTGCAGCTCGTCCAAGGTGTAACCGATCGCCAATTTGGCAGCGATACGCGCAATCGGGAAGCCGGTAGCTTTCGATGCCAGCGCCGACGAACGCGATACACGCGGGTTCATCTCGATCACAACCATACGACCGGTGTCCGGGCAGATACCGAACTGAACGTTGGAACCGCCGGTTTCAACACCGATTTCACGCAATACCGCCAACGAGGCGTTACGCATGATCTGGTATTCCTTGTCCGTCAGGGTCTGTGCTGGAGCAACGGTGATCGAGTCACCCGTGTGCACGCCCATCGGGTCGAAGTTTTCGATGGAGCAGACGATGATGCAGTTGTCCTTCTTATCGCGGACAACCTCCATTTCGTACTCTTTCCAGCCGATCAGGGATTCGTCGATCAGCAGCTCTTTAGTCGGCGACAGGTCCAGACCACGCGCGCAGATTTCTTCGAACTCTTCACGGTTGTAAGCAATACCGCCACCGGTGCCACCCATGGTGAAGGATGGACGAATGATGCACGGGAAGCCCAGCTTTTCGAGTACCGCGTTGGCCTCTTCCATGCTGTGGGCGATACCGGAACGCGGGCAGTCAAGGCCGATGGACTTCATGGCCTTGTCGAAACGCGAGCGGTCTTCAGCCTTGTCGATGGTGTCGGCATTCGCGCCGATCATCTCTACGCCGAACTTTTCCAGGACGCCTTCGCGCTCCAGGTCCAGGGCGCAGTTCAGTGCAGTCTGGCCGCCCATGGTTGGCAGCAGTGCATCTGGACGCTCTTTTTCGATGATCTTGGCAACGGTCTGCCACTTGATCGGCTCGATGTAGGTGGCGTCGGCCATGTCCGGGTCGGTCATGATGGTGGCCGGGTTGGAGTTCACTAGGATGACGCGGTAGCCCTCTTCGCGCAGGGCTTTACAGGCCTGGGCACCGGAGTAGTCGAATTCACAGGCCTGGCCGATCACGATCGGGCCAGCGCCGAGAATCAGGATGCTTTTTATGTCTGTACGTTTTGGCATGGGTTTGTCACTCAAATCCGCAGGTCAGTCGGCAAGCCGTCTTGAACACTCTTTGAAGAGCCTGCGGGGGCCACCGAGGTTCGGGGCCGCCCGCAAGCCAGTCCGTCAGCGTCGTTTGGCCATTTCATTGATGAAACGGTCGAACAGCGGCGCTACGTCGTTCGGGCCCGGGCTTGCTTCAGGGTGGCCCTGGAAGCTGAACGCGCTCTTGTCGGTGCGCTCGATGCCTTGGAGGGAGCCGTCGAACAGCGACTTGTGAATCGCACGGACATTGCCCGGCAAGGTCGCTTCATCCACCGCAAAGCCGTGGTTCTGGCTGGTGATCATTACAACGCCAGTGTCCAGGTCTTGCACAGGGTGGTTGGCACCGTGGTGGCCGTGACCCATTTTGAGGGTCTTGGCGCCGGAGGCCAGGGCCAGCAGTTGGTGACCGAGGCAGATACCGAACACCGGAATCTCGGTTTCCAGCACTTCCTTGATCGCCTTGATGGCGTAGTCGCAAGGCTCAGGGTCACCCGGGCCGTTGGACAGAAACACACCGTCCGGCTGCAGGGCCAGCACGTCGCTGGCCGGGGTTTGCGCCGGCACCACGGTTACGCGGCAACCGCGCTCGACCAGCATGCGCAGGATGTTGTACTTGATGCCGTAGTCGTAGGCGACTACGTGGTATTGCAGGTCAGCAGCAGCGATGGTCTCGTGGCTGTCGGTCTTCAAGTCCCAGACAGTGGAGCGCCACTCATACTGTTTTTTGGTGCTGACTTCTTTCGCCAGGTCCATGCCTTTCAGGCCAGGGAAGCCTTGCGCTGCAGCGATCGCCGCCGCTTCGGAAATATTGTCACCCGCCATGATGCAGCCGTTCTGCGAGCCTTTTTCACGCAAGATGCGTGTCAGGCGGCGCGTATCGATACCGGCGATCGCCACAACGTTATTGGCTTTCAGGTAATCGGACAGCGACATCGTGTTACGCCAGTTGCTCGCAACCAGTGGCAGGTCACGAATCACCAGACCGGCCGACCAGACACGATCAGACTCGACGTCTTCCGGTGTAGTACCGGTGTTGCCGATGTGCGGATAGGTCAGGGTAACGATCTGTTGGGCGTAGGAAGGATCGGTAAGGATTTCCTGATAGCCGGTCATGGCAGTGTTAAACACCACCTCTCCAACGGTTTGACCGTCGGCTCCAATGGCTTCGCCGCGAAAAATGCTGCCATCAGCAAGGGCGAGTATGGCTGGCTTAGTCAAGAAGACCTCCCGTAAATAAAGCCTGAAAGGGCGATCGCAGATTGTAAAAAAGCGGAGTGACGTATGGACACGTCACCCCGCTTCTTCACTGAATTATTCTGCGCGCTTTTAGTGGACACACTAAAGCTGTAGCTTACAGAAAAAGGCTTTTTTGGTCCACCGCTAATGAGCCTTAAAGGCAGGGGAATGCGACAGGACGTCGCTTAGCGGTTAAAAACGGGGCCTCAGGATAATCCTGAGGCCCCGTTTTAGCTACTGATTAGTGCAGATCCAGCACATCGCGCATGTCATACAGACCAGGCTCGCGACCTTCCAACCAGAGCGCGGCACGTACCGCGCCCTTGGCAAACGTCATGCGACTGGACGCTTTGTGTGTAATCTCCAAGCGCTCGCCTTCGGTAGCGAACAGTACGGTGTGATCGCCAACCACATCGCCACCGCGAACGGTGGCAAAGCCAATGGTGTCACGCGCACGCGCACCGGTATGGCCTTCACGCCCGTAAACAGCAACTTTCGACAGGTCACGCCCCAGCGCATCGGCGATAGCCTCGCCCATGCGCAGCGCGGTGCCAGACGGCGCATCGATCTTGTGGCGGTGATGCGTCTCGATAATCTCGATATCCGCATCCTCACCGAGCACACGAGCCGCCATATCGAGCAGCTTGAGCGACAGGTTCACACCGACACTGAAGTTGGCAGCGAAGACCACCGGGATATCTTTGCCCGCCTCGACCAACAACTGCTTCTGCTCGGCACTCAGGCCCGTAGTGCCGATTACCATGGCCTTACCCGCCTTGCGGCAGAACGCCAGGTTTTTCAGCATTACCTCTGGCAGAGTGAAGTCGATGAGCACGTCGAAATCGTCAGCCACCTTCTCCAGATTGCCCGACAACGAAACGCCAATGCGCCCTAACGAGGCCAACTCACCGGCATCCGCACCCGTCAACGTGCTGCCGGGACGAACAATCGCCGCGGTCAACCCGCAAGCCGGTGAGCGCTGCTGCACCGCCTCGACCAGCGTCTTGCCCATGCGCCCGGCAGCGCCCATTACGGCTATACGTCGCATATTCACTTCCTTACAGGTCGCCGAAGAAGCGCTTCACGCCATCGAAAAAGCCCGTGGTTTTCGGCGAATGGGAGTCATCACCTTCCAACGAGCTGCGGAACTCTTCAAGCAATTCACGCTGACGACGGCCCAGATTAACCGGAGTCTCCACCGCTACACGGCACATCAGGTCACCAGCACCGCCACCGCGCACCGGCGCAACGCCTTTGCCACGGATACGGAACTGCTTGCCGGTCTGCGTCCCCTCAGGAATCTTGAGCTTGACTCGACCATCAAGCGTCGGGATCTCCAGCTCACCACCCAATGCAGCATCGACAAAGCTGATCGGCACTTCGCAGAACAGGTGCTTGCCATCGCGCTGGAAAATCGAGTGCTCGCGCACATTGATCACCACATACAGGTCGCCTGTAGGACCACCCTGAGTCCCCGCCTCGCCTTCGCCCGACAGACGAATGCGATCACCTGTGTCCACACCCGCCGGCACTTTCACCGAGAGGGTCTTGTACTCTTCGACACGGCCTTCGCCGTGGCAGGAATCGCACGGATCGGAAATGATCTTGCCCTGGCCATGGCAACGCGGGCAGGTCTGCTGCACCGAGAAGAAGCCCTGCTGCATACGCACCTGGCCGATACCGCCGCAGGTTGGGCAAGTGATCGGAGAGGAGCCTTTCTTGGCGCCCGAACCGTCGCATGGCTTGCAATTGACCAGCGTCGGCACACGGATATTGACGGTGGTGCCGCGTACGGCCTCCTCCAGATTCAGCTCCAGGGTGTAACGCAAGTCGCTGCCACGCTGGGCACCGCCGCGTTGGCCGCCACGGCCACCACCGAAGAAGTCGCTGAATACATCACCGAAAATATCGGAAAAGTTCTGACCACCAAAACCGGCACCGCCGCCACCCATACTTGGGTCGACACCGGCATGACCATACTGGTCGTAGGCCGCACGTTTGTTGGGATCAGACAGGCATTCGTAGGCCTCGTTGGCCTCTTTGAACATCTCTTCGGATTCTTTGCTATCCGGATTACGGTCCGGGTGGTGCTTCATCGCCAGGCGACGGTAAGCCTTTTTCAGGTCCGCCTCGCTGGAACCGCGCTCAACACCCAATACTTCGTAATAGTCACGCTTTGCCATAAGTCTTTGCACTCTTAAGGACGTTCGGCCAGACCCTCCTGAGCCTTGCCAAACTCGTTGAGCCCCAATACAGGCCCGGACCCAACTCACGTCAATTCAACGATCCTGGTCATTACTGCTTTTAGCCAGGGACCCGGCCAAAAACGCGGTGACTTTCGCCCGGAAAGCAGGAGCATTCCCAGTCACACCGCCAACATCCGACCCTTGTCGCATGTTGTAAAAATTCACATACCCCAGACACGCCAACGCGGGAGCAAGCTCCCGCGCGGCGACATCCTACCAGTCACCGCTTGATAGCGGTCAACCGGGCGACCAACTTACTTGTGGTCTTTGACTTCTTCGAACTCGGCATCGACAACGTCGTCGTGCTTGGCTTCAGGCTCTGCGTGTTGTGCAGCACCCTCTGCCGGCTGGCCTTGCTCGGCGTACATTTTCTGAGCAACTGGCGCGGAGACCTTCGACAGCTCCTCAACCTTGGCTTCGATGGCAGCCTTGTCGTCGCCTTTAACAGCGGCTTCCAGGGCAACCAAAGCGGCTTCGATTGCAGTTTTCTCTTCGGCAGTCACTTTATCGCCAGCTTCAGCGATCATTTTGCGCGTCGAGTGAACCAATGCATCACCTTGGTTACGGGCACCGGCCAGCTCTTCAAACTTCTTGTCAGCCTCGGCATTGGTTTCAGCATCACGAATCATCTGTTGAATTTCTTCATCAGACAGACCGGAGTTGGCCTTGATGGTGATCTTCTGCTCTTTGCCAGTGGCCTTGTCTTTAGCACCTACGTGCAAGATGCCGTTGGCGTCGATGTCGAAGGTCACTTCAATTTGTGGCACGCCACGTGGTGCTGGTGGAATCTCAGCCAGGTCGAACTTGCCCAAGGACTTGTTCTGAGCGGCTTGCTTACGCTCACCTTGCAGTACGTGAATGGTCACGGCGCCCTGGTTGTCGTCGGCAGTCGAGAACACTTGCGATTTCTTGGTAGGAATCGTGGTGTTTTTCTCGATCAGCGCGGTCATCACGCCACCCATGGTTTCGATACCCAGGGTCAGCGGGCTGACGTCCAGCAGCAGCACGTCTTTCACGTCGCCGGCCAGTACCGCACCCTGGATAGCAGCACCCATGGCAACGGCTTCGTCCGGGTTCACGTCTTTACGTGCTTCTTTACCGAAGAACTCGGTGACCAGCTTCTGAACCAGTGGCATACGGGTCTGACCGCCTACCAGGATCACGTCGTTGATCGAACCAACGTCGATACCCGAGTCTTTCAGCGCGATGCGGCAAGGCTCGATGGTGCGTTGAACCAGGTCTTCAACCAGCGCTTCCAGCTTGGAGCGCGAGATCTTCACGTTCAAGTGCTTAGGACCGGTAGCGTCTGCAGTGATGTACGGCAGGTTCACGTCGGTCGACTGAGCGGAAGACAGCTCGATCTTGGCTTTCTCGGCAGCTTCTTTCAGGCGCTGCATCGCCAGCGGGTCACCCTTGAGGTTCATGCCGCTTTCTTTCTTGAATTCGTCAACGAGGTAGTCGATCAGACGAATGTCAAAGTCTTCACCACCCAGGAAAGTGTCACCGTTGGTGGCCAACACTTCGAACTGGTGCTCGCCGTCAACTTCAGCGATCTCGATCACGGAGACGTCAAAAGTACCGCCACCCAGGTCGTAAACGATCACGGTGTGGTCGCCCTTGGCCTTGTCCATACCGTAAGCCAGAGCAGCTGCGGTCGGTTCGTTGATGATACGTTTTACGTCCAGACCGGCGATGCGGCCGGCGTCTTTGGTCGCCTGGCGCTGGCTGTCGTTGAAGTAGGCCGGAACGGTAATCACCGCCTCAGTTACTGCTTCACCGAGGTAGTCTTCGGCGGTTTTCTTCATCTTTTTCAAGATTTCAGCCGAGATTTGCGGCGGCGACATTTTCTGGCCGTTTACTTCAACCCACGCGTCACCGTTGTCAGCCTTGGCGATTTTGTAAGGGACCATCTTGATGTCTTTCTGTACGACTTCTTCGTCGAACTTACGACCGATCAGACGCTTCACCGCGTACAGGGTGTTGTGCGGATTGGTCACAGCCTGACGCTTGGCCGACTGACCGACGAGGATTTCACCGTCGTTGGCGTAAGCAATGATCGACGGCGTGGTACGCGCGCCTTCGGCGTTTTCGATAACTTTTGCAACGCCGTTTTCCAGCACGGAGACGCAGGAGTTGGTAGTCCCCAGGTCGATACCGATAATTTTGCCCATGATTGACTCTCCCGAAACATGAATTTGGTTGCCGCAGCAGTGGTGGCTAACTGCGGTAGCACTTAAACGCTTGACTTATAAATGGGGGCCTTGCGGCGGATTTCAAGCCTGCTCATCAATAGAAGGTGCAACAGGTGCAGGAGCCTTGCTCACCACCACCATTGCCGGGCGCAGCAAGCGACCGTTGAGCTGATAACCCTTCTGGAACACTTTCAATACGCTGTTCGGCTCAAGGTCATGGCTTTCCTGCATGGCCATAGCCTGGTGATGCTCTGCATTGAACGGCTCGCCGCCTTGCGGATCGATGGCCTCCAACTGATAACGCTTCAGGGTGTCCTGGAACATTTTCAGGGTCAGCTCGATCCCTTCGCGCATCGGGCGGATGTTTTCGTCGGCCGCGTTGGACAACTCAAGGCCACGCTCCAGGCTGTCGATAATCGGCAGCAGGTCATTGGCGAATTTTTCCAACGCGAATTTGTGAGCCTTTTCGACATCCTGCTCGGCGCGGCGGCGGACGTTCTGCAGATCGGCAGCAACACGCAAAGACTGATCCTGCGCAGCGGCCAATTGCTCTTCGAGCACTTGCACACGAGTTGCCAGTTCATCACCGGCAGCCGAATTGGCGTCTGGAGTTTGCGTATCCTGCGTCTGTTCGTCAGCCATAGATTTCTCCTTTCAAAATCATGCGCGAACTAAACTCGCGCTTCTGTTCCGGTATATGGGGCCACAATTTCCAGGTTCAAGGGCGCAGGCGCTTCCATAAGCCTTTCACTTGCGCCAGATCAATTTCTGAGCAGTCATTCCCAATTGCGCTAATAAAGTCATTCGATCAAGCAAATTGAGCTAAGCGCCAGGATTGTCAGCCCTAAACAAAACACTGTATAAATAACCAGACCTAACGCCTGGGAGCGGCCGTCATGCTCGTGCACCTGTCTGTACATAACTACGCCATCGTTGAACATCTGGATCTCGAACTGGATCGCGGGATGAGCGTAATCACAGGCGAAACCGGCGCCGGTAAATCGATCATGCTCGACGCCTTGGGCCTTACTCTTGGCGACCGTGCCGATAGCGGCGTGGTGCGCCCAGGCGCGGACAAGGCCGATATCCTTGCCACCTTTGACCTGGCAGATATTCCCGAAGCCGAAGCCTGGCTGGCCGAGCGCGACCTTAATAATGAGGGCCCGTGCATCCTGCGCCGAGTCATCACGGCAGAAGGACGCTCACGCGGCTACATCAACGGCACGCCTTGCCCCCTTGGCGACTTGAAAGCCCTCGGCGAATTGCTGATCGATATCCACAGCCAGCATGAACACCAATCCCTGCTGAAAACCGACACCCATCGCCGTTTGCTCGATGAGTACGCCGGTGCCACCGATCTGGCCCGACAAGTACAACTTGCCGCCCAGCGCTGGAGACAGACGCGCCAGGAGCTGGAGCGGCTCTCCAACTCCGGCGACGAACAACGCGCTCGTCACCAGCTGCTCAGCTATCAGCTCGAAGAGCTCGAGAGCCTGGGCCTGGGCGAAACCGAGCTGGAGCAGTTGGAACAGGAACACAAGAACCTGACCAACGCCGAAACCCTGCTGGGTATCTGCCGGCAAGTGGTGGAGCAATGCAGCGAAAGCGATTCCGGCAACGTGCTCAATGCACTGACCGCCAGCCTCAATCGCCTGTCCAGCGTGAACAATGCATCCGGCTCGCTGAACGAAGCCACAACGTTACTGACCAGCGCACAGATCCAGGTTGAAGAAGCCGTGGGAGAGCTCAACCGCTTTCTCGACCACTTCGATGCCGATCCAGCCCGCCTGCAGGAAATAGAGGAACGCCTGGATACCATCTACACCCTGGCGCGCAAACATCGCATTCAGCCGACCGAAGTGGCGACGATGCAGCAAAAACTGCTGGATGAAATCGAAACCCTCAACGCCAACGACGAATCCATTGAGCGACTGGGCGACGAACTCGCCTCTTTCGCCCGACATTACCAAGAAAAGGCCCGCGAACTGAGCGACCTGCGCCAGCAAGCGGCCACAAGCCTGGCCAGCGCCGTAGAGCAGGAAATTCAGCGCCTTGGCATGCCTGGCGGGCGCTTTACCATCGAACTGCGCACCAACACCAGCAATGAACTACAACCTCACGGCCTGGAACAGGTGGAACTGCTGGTGAGTGCCAACCCTGGGCAGCCGCTCAAGGCACTGGCGAAAGTGGCGTCCGGTGGCGAACTGTCGCGGATCAGCCTGGCGATCCAGGTGATTACCGCCCAGACATCACGGGTACCCACGCTGGTATTCGATGAAGTGGACGTTGGTATTGGCGGGCCGACCGCAGAGATTGTTGGCCAATTGTTGCGCCGACTAGGGGATCGTGGCCAGGTACTGACGGTCACTCACTTACCGCAAGTGGCGGCTCAAGGGCATCAGCATTTGTTTGTGCATAAAGTAAGAGGCAGCGATGCGACGCACACGGCCGTGTCCAAGCTGAACAAGTCGGAACGCGTAGAAGAAGTGGCGCGGATGCTGGGCGGTATCGACCTGACCAAGGAGTCCCTGGCCCACGCGAAGAAAATGGTCGTGGCTACCAAGGCCTGAACCGAGCATTTTTCGCTCTCTTTTCTCTACTATAGAAAGCACGAAGGCGACCCTAGGGTCGCCTTCAATCGTTTCGCAGAGCAAATCTGCGTCGATTTTTACTTTTTCTTACGGATGTACAGCACCAGATTATGGTCCACCAAATCGAACCCATGCTGCTCAGCGATAGTGTGCTGGAGCTTCTCGATTTCCGGACTGGTGAACTCGATAACCTCATTGGTATCCAGGTCAACCATGTGGTCGTGATGACCGCCGTCAGCCAATTCGAACACTGCATGACCGCCGTCGAAATTATGACGAACCACCAGCCCTGCGGCTTCAAACTGGGTCAGCACACGGTAAACCGTGGCCAGGCCAACGTCCTCGTTAGACTCCATCAGCGCCTTGTAAACATCTTCGGCACTCATGTGGCGCTGCTCAGCAGAATCGAGCATTTGTAGAATCTTGACTCGTGGCAGAGTCACTTTAAGACCGGCTTTGCGTAGTTCGCTATTTTCAACCATGGTTAGCTTTCTCGCGGATGCTGCTTCGCAGCTTCTCTTAATACGGGTATGATCGGCGTTTACGTTGTCCCAGCCAAGATAGTGGAAGTCGCCCACCGATGCAAAACACCAAGCTCTTGCTAACCAGTTTCACCCTTGTGGGACTGCTCGCACTCGCCGGTTGTTCATTCCCCGGGGTTTACAAAATCGACATCCAGCAGGGCAATGTCGTCACGCAGGACATGATAGACCAGTTACGTCCGGGAATGACCCGACGGCAAGTACGGTTTATCATGGGCAACCCCCTGCTGACCGACACTTTTCATGCCGATCGCTGGGATTATCTCTACAGCATCCAGCCAGGTGGCGGTGAGCGCCAGCAGGAACGCGTCAGCGTCATCTTCAATGGCAATGACCAGCTTGTCAGCCTGTCCGGTGACTTCATGCCCGGTGTAAGCCGTGATGAAGCCTTGCTGGGCAAGGACAACGGCACCAATGTGACTGCGCCCGCGCAGGAAGCAGAGAAGCCGAAGTCCGAGGTACCGGCCAAGCCAGGCTCGTTGCTGGATCAGATCCAGAAGGACGTGGATGGCGTGCAAACCGTTCCGGTCCCGACGCCACAGCCTCTGGACACCGCCCCGCAATAATTTTGCGGCGCGCAACAAAAAGCCCGGCATGCCGGGCTTTTTGTTGCCTGTCGATTGGCAGCGTTATGAAGGTTGTTGCCTGGCCATCGCGGCCTTGGCCGCGCGCAGCCTGCGCACTTCCTTGGGGTCTGCCAGCAACGGCCGGTAAATCTCAATTCGATCACCCGGCTGCACAGCACGCACATCCGCGTCCGCAACCAACTTGCCAAAAATCCCCGAAGGGCAATCAGCCAATACCAGCCCCGGAAGTTGCACTGCAATGCCCGATGCCTGCACCGCCACCCTCAGGCTTGTGCCCGCAGGCACCGTCACCGCCAACAAAACCTGGCGATCCTCGGCGGCATATACCACTTCAATCTCAACCATGCAGTTGCTTGGCCCGCTGACAGAATGCATCGACCAGCGTATTAGCCGCCTGGTTAAACAATGGCCCCAACGTCGCGCGCACAATTGGGCCCGCATAATCAAATGACAGGTCGAGGCTGATCTTGCAGGCCTTGTCGGTCAGTGCCTTGAACACCCACACCCCATGCAACTGGGTGAAGGGCCCTTCCTGCAGATTCATTTCAATGGATTTCCCAGGCACCAGTACGTTGCGCGTAACAAAGTGCTGGCTAAGACCGCCCTTGGCCACCCCAACACTGGCAACCATGTGCTCATCACTGCCTTCCAGTACCTCGGCAGTGGAGCACCAAGGCAGGAATTCCGGGTAACGCGCAACGTCGTTGACCAGGTCATAGAGCGCCTGCGCCGGATAAGGCAGTAAGGCCGAACGTTGAATATGCGTCGTCATGTGAGCGTTATTTCCACTGCTGAAGCAAACATCGCGAAAGAACAGCCCGATCCGCGAGAGAAAAAAACCTAAGAACTGCCCGTATTGTCCGGGATTCGTCCAACACGCTCAAGCACGCAGGTTGACCGTAGCCGACACGCTCGCAACTCCCTATAATGCCGCCCCTATGGCTAAACAAAAGAAACACCCTACAGGGACCATCGCGCAAAATAAAAAGGCGCGACACGATTACTTCATCGAACATCGGTTCGAGGCTGGTCTGGTCCTGGCCGGCTGGGAAGTAAAGAGTCTGCGCGCCAGCAAGCTGCAACTGGTCGACAGCTACGTATTGCTCAAGGATGGCGAGGCATGGCTGCTGGGCAGTCATATCACCCCGCTGACGACCGCGAGCACCCACGTAATCGCCGACCCGGTGCGCACGCGCAAGCTATTGCTCAACGCCCGCGAACTGGAAAAGCTCGCTGCCGCCGTACAGCAGAAAGGCTATGCCTGCATCTGCCTGTCCTGGTACTGGAGCAAGCACCTGGTCAAGTGCGAGATCGCGCTCGGCAAGGGCAAAAAGGAATACGACAAGCGCGACACCGAGCGCGAACGCGACTCCAATCGTGAACTGCACCGTGCCGTGCGCAACAAGGGCAAGGAAGAGTAATCCTTGTGACACTGTAGCCTCGGGTGACTCACCCCGGGCTACATGCCTTTACGCCGCTCCGCCCGCGCTACGCGCTGAACTTCCTGACGCACCTCTTCCAACACTTCCTGCACATACAACAGGTGACGTGTTGAGACTTCCCGCGCCTGCTCGGCACGCCCCTCGATAATTGCCAGGTACAAATCCCGGTGCTGACTGATCAGCATGTCACGGGTCTCCGTACGCTGCTGGTACATGCCGCCGATGTTGGTCACCACGTTCCGCTTGAGCAGATCAAACAGTCCGCGAATGGTGTGCAGCAACACCGCGTTATGACTGGCCTCAGCGATGGCCAAGTGAAACCGCGCATCGGCCGCGCCCTCTTCCACCCGGCTGACCTCATCCACACGCGTATAGCAATCCTGTAACGCTTCAAAAGCCGACGTCAGCCGCTCACGGTCCACCTCGGTAGCCCGCAACGCCGCGTAATAGGCACAAGACGCTTCAAGGGTCTGACGAAACTCGAGCAAATCACGCTGAGCCTCCGGGTTATTTTCCAGCAGGTGCAGCAGCGGATCACTGAAGGTAGACCCCAGAGAATCCGCCACATAGTTACCGCCACCCTGACGACTGACCAACAGCCCCTTGGCCGCCAGCTTCTGAATCGCCTCACGCAACGAAGGGCGCGACACGCCAAACTGCTCAGCCAAAGCGCGCTCGGCCGGCAAGCGCTCGCCCGACTTCAGCGTGCCCTCAAGGATCATGCCCTCGAGCTGCTCGACAATATCGTCAGACAAACGGCGCTGACGCACCTGATCAAACCCCATAACTCACTCTCCACAATCCCGACCACTCGCCGGGGGCTCTATTCTGGCCTATCGCCGCGCTTGCGGCACCTATCAGAACGCCTTCGATAGACCCGAGCAGGACACCTCGGCTACGTCGCTACGACCAAAGTTTGGTCAGCGGCAAATTGACACAGCCACGCCAACACTTTTACTCTAGCCAACAGCGGCTGTAAATTGGTCTTACCAATTATCCAAGCTGACTAAACAGTGCCTGACCAACAACAATTAGGGGCCACCCCACATGCAAACCTGGCAACAGCTCTACAGCCCGCTCGGCAGCCTCGGCCTGTCCGCACTGGCCGCCGTCATTCCGATCGTATTCTTCTTCCTCGCCCTGGCCGTGTTTCGCCTCAAAGGCCACGTCGCCGGGAGTATTACGCTGGCATTGTCGATCCTGGTGGCAATCTTCGCCTTCAAGATGCCGGTCGACATGGCGCTGGCCGCCGCCGGTTATGGTTTTGCCTACGGCCTGTGGCCCATCGCATGGATCATCGTCGCCGCCGTTTTCCTCTACAAACTGACCGTCAAGAGCGGCCAATTTGAAATCATCCGCAGCTCGGTCCTGTCGATCACCGACGATCAGCGCCTTCAGGTGCTGTTGATCGGTTTCTGCTTCGGCGCGTTCCTCGAAGGTGCGGCCGGCTTCGGCGCCCCCGTGGCGATTACCGCCGCACTGCTGGTCGGCCTGGGTTTCAACCCGCTGTATGCCGCCGGCTTGTGCCTGATCGCCAACACCGCGCCTGTAGCCTTTGGCGCGCTGGGCATTCCGATCATCGTCGCCGGCCAAGTAACCGGCATTGATTCCTTCAAAATCGGCGCCATGGCCGGCCGCCAACTGCCGTTGCTGTCGCTGTTTGTACCGTTCTGGCTGGTGTTCATGATGGACGGCCTGCGCGGCGTTCGCGAAACCTGGCCGGCGGCGCTGGTGGCAGGCTTGAGCTTTGCCGTCACCCAATATTTCACGTCCAACTTCATCGGCCCGGAACTGCCGGACATCACCTCGGCCCTCGTCAGCCTGGTAGCCCTGACCCTGTTTTTGAAAGTCTGGCAACCCAAGCGTGCCGCGGGCGCACAGATTGCGGGGGCCACCTCCGGGGCTGCGGTCACCGCCAGCATCGGCGGCTTCGGTCAGCCGCGCCAAACGCTCGCTTCGCCCTACGGCCTGGGGCAGATATTCAAGGCCTGGTCGCCGTTCCTGATCCTGACCGTACTGGTCACCATTTGGACCCTCAAGCCATTCAAAGCGATGTTCGCTGCAGGTGGCGCGATGTACAGCTGGGTCTTCAACTTCGCGATCCCGCACCTGGATCAACTGGTCGTCAAGGTCGCCCCGATTGTCGCTAACCCGACGGCGATTCCGGCGGTGTTCAAGCTGGACCCGATCTCTGCAACGGGCACCGCGATTTTCTTCTCCGCGCTGATCTCGATGCTGGTGCTCAAGATCGATGTAAAAACTGGTCTGACCACTTTAAAAGAAACCTTCTACGAATTGCGCTGGCCCATCCTGTCCATCGGCATGGTGCTGGCCTTCGCCTTCGTCACTAACTACTCGGGCATGTCCTCGACCATGGCGCTTGTGCTGGCAGCCACGGGTGCAGCCTTCCCGTTCTTCTCGCCTTTCCTTGGCTGGCTGGGGGTTTTCCTGACAGGCTCCGACACTTCGTCCAACGCCCTGTTCAGCTCGCTGCAAGCCACCACCGCCCACCAGATTGGCGTTAATGACGTGCTGCTGGTTGCCGCCAATACCAGCGGCGGCGTGACCGGCAAAATGATCTCGCCGCAATCAATCGCCGTGGCGTGCGCCGCCACCGGCCTGGTAGGCAAAGAATCCGATCTGTTCCGCTTTACCCTCAAGCACAGCCTGTTTTTCGCCACCATCGTCGGGCTGATCACCCTGGCGCAGGCCTACTGGTTCACCGGTATGCTGGTGCACTGAGACCTGCGCGCAATAGGGTAAGAATCGACGCCGGAACACGGTTCCGGCGTCTGCTATTTCTGGAGGACCGATGAGCCTGCCTGCTGCTTTTCTGAGCGACGCCGCACAACTGATCCCAAAAGATCGCCGCTTCGACGATCCACTTTCCACCCTCGCCTTCGGCACCGACGCCAGTTTTTACCGACTGATCCCACAGCTGGTGATTCGCGTGGAATCGGAAGAGGAAGTCGTGGCGCTGCTGCAACTCGCCCAGCGTGACCGCGTCCCCGTGACCTTCCGCGCGGCGGGCACCAGCTTGTCCGGCCAAGCCATCAGCGACTCGGTGCTGATCGTGCTGGGTGACAATTGGAATGGCCGCGAGATTCGCGGGCAAGGCACGCAGATCCGCCTGCAACCCGGCGTGATCGGCGCGCAAGCCAATGCCTGGCTGGCACCGTTCGGGCGCAAGATCGGGCCGGACCCGGCATCGATCAATGCCTGCAAAATTGGCGGCATTGTCGCCAACAACGCCAGCGGCATGTGCTGCGGCACCGCGCAAAACACCTATCACACCCTGGCAGGTATCCGCCTGGTACTGGCGGACGGTAGCCGTCTGGATACTGAAGATGCAGCCAGCGTCGCTGCATTTCGCGAACAGCACGGCGCACTGCTGGAGCGCCTGGCGAATCTGGGTCGCGAAACGCGGGCAAACGCTGCACTGGCTGCAAAAATCCGCCACAAATACCGTCTGAAAAACACCACAGGCCTGTCACTCAATGCTCTGGTGGATTTCGACGAGCCACTGGATATCCTCAGCCATCTGCTGGTGGGTTCCGAAGGCACCCTCGGCTTTATCAGCGCAGTGACTTACGACACCGTCATTGATCACCCGAATAAAGCATCGGCGCTGATTGTGTTCCCGGATGTCGAGACCTGCTGCAACGCGGTAACGGTGCTCAAAACTCAACCGGTGTCGGCCGTCGAGTTGCTGGACCGGCGCAGCATGCGCTCGGTACAGGACAAACCGGGCATGCCCGCTTTCGTACAGCAGCTATCGGAAAATGCCTGCGCACTGCTGATTGAATCCCGCGCCGCGTCGCCGGCGTTGCTGCATGAGCAACTGGGGCTGATCATGGCGTCCCTGGCTGCATTCCCTGTGGAAAAACAAGTCGACTTCACCGAAGACCCCGTAGAAAACGCCCGCCTGTGGGCTATCCGCAAAGACACCTTCCCGGCCGTTGGCGCGGTGCGTAAAACCGGCACCACGGTCATCATCGAAGACGTGACCTTCCCGGTCGAGCAACTGGCCACCGGTGTAAACCGCTTGATCGCGCTGTTCGACAAACATCACTACGACGAAGCCATCCTTTTCGGACATGCCCTAGAAGGCAATCTGCACTTTGTATTCACCCAAGGTTTCAACAGCAGCGAAGAAGTCGCACGCTATCAAGCGTTCATGGACGATGTCGCGCAACTGGTGGCGGTGGAATTTGGCGGCTCGCTGAAAGCCGAACACGGCACCGGCCGCAACATGGCACCGTTCGTTGAGCTGGAATGGGGCAGTGATGCCTATCAGCTGATGTGGCAGCTCAAACGCCTGCTCGACCCTAACGGCATTCTCAACCCCGACGTGGTGCTCAGCGAAGACCCGCAAATCCACCTCAAGCACCTCAAACCATTGCCCGCTGCCGACGAGCTTGTGGATAAGTGCATCGAGTGTGGTTTCTGCGAGCCGGTCTGCCCATCGAAAGGTCTGACGTTGAGCCCACGCCAGCGCATTGTGATCTGGCGCGACATTCAGGCGAAGAAACGTGCGGGCGTCGATACCACCGAACTGGAAGCGGCCTATCACTATCAAGGCATCGACACCTGCGCCGCCACCGGGTTATGCGCCCAACGCTGCCCTGTAGGCATCAATACCGGCGACCTGGTGAAAAAACTCCGCGCACGCGATGCCGACCGTACGAAGACCGCCGATTGGCTCGCCAGCCATTTCGCCACGGCCATGCAAGGTGCGCGCTTCACCCTGCACGTCGCCAACGGTGCACGGATGCTCTTGGGCGCGCCACGCCTGGCCAAGCTGTCGGCCACACTGACCAGACTGTCCAAAGGGCAGATCCCGCAGTGGAGCAACGCCATGCCGCATCCGGAAAAAGCCATTCGCTTCAGTCCGGCCGTGACAGACCCGCGCCCGCGCGTGGTCTACCTGGCGGCCTGTGTCTCACGCGCCATGGGCCCGGCAGCGGGTGATAAAGAGCAGATGTCGCTGTACGACAAAACCCGGGGCCTACTGGAAAAAGCCGGTTACCAAGTGGTCTTCCCCGACAACCAGGACAGCCTGTGCTGCGGCCAGCCCTTTGCCTCCAAAGGCTACGCCGAACAGGCCGAGCACAAGCGCCAGGAACTGATCGGTGCCCTGCTCCATGCCAGCCGCGGCGGCCTCGACCCGATCTATTGCGACACCAGCCCCTGCACCCTGAGGCTGGTACAAGACCTCGGCGAAACGCGCCTGGACCTCTACGACCCGGTGCGCTTTATCCGCACCCACCTGATGGACCGCCTCGACTTCACGCCTCAGGAAGCCCCTATTGCTGTGCACGTCACTTGTAGCACTCAACACCTGGGCGAGAGCCAGGCATTGATTGATCTCGCGCGGCGCTGCGCCAAAACCGTGGTGATCCCGGAGGGCATCCACTGCTGCGGATTTGCCGGCGACAAAGGCTTCACCACGCCGGAACTCAACGCCCACTCACTGCGATCACTCAAGGACGCGGTGCAATATTGCAGCGAGGGCATCTCCACCAGCCGAACCTGCGAGATAGGCTTGAGCCAGCATGGCGGCATCGATTACCACGGGTTGGTGTATCTCGTGGACCGGGTCACCCAGGCCCGCACACATTAAACCTGCAAAAAAACAGAACCCCTGCGCGCCGGCGTAGTCATCTGCATAGGCCTCGGCGAACGAGGCTCATCAGTGATGTCGCTGGCAGCCGTTGAACGCCAGCAGCGTCGAGCCCTTTTTCGCAAGGAGATACCCTATGAAGCGTTCCGCTCTTGCTGGTTTGTTCATTACCGCTGCGATCATGGCCTCCCCTGTTTTCGCTGCAGGTGAGCCTGACCTGTGCAGAATCAATCTGGACAAAATCAACAACGGCAAAGCATTGCTAGCCACCGACACCAGCGGCAAAAGCGGCGAAATCGACACCGCCGTCTCCCAAGCCAAGGCAGCCCACGCAGCCGGTGATGACAAGAAGTGCATCGAGATCACGTCCAAAGCACTGCAGGATCTGCAGAACAGCGAAAAAGGCGGTCAATAAGCGCCTCACTCGGTCGCGGCCAACCTTCGGGTTGGCCTTCTGTGAGCGTTTGGCGTACACTGCACAGGCTTGTCACTCACTATGAAACAACGAGTTACAAGCACGGGGCCGTTTAGGATTCGACGCCGGTCGCGAAACTTTAGGTGCATGCCGAGTTGGTAACAGAACTCGTAAATCCACTGTTGCAACTTCTTATAGTTGCCAATGACGAAAACTACGGCCAGGAATTCGCTCTCGCTGCGTAAGCAGCCTTAGCCCTGAGCTTCTGGTACCTTCGGGTCCAGCAATCACCAGGGGATGTCTGTAAACCCAAAGTGATTGTCATATAGAACAGAATCGCCGTGCAGTACGTTGTGGACGAAGCGGCTAAAACTTACACAACTCGCCCAAAGCACCCTGCCCTTCGGGTCGCTGAGGGTTAACTTAATAGAAACGGCTACGCATGTAGTACCGACAGCGGAGTACTGGCGGACGGGGGTTCAAATCCCCCCGGCTCCACCACTTCATCATCTAAAGACGTCCACGGACGTCTTTTTTTGTGCCTGAAATCCAGAGAATACGGGGGTTTCAGGGCTATTGGGGGCTTTCGAGGTTTTTTGAGTTCCAGGCTATTTGGTATTCCCAATGGTATTCCCGGCTACCCGAGGCTAATCTTGGGAATACCAAAAGGTGTCATGGAGTACTTCTCATGTGCGCTCAAACCACCCGCCTCTCAGACCGCCAGCTCAAGGCGATCAAACCGAAAGACAAGGATTACGTCCTCACCGATGGCGACGGGCTCCAGCTGCGAGTCAGGGTCAATCGCTCGATGCAGTGGAATTTCAACTACCGACATCCCGTCACCAAGAATCGAATCAACATGGCGCTCGGCTCCTATCCCGAGGTTTCTCTAGCGCAAGCCCGGAAGAAAACGGTTGAGGCCAGAGAGCTGCTCGCGCAGGGCATGGACCCCAAAGCTCAGCGCAATGAGTTGCTGGAAGCAAAACGGGCGGAGACAGAACACACGTTCGAGAACGTGGCCACCGCCTGGTTCGAGCTGAAGAAGGATTCGGTTACGCCGGCGTATGCCGAAGACATCTGGCGCTCGCTCACGCTGCACGTTTTTCCAAGCATGAAATCAACGCCGTTATCGGAAGTGAACGCCCCGATGGTCATTAAGCTGCTTCGTCCGATTGAGGCCAAAGGCAGCCTCGAGACGGTTAAGCGAGTGAGCCAGCGCCTTAATGAGATCATGACCTACGGGGTCAACTCCGGAATGATCTTTGCCAACCCTCTCAGCGGCATTCGAGCGGTGTTCAAGAAACCCAAGAAAGAGAATATGGCCGCGCTACCACCTGATGAGCTTCCGGAGCTCATGATGGAAATCGCGAACGCCAGCATCAAGCGGACGACCCGCTGCCTGATTGAATGGCAACTTCATACCATGACCCGCCCTGCCGAGGCGGCCACCACTCGATGGGCAGACATCGACTTCGACAAACGCATCTGGACCATCCCTCCGGAGCGAATGAAAAAGCGTCGTCCGCACACAATCCCGCTGACCGAACATGCACTCTCGTTATTGGAAACGCTTAAGCCCCATAGCGGGCACAGGGAATATGTGTTCCCGTCAGATAGAAACCCGCGCACCCACGCGAATAGCCAGACAGCCAACATGGCATTGAAACGAATGGGTTTTCAGGACCGCTTGGTCAGCCACGGCATGCGCTCCATGGCCAGCACAATCCTGAACGAGCATGGGTGGGATCCGGAACTAATCGAAGTCGCGCTGGCGCATGTCGATAAAGACGAAGTTCGGAGCGCCTACAACCGGGCGGATTACATTGAGCGCCGACGCCCAATGATGGCTTGGTGGAGTGAGCATATTCAGAAGGCGGCAACGGGTAGCCTGTCGGCATCTGCGATCAATCAAATCAGAGACAGCAACATCGTGCCGATACGCTGAGCGCTCACCTGTTAGCGACAGTGGCGAAACCGGCGACAACCTGCGTAATCCGTGGCGTGCAGCATGGCGACAGAAATGGCGACTGTCGCAACTCGCTTGGTCAAATGCTATAGGCCCCGACGCCAGGCAGTGCCCATTATTGAGTCAGTCGCCATCAAGCGGCCGCACTGCGTTTGATTGCGGTGATCACCGAAATGATCGCGTTGGCATCAGCGTCGCCAAACGCACCATCTAATCCCTCATGATGCAGTGCGGTAAACGGCGGCTCGTAGAGCTGGCCCGGCTCCATCACGCCCTGCCGGGTGAGACGCTCAATAATCATTTCAACAAAACGAATCTGCTGACTACTGTAACGGTTCTCGTCGAGGAATTGACCGAAAGCCTCTTTTGCGGCGTTACGGTCCAAGCCTACCAATGAGCGGATCAACAGAGTCAGCGGCTGGTCAGCGCCATAGCACTGTTCGAACTGCTCGCGACTCTGAACCGGTTCCGACTCGTAGACAAAATGCTCCAGCTCGCTCAGATCGCTCGGCGTCAGCGGCCGGTTGAATTTGAGCTTGGCGATTGCCACGTGATTCTCGTTGCCACGGATATAGACCTCGACCTTTTTCTTGTACTGCTCCAAATTGATGCCAGTGTTGAAATCTTTCAGGTTGACCACCGTCGCTACGCCAATTTCGTCGCTCAGCACGCTATAAACAGGGTTGCTCGGACGGCGCTCGATAAACTTGATCAGCTCGCGCATCTTGCGCCGCAGTTGCTCAAGCATCGGCAAGCGGATGTCCTGCCAGTACTCGTCGGTTTGCACGTCCTGAAGCAACGCCAGCTCAGCATGCACTGCCGGAACGCTGTCCATCACTTCTAGCTGGCTGGCCAGCTCGACCACCTTATCGCGATACGTCACGAAGTCGCTGGTCGAGCGCACTAACGCCAGCTGTAAATTCAGGCACAGGAGATCGAACAACTTGGCAGTGATGTGCTCAGGAGCGCGCTCACTCGGCAAGCCGGCGACGTGACTGCTCAGATCACCCAGCGCCGCATCATCCAGCGCATTCCAAACTTCACGCTCGGCAAAGCGGGTTACGTGCTCAAGTTCGGTACGCACGATGAAGTTGTCCGTATTCATCGCCGCGACTTCGTCGTGCAGCTCGTCGGTCAACTCCGTGCGCAGCTCGACAAAGGCATCGTACCGGCCCCTGGTTTCCGCCAGATCACCAGACTCGCGAACTTCCTTCGGCGCTAACAACGACAGCAGATCCAGCCGCGCTTTGAACAACCGCTTGCCTAGCGGTTCGGCCGTACCGCCCAAAGCGCCTTTAGGGTTTTCGTTGAAGTATTCGAAGTTGGCGCAGAAGTCGAAGATGGCGAACTCGCGCTTGTGTACACCCGGCGCAAACAGGTCCGGGCATAGGCGCGTGCCGCGGCCGATCATCTGCAAAAACTTCACCTTTGAGCGAACGGCCTTGAAGAACACTAAATTCAGCACCTGTGGCACGTCGATGCCGGTATCGAGCATATCCACCGAAATGGCGATCTGCGGCTGCTTATTCAGCTTGCTGCTGAAGTCATCGATCAGGGTCTGCGCATAACTCACCGCATGGGTGATAACCCGCGCAAACTCACCCTTAAATTGCGGATAATGATGATTGAAGCGCCGGGCGATAAAATCGGCGTGCTTTTGGTTCACTGCAAAAATAATGGTCTTGCCGAGTTTGTCACCACCTTCCACTGTCAGGCCATTTTGCATCAAGTGCTTTAGCATCAGGTCAACAGTTGGCTCGTTGAACAACTGCTTGTTGACCTCAGATGCCTGCACCTCGGTGGGGGCAAGGCCGTCTCCGCTGTAGTCACCCCAATCCAGCGATTCCCAGTGCTCTTTCTCGTCATCGGTGAGTTGATCGTAACGGATACCTTCGCGCACAAACTTGATCGGCACCGAATACGCCTTGGGCGGCACCAAATAACCGTCATCCACTGCCTCATTTAGGCCGTAGGCGTCGGTCGGCACACCGGTTTCCAAGCCGAACAGGTGATAGGTATCGCGATCCACTTCGTCACGCGGGGTGGCGGTCAGACCCACTAGATAACTGTCGAAGTAACGGAAAATAGCGCCGTACTTCTGGTACACGCTGCGGTGTGCCTCATCGATTACGATCAGGTCAAAGTGGCCAACGCCGTACTTGCGACGGTCGCCCTCCATCTGTTCGATCAAGCCCATCATGGTCGGATAGGTACACAGATACACCCGACCTTGGCCGTTTTTGTCGGTAACCAGGTTAACCGGACTGGAGGCCGGCAGGAACTCCTTGAAGGCGTTGGCGGCCTGCTTTACTAAGGCCACTCGGTCGGCAAGAAACAGCACACGTTTGACCCAGTTACCGCGCATCAGCAGTTCGATCAGGGCAATCGACATACGCGTCTTGCCGGTGCCGGTGGCCATGGTTAGCAAACCTGCACGGCGGCCCAAGTTCAGTGATTCGGTCATCGCTCGAATCGCCCGGTGTTGATACGCCCGCTCAACAATCTCGCTATTGATCGGCAGTTCGCGTAAGTCGGTTTGTAGGCTGCGCCGCTGAATCGCCAATTCCAGTTCATCTCGGGTATAAAAACCCTGCACTTCGCGTGGCGGTGCACGGCGGTCGTCCCACAGCCAAGTGTGATTACCGTTGCTGTAGAAAATCAGCGGCCTCTGGCCCTTCTCGGCCTCCAGGCAATCGGCGTACAACTTGGCTTGCTGCTGCCCCACGTCCGGGTCTTTCAAGCTGCGCTTGGCTTCCACCACCGCCAACGGTTTGCCATTGGCACCCCACAGCACGTAATCGACAAAACCCTCGCCTTGCCCGTTAGGCATGCCGCTGACTGGCACTTCGGCGTCAGCGTTTTTGCCCAATTCCCAACCGGCCTCGCGCAGCAGCACATCGATAAACAGACGGCGGGTGTCGGCCTCGTCGTAATCATGGTTATCCGGCACTGCGATATTGGTCGCCTTGGCCTGGGCCAGCGCCGCACGGGTGGCAACCAGTTCGGCATCCAGTCGCGCCAGCAGCGACTCGCGCTCACTCAGGCTTGCGGCTTGCTCGGCAATCGCCGCCTCGCGGGCTTCAAGGGTGCCATGTTGGGCTGCAATCTGTTCCTGGAATTTGGCTTCCTGCTTTTTAAGTTCCGCACGGGTAAAGGCAACTGCCTCATTCATGCTAACGAGCTGAGGCACACGTTTTTCGTCAAACGCAGCGTCGATACTTTTTGGGTCGCTGGCGCGGGTATAAGTGCGTGCCAGCCAGAACAACACGTGAAACAGCTCGCGTACCAGCCTCATTGCATCGCTGTAGCCAATCGCTTGATTGGAATGCACCGCCTGATTGCCAAACTTCTGAATCAAGCGCGTCTTTTGATGAATTTGCGGGGGCAGCAGGCGAACGAACTCCACCTGAGTCAGCAGCAGATTAAGGCCGTTGTCGTAAGGCATGCGCAGGTCGCGATCATGCTCGTACAGCCAATGCACCGTCTGCTCCAGCGCATGACGGGTACGCATGCAACAGGCACGCGGGTCAGAATACACCAGGTGTTCCGCCCCCTTGGCCGGCTCAAACAGCGCTTTAAATTCGGGGATGAGAAATTCAAAGTTGCTCATATCAACCGGCTGCCTTCTGTGAGTCCATCTGGTCCAGGTGCTGGCGCACGCTGCCTATTGAATCCTGAATCCTGCGGGTAAAACTGGTGGCTCGCGTTAGGTCATCACCAACCGATCAATCGCGCGAGTCATGGCCACGTAAAGCAAACGCGCCTGTCGGCCTCATCTTCGCCCTTTTTCGGCATGTCACCCAGGCCAGGAACCAGCACCACCAGACCGAACTCCAAGCCCTTGCTCGAATGCATGCTGACGATCTTGACTGCATCCTCATTGCCATACAACGCACTGCGACCCTTGGACAACTGGCCCGAGGCAAAGGCGATGTCGGCCTCACTCAACGCCCGCTCGATGCGTTGTGCCTGGGCGGTGCTCCACCCATCCTAATTTCCTACAGTTCGCCGTTAAAGGCACGGTCTTGCAGGCTAGCGAAGAGGGCGTCCTGCTGTCCAACGTGTTCTTGCAGGGTGCGCTTTTGTTGTTCGATTTTTTTGGCGAGACTAGCAAATTGGCATTGCAGTTCGAGTGAAGGCACAGGCATTGGCAGTTTCCGTAAGCCAGGGCCACTAAAGTTCTGCTGCGCAGCTTGGCGCGACTTCACTGCAATAAATTTTTGAATGGATTTAGTCCGGAGTGCAGCGAATACGTATTCGGGCAAAACCGAATTATTGACCTGAACTCGTATGAAGTATGCACCTGCGATGCTCGGCGGATCTGACGCTTGGATTAACGCAACTTTCCCAACGGTCGCACCTGTTCGTGCAAAGATTATATCCCCAGGCTGCAACACGAATCGCACCTGCACGTTTTCTTCCACGTCCATTCTAGGCATGGCATCAAAATCTAGTTCGCCCGTTGGACTGAGATCGGTGATTCTGACAATCTTTATTCCGTTAAGTGAATAAGCCTCGTTATGAAAACGTGGCCCGTACTGCATGTCTAAAGCAATATCGCCGAGCGTTGTATTGCCCGGCCAGCCCTTCGGATTTGTCACCGGGTCGCCGAACATTTCCAGAAACACGGTCTGCAGCAGTTGATCGAGCTTGACGATGGCTTCGCGGCGCTTGGCGCGCAGCGCGTCGGCCTTGTCCAGAATCGCCGTGATACGGCGTTGTTCGGGAAGTGGGGGGAGCGGGACAGGTAGCTCGGCAAGCCTGGCGAATGAAATTGCAGCGCGCCGGTGCACTGATCCTTTAGAAAGTGTTGGATAAGCTGAAAGAGCCTTTGGTGACTTCAGAAAGCGCTCAAGGTAACTAGCTTCTGCTTTGGTTTCATCGATTCTAAAGACGGTATACATCGGACTTATTAGTGAGAGTTCAGGGCAAACTCCGATAGAACCTTCGTCAAGATGGATGGTTGCGTAGGCCAGCTCGCCCGCAACAACCATCTTGTACCCTTTTGTGTCTAGACTGAAAACCTGCTTCTTGAAGTACTCAAGACTCGGAACAAATCCTTGATGCTTAGTGACTGAATAAACGGGAAGGTTCGCCTCTGAAGGAGCCCTGCGACTTATTTCATTAGCGAAATCGCCTAGTCGGGTGAGATAGGTTGAGGTCACAGCAACATCCCCTCCAGTTCATCCATCCCCTGCATAATCTCTGCCTCCAGCGCCTTCAACTCGGCCAGAATTTTATGCGGCGCTTCGTGCTGCACTTGTTCGTACACTACCTCCTTGTAGCGGTTGATTGACAGGTCGTAGTCGTTGCCGACGATTTCCGCCTTGGGCACCAGAAAGCTCTGCTCGGTACGCGCGCGGCTGGTTTCGTCGGCACAGTTATGCCAGCGGGCGATGATGTCAGGTATGTTGTTGCTGTTATGTTTACTCGTTTCCAACTCGCTGCGTTTATCGTCCAGAGAGTAGCCGTCGGCCTGCATGTTGTAGAACCAGACGTTATCGGTGCCGCCAGAGTTGGTTTTGGTAAACAGCAAAATAGCGGTGGATACCCCAGCATAAGGGCGGAACACCCCAGAAGGCATGGAGACGATGCCGTCCAGCTTGTGCTCTTCCACTAGCATCCGTCGTAGCGTCTTGTGAGCCTTGCTGGACCCGAATAGCACGCCGTCCGGTACGATCACCGCTGCGCGGCCTCCTGCCTTCATGAAGCGCAGGAACAGGGCGAGAAACAATAGCTCGGTCTTTTTGGTTTTAACGACCTGCTGCAGATCTTTGGCGCAGCTCTCGTAATCCAGGCTACCGGCAAACGGTGGATTAGCCAAGATTAGGCTGAACTGCCCTTCAACACCTGCGTGGCCTTCGCTGAGCGAGTCACGATTTTCAATCGCCGGGTTTTCCACGCCGTGCAACAGCATGTTCATGGAGCCGATGCGAAGCATTGTGCTGTCGAAGTCGAAGCCGTGGAAGGTGTCATGGTTAAAGCGTCTGGCGCTGGCTTCGTCTTGGTATAGCTCGTGGCTGTAGTGAGTATTGAGGTATTCGGCAGCAGAGACCAGAAAACCGGCGGTGCCGCAGGCCGGATCACAAATGGTGTCCGACGGTTTGGGCGCCATCATCTCGACCATCAATTTGATAATGTGCCGGGGCGTACGGAACTGACCGTTCTGCCCAGCGCTGGCAATTTTGCCGAGCATATATTCGTAGAGGTCGCCCTTGGTGTCACGGTCTTCCATGGGGATGGCGTCGAGCATGTCCACCACCTTGGCCAACAGCGCCGGGTTGGGAATGGTGAAGCGCGCATCCTTCATATGCCCGGCGTAGGTCGACTCGCCATTTTCACCACCCAACGACTTGATAAAAGGGAACACCTTATCGGCAATCAGCGTGTACAGACTGACCGGATCACCCAGTGCTTTGAACGCTGCCCAGCGCAAATGCGCCTGGTAAGGGCTGAAAATCGGCTGATCAATCGGCTGCCCGGTGCGCGCGGCCTTGCGCTCTTTAACCGTCTGCAACTCGTCGAGGCGTTTAATAAACAGCAGGTAGGTCATCTGCTCGATGACTTCCATGGGGTTTGAAATACCGCCGCTCCAGAATGCATTCCAGATCTGGTCAACTTGGGATTTGATAGCGCCTGTGATCACTACTGATAACTACCTGGATTGAATTATAGGTTTACTGCCCAGCGCAGCAACAATGCGGGCAATAGGCCAAGCCGGGAAAACGCCGGCCTGACAAGGTGCGCGCAGTGTAACGATTAGCGGGTAAGGCTGTCAGGTACAACCGCGCGGACGACATAGAACGCCGCCCCCCGATGATGGCTTGGTAAAGTGAGCATATCCAGAAGGCTGCCACTGGCAGCCTTCTGGCATCTGCGATCAATAAAACGCAGGACCGCAACGCCGTGCCGATACGCTAAGCACTCAGCGGATGGCACCGGTAGAGGTAACGCCTCAGACGCAGTGACAGTTCTGTTGGCGACACCGGCGACACCGGCGACACCGGCGACAACCCACATAATCCGTGGCGCGCAGCATGGCGACAGAAGTGGCGACTGTCGCCAAACCTCCTACATGTCTGCGCTCCTCCGGCCAAGCCCCAGCGCATAGGAAGGCTCCGCATTCCCATGCGCTGGGGCTCACATTTAAAAGACGACGAACGGCTCATCGTCCATCCAACGCCACTCATGACCAAGGCATTCCTGCACCGCTGGTTGGCGCAATCGACTGCGCGCAATCCGGTTGACCCAACCATATGCGGACGATAGAAGGAACACTCAAAGCGCTGCCGTTGGCAGCTCCCAGGTGGCCCGAACCTTTGAGGCTACGCCACATCGTGGTGGTTCTTTCCCAAGTGCGATTAGCGTCCGGCGGCTCGCACGATCACTACCCATGTGATGGATGCCTACTTCTTCCAGAGCGCCCACTGCGGCAACTCATGCCCCCTCCTGGCTGCTCTGCAGCAACTTATCCGCTTGGCCATTTCTTGCGCCAACCTGTTGCCCGTCTCTTTCCCCCGAAAGAGACGGGCGCATCTCACACTGCTGCAGCCTTGCACGAATGGGGCTTTGCGGCTTTCCCCCTCGTGACAATCGGCGTGACAAACACCGAATGCTCACTCGCTACAGTGATGCAGATGATGGTGCCGCAGCCCACGGAATGGACTGCACCTGACTGACAGTCAGGCATGCCCCGGTCATCGCCTCACTGCCTTCACCGACTCAGGATCTCGCGGCACCGGTCTCGTCAGCCAGTGCAGCCTCCACCCGCCCACTTCTTCGGAGGTGTTCAGGAGGCCAGGTCATGAGATGCCCAAGCTCCCGGTCGTAAGGAGCCGTTAGTCCCGCGTGAGTGGACAAACCTCACAGGTCGCAGGGGCCTTGATCCCTGATAACACTCAACAACCGTGGCGGGATGAGTGAGGACGAAGTCGATAACCTCGGGAGAATAGCGATGCAATTGTGCGAAGCGTTCGAGCCACCACAACCGTTGCTGGAATACCAGCAGGCGCCACGGCCCTACCCGGTCGAAGCACTCGGGGGTCTGTTAGGCCCTACGGTCGAACGACTGTCCGAGGTGATCGGCGTGCCCTGCGCCATGGCTGCACAATCGGTGCTGGCCAGCGCGGCTCTGGTGAGCCAGGGTCATGCCAATGCCCAACTCGACGGCCGAACCTATCCGCTATCCCTCTACCTACTGACAGTGGCGTCCTCGGGTGATCGCAAAAGCGCGGTGGATCAGCAGGCACTGAACGCCGCACGCGACTGGGAGCGACAGCAGTGGACCCTGTATGCAGAAAAGCTCAAAGCCTACCGCGCCGCTACCAGCATCATGACCAAACCCAAAACCTCAAAGAAACACGCGGAGGCGGAAGGCGGTGAGCTATCCGAGCCGGTACCGCCGAGACTGATCATTGCCGAGCCCACCATTGAGGCTCTGGTCAAAAGCCTGTGCCATGGCTTGCCCAGCATGGGCTTGTTCAATGATGAAGGCGGCCAGTTCTTGGGCAGCAGCACCATGAGCAAAGAGAACTTGCTCAAGGCGATCACCACCTTGTCGACACTCTGGGATGGCAGCCCGATCGACCGGGCGCGCTCCATGGCCGGAGAAAGCCTGCGCGCCTATGACCGCCGCCTTAGCCTGCATCTGATGTTGCAACCCTATCTGGCCGAGCAGCTGTTCAAAGACCCGGTGATCAATGGCCAAGGCATCCTCGGCCGTTGCCTGATCAGTTGGCCCGAACGCCTGGTCGGCCAGCGGCTCTACAAGGCAATTGACCTGAACCACGACGCCAGAGTCCAGCGCTACCAACAGCGGATCACCGCTCTGCTACAAAAGCCCTGGTCGCTTCATAAGGATGGATCACTTAATCCCGCCACGCTGGTGCTGACATCCCGTGCCCGTCGTGCCTGGATTGATATTCACGACACCATCGAATGTCAGTCTGGCGAGTTCGGCGAGCTGGCCGGCGTCCAGCCTGTTGCGAGCAAGGCGGCGGCGAATGTACTGCGGATCGCCGGTGTGCTGGCCATGGTTGAAGAAGCCAGTGCGTTGGACGAAGCACACATCCAGCGCGCCTCCACGCTGATGGACTACTACCTGGCTGAGATCCAGCGTCTGACTGAACAGGAGCCAATAAATAGTCGACGCGAGGAAGCGGATCGGCTGCTGCGCTGGCTGGTGCAGAAAGGCCGGACCCACTTCACCATCCGTGACGTCAATCGCAACGGCCCTCGTTTTGCTCGCAAGAGCGCTGACCATACCGCCTCTTTATTTGCCGAACTGATCATTCATCGCTGGCTGAGCAGCCACGATGGAAAAACCTTCGAGGTCCGCCATGTTTCGCCTAAATGACGCGGTGCGCCGCTACCAGGCGCAACATCAACCCCAGCCAGAATTGCGGTGTGTCGCCGCCTCTGTCGCCACCTTGTCGCCACGCGACAGGCCAGAAACGACGCGGGTTGTCGCCACTGTCGCCACTGTCGCCGCTGTCGCCACACCACCACTCGACTCTGCGCACATCGCGCATCTGATCGAGAAACTGCGTGAGGAAGGGGCACTGCTGCAACACCAGGAGAACACCCTGCTGATCCGCCCGACACACTGGCAGCAGGTGGACAGGCTCAGCCCTCATTGGAAAGCCCTGCTGCTCTTTCTGCAAACAAACGAACACGGTGGTGACGATGGCACTGGTCGGTCGGCGTGAGGGTCGCAATTTTGGCTACGGTCGTCAGCTGAGCTACGCCGGCCCACAGGCGCTAAAAGATCTATTTGCCGGCGGCCACTTCGCCACAGTCAAAGCGCACAGCGATCGCTGGCAGGCGTTCGTGCGCTGGTGTCGATCAGAGTTAGGCCCCGGTTGCAACGATGCGCGCCAAATCGACCGACAGACACTGCAGGACTATGCCGCGTACCTGCGTCAGCAGATCCAGCTAGGCGAACTGTGCATCGCTACCGCGCAGAACCGCCTGAGCAGTGTCAACCGTACCCTCGCTGCGTTGCGCGGTGATCAGGACGTGAGGATCGCCAGTCCGAGCCAGGCGTTAGGACTGCAGCGCTCGAGCGTACGCACCCGCGCGCCGGATGGCCAAGATCATCAACAGGTGCGGCGAGCACTCGAGGCGCTTGGCGAATGGCAACACGAGCGGGTGGCCGCGATTGTCCTTTTGGCCCGAGCAGCCGGTATGCGTCTGCGCGAAGCGATCCTGGCTGACCTGCCACGACTGCAACGCGAAGCCGAACACTTAGGCCGCATCAACATCCAGGACGGCACCAAAGGCGGCCGTTCAGGGGCATCAGCGCCGCGATGGGTTGTGGCCAATGAAGAGGTGAAAGCGGCACTGCAGTTTGCTCGTAAGGCATCACCGTCCCGCAGCCGCAACTTGCTGGCCCGAGAAGAAAGCTACGCCGCATTCCTGCAACAGACCGTGCTCCCCGCCCGCGAAACGCTGCATGAACACGGGCTGAAGGGTTTCCATGAACTGCGAGCGGCCTACGCCTGCGAACGCTACGAGCAGCTCACTGGCCACGCCGCACCGGTCAATGGTGGCCACTGCTATCGCATTGACCGCGACCTTGATCAACAGGCGCGCCAACAAATCAGCCTTGAGCTCGGGCATAACCGGATCGATGTGGTTTCGGCCTACATTGGAGGTCGAGCGTGACCAAGCCTTTCGATATGACGCTGTTCCTGAGCGGCGTACTGACCGGCTCAAAGGTCACGCAGCAACGACACCTGCGGCAAGCCCGATTCATGCAAGCGGCCATCCAACAACGATGGCAACGCGATAATCCCTGGACCTGGCAGCTCAAGCATGTGCGCTGGTTTCTCACTCAGCACCTGAAAGACCACTCCGACGCCACCCGGTATTACTATCGACTCACCACCCTATTGATCTGGAAACGATTAGGAAATGACCGCGAAATGCTGATCTAACGCTCGAATCGTGGATAGGCAATCCTCCAGGCTCGCTTGCCCGCCTTCATCTGTTTCAGCGTGGATATTCTCTTGCTGAATGAACCTGCTCGAAGAACAGCGCCGCAATGGCAAAAAACAACCCAAAGCGGTTAGTCGTGACAGGCCGATAACGGCCGATTGTGTTGAAAAAGTCGGCGTCGGTTTCCACGGCAGAAAAGTACGCGCCTGAGATTGAAATCTGTAATTTACGCAGAGGGTTCAGGGCTCATATTTAGGGTAGCAGCGTGCAAAGAAGGCATTTTCACAGATCAATGTATGGGTAGCCAGGCGGGTCGACTTTTTCAACACTATCGGCCAGAAGGACTGTTACGCACAGTGAAGCAGCGACCCATTCTGCGAAGGTCACAAGTGACAGTCGAACGTTGCAAAGTTGCGCGCTTCCCTGCAAATTCCGGTAAGGGCATGTTTCAGATATCAATGAGCCAAGATCCAACTAACCAGTTACCAATCCCAGCCTGGGCGCTGGATACTGCATGATGCGATGGGACCGGCATGCCCTCAACCTTAATGGATCATGGGGTTCATGTGCCGAAACAAGGGAAATCGCACAGACATCAACCAGCAAATTAAGAGATCAGTACGCGCTCCACTATTTCATCGCTGCACTTTTCAATCACAATCACGCATCAAAACCCTGGAGAGCGGTATGACGTTTAAACCTGGCGATGTTGTACAACTGAAATCCGGCGGCCCGCACATGACCGTAGAACAGATTGGCGAGGCTGCAATGACAGGTGAAAGCACCGTTTGGTGTGTATGGTTTGAGAAAGTTGGTGGCCGCCAAACACGACACGAAGCGACCTTTCGACCGACCTCGCTTGAAATTACGTCAATGTCTTTCGAAATCACCAGTATTTAGAGGGTAGCACTATGATGCGCGCCGCGTTCCTGGGGATTGATAGGTATCACGATCCGTTAGTGGGTGATCTGACGGGGGCGGCGCGGGATGCGACGGCACTGTGGGCCGTCATGTCGGATTCAATAGAAGGCTTGGATGCCCAGTTGATTACCAACGAAGATGCCACTGTAGATGCGATGAGGGCGGCGATAGAGGCCACCTTGAGTGCAGCCAACGAGGATGATGTCGTCATGTTTGGCTTCGCGGGGCATGGGACACCGGACCATCGGCTCGTACTGCACGACACAGAAGTTGATAATTTACCTGGCACAACACTTGGGATGGACGAACTCGCGCGATGGTTTCGCGGCACGAAAGCGCGGGCCGTCATTCTTCTTTTGGATTGCTGCTTCAGCGGCGGAGCGTCCGCGCGGGTTCTCAACGTAGGGTTGATACCACGCAATGCTGTTGCTTTCCCATTGGTCGAAGTGGCTGGCCAGGGTCGCATTTTGTTTGCCGCCTCATCCGCAGATCAGGAAGCAATGGAAGATCCACAGTCACGCCACGGCCTGTTCACAAAGGCGATTATAGACACTCTATTGGCTGCGGACGCTCCCCTTGGGATGCTGGAGTTGGTGGATAAAGTCACGCGGCTTGTCAGTGTCAACGCGCAGCGCTATGGGTATGTACAGTCGCCCACCATGTTTGGTCAGACACAAGGAGAGGTCCTAATACCACCGGGTCGCGTAGGCGACCGTTATCGTGCCGCCTTCCCAGAATATGGAAATTTTCAAACGAACGGCGAGATTCTCGAACTCACGAACGCAGGCATTCCTAACGAAGCGGCGGATGCTTGGAATGAGCGTTTCCCAGCTGGCCTTAATACCTTGCAGATTGATGCGATCAACGACAAGGGCGTGCTGAGTGGCCAATCCCTCATGGTCGTAGCTCCAACCAGCGCAGGAAAGACTTTCATAGGCGAACTGGCCGCAATTAAAGCCATCGCAGCAGGGAAAAAAGCCGTTTTTCTGCTGCCTTACAAGGCGTTAGTAAACGAAAAATTTGAGGATTTTTCGGCACTTTATGGTGATCGGTTAGGTCTTCGGATCGCCCGGTGTAGCGGCGACTGGCAGGACCAAGTAAGCACCGTTCTGCGGGGCAAGTACGACATTGCCTTCTTTACCTATGAGAAATTTTTAAGCCTGTCAGTTTCTTCATCCCATATGCTCAATCAGATAGGGTTGGTGGTCTTGGACGAGGCTCAATTCATCACCGAGCCTGGACGAGGCATGGTGGTAGAGTTATTGCTTACCAGCATAATCAGCGCTCGGCGCCGGGGCGTGTGCCCTCAGCTCATCACGCTAAGCGCCGTCATAGGCCACGCCAACAGCATGGACAGCTGGCTCGGTTGCGGATTGCTTCAAACGAATTATCGACCCGTGCCTTTGATCGAAGGTGTGATGGATCGAAGCGGCGCTTTTACTCGGCTTGGACCGAATGGGCCGGAAACAGTGCAGTTAATCGCCCGTCACGAAATCCGGCAACGCCGCCAAAAACCGTCCTCGCAAGACATGATCGTGCCCCTCGTACGCAACCTCATAGAAGCCGGGGAAAAGGTTATTATTTTTCGTAACGCGCGTGGACCGGCGAGTGGTTGCGCCGAATATCTCGCAAGTGAGCTTGGGCTGGAGGCGGCACAAGACGTAATTGACGCACTGCCCGAAGGCGATCCCTCCGCAATGTCCCAAAGTCTGCGTCGTGCTCTAGCTGGCGGCGTGGCATTTCACAATGGCGACTTGACACGCGACGAGCGAGTGGCGGTTGAACGCGGCTTTCGAGAGCCCAATGGACTAATCAAAGCCCTTGTGGCGACGAGTACCGTAGCAGCTGGAGTAAACACACCCGCATCAACCGTCATCATTGCCGAAACAGACTTCCCCGGCCGATCCCGCACCCCCTACACAGTCGCGCAGTACAAAAATATGGCCGGACGTGCTGGTCGCCTTGGCTATGAAGCCGAAGGTCGATCAGTCCTTCTCGCCGAAACACCCATGGAGCGAAACCAGCTCTTTCGAACATATGTGCAAGGAACGCCCGAAGCGATTACCTCATCTTTTGATTCAGCTCAGCCCGGCACCTGGACTATTCGTCTTCTAGCACAAGTCCGAGAGGTTCCGCGTGATGCGGTCATTGACCTAATCGCAAACACCTACGGAGGTTTCCTTGCCGCGCTGCACTACCCCAATTGGCGGGATCGTATGGCCAGCTCGCTGGAACAGCTCCTTAACCGAATGATTGATCAAGGTCTGATTGACCAAGAAGGCGAAAACCTCCGCCTGACCATGCTTGGACGTGCATGTGGCGAATCACCTTTGGCTCTGGAATCTGCCCTACGACTGGTGGAGCTAGTACGTCGTCTCACCCCTGCCGATGCAACACTGGAGAATCTGCTCGTTCTCGTAGAGGTCCTTCAAGAGCGTGATGAAGATTACACGCCACAGAGCGGCCGAAACGGAGAACCACGATGGCAGCAAGAAGCTATTGTTCGGTTTGGCCCAATTATTGGTCGTGGATTGGCTCACAGAGCAGAAAGCGATTTAGCGTTTTATGCTCGGTGCAAACGCGCACTCATTGTGAATGACTGGATCGCAGGCGAACCGATAACCGGCATCGAAGCCCATTACTCGGCCAATGCTTACTCTCGCGTGGGACACGGTGATATCCGAGGGTATGCTGATGGCTCACGTTTCATCTTAGAGTCAGCATTACGCATTGCTGCCATTCTGCTAGGTCGGGCCGAGGATGAAGAAGCCACGGCGCTGCTATTCACCCGGCTCGACCATGGCTTACCTGCCGAAGCCCTACCATTGTTAGCAGGCCCCTTCACTTTAACGCGTGGGGAGGCTCTGGCGCTCTACCGTGCTGGACACAGAAGCTTCGAAGCGATCTCAACGCTAGGGGAGCAGGCGCTAACGGCAATTGTCGGGCGTCGTGGTAGTAAATTGCTCGCGTTACTCAATCCGTAGGATTTTAAACACGGAAACCGAGCAATGGATGATCTGAGCATCTACGAGACCACCGAAGCCCCGTAGATTGCTCATTACTGTTTTTATAGGCGGGAAGCCAGCTAAAGCTAGCCCCCTCAACCCTTTTTCGAAGGGTGTGGCGGAGGCGGATCACGCCGTGGTAACGGAACATCACCTCTAACGTTGCGCATAGGAGGGGGCGGTGGTGGTGGCGGCTTCTGATCGGACATTACATGTTTCCTAAGTCAGCGATGATGTATAGGTCGGTACGAACGCAATAATGGACGCTACGACCGCATAAATCACATATTTCGAACACTGGTCGAGCTGACTGCTACGCCTGTCATTATTCTTAGCATTTCGCGTTGCGCCCATAATGTAGTAATCCATCATGATCTGCATGAACCAGCCATTGGCTTCAACAATGTCACCATCATAGTAGGTAATCAGGAACCTGCGGTGAGATTCAAGATCCTCGGCCGTGGGTATCGCTAGATCATCTAGGCGTACCCGCCATCCTTGTGAGAAATGCGCCATTGCCACCAGTACGAAGACGACAGCCATTAAGTATGAAATCCAAAAATACACTCCGGCGGTAACCGCTACCGGAGGTGCCTTCGACAGTAGATAAGACAAAAAGCTGAGGACCGCTACAATCATTGCAAGGGGTAGGTTAAGACGCCCCATCAACTTCTCTTTCCTATCCGCCTCCGCGAGATAGATTTTTTCGTAAAGCTTGTACTCTTCGTCGTCTGACTTCATGTGTGAATGGCCACCTCAGGGCTGACATTCTCGTTGAAAACACTTTTAACTAAATTCTCAAATCGCGCTTGAGTGCTCCGCTCCATCTGCTTGGCGACTTCTGCACTCAATAACTGAATCCCTTCAAATCCTGATGTGAGTAAACCACCGCCTGGCAACAGCCCGATACCTGCTTTCGTCGCAATCGTTATTGGTCATCTGAATCATCTTCCGTCATAGGTCTGGTGCGATCTTTATCCAAGTCGTCACCAGTTTCTACCGACTCTGGCAATCTCATTACTACCATGATCCCTAACGGAGGCCGGAAACATGAGGAGTCTTGTCGCACGGCTGGACTCGCTCATTCATTTCAGTCCGTACACAGTGCACTGTATCGCTTCGTCAAGGCGCGCGCGCCTGCTTCGGCGGCCTCACCCGGTATGTGACCTCACGTCTCGACCTCACCCAAAGACACCATGGGTGACCCTAGGATGAGAGTCTTCCACATTGGCGAACAATTCGACATCCTTCTGTACAGTGGCCAAGCTCTGAAACGCCGCGGTGGACAGGAGAAAGTCGGTCGGAGACCGGCTATTAGCTCGGCACTCATCTGGTCGTTCCGTCTGTGCAGACTGCCCATCTTGGGCAGTTCACCGCCAATCATGATTACGAAGCGTGCTGGTCAGATCGAATGCAAGCGGGTGGTCAAGTGGAGTGCAGTATTCCAATTGGTATTCCAACTAAAAATTTAAATAATTATTAATGTTATAACTCAATAACTTACCGAACCGATTCAAATTACCCCGGCCCACCAATTCGAAGCATCGACAAGACCCGCCTAGTGCGGGTTTTGTTGTTTCTGGAGGGTGGAAAGTCCAGCCGGCGGGCCTTCGGATTTTTCCTTCAAGATGTCCCGCTGTCAGTGAACCGGCTCCCCTCCACCCACGCGGCTCACCTCCCCCATTCGCAGTAAACCTGCCGCCGGGTTTAGCCACTCGGCAATATCACGGCCTGCAACACCCACATCCGCTCAGCACCTGCTGGACCGCGTTACGGCGGCTGTGCGTGAGGCACTTTCGGATGCACTGGGTTCCTTGATTCCTGGTCTGCTAACCCGCGTACAGTTGCCACCCTGTTTCGATCAGCAGGGCGAGACGCCTCACAACGCCTCGCCCGCTGGAATCCCCTCACACTTCCCATTACCCTGACCGCCTTTATCAGACAACCGGAAGTCCGATACCCGTGCTCAAGCCCTTCGCTGTCATCGCCCTCGCCTGCGCGCCCTTGCTCACCCACGCTGCCGACCTGGCAGGGGTGTGGAAAGGCACCTTGGGTAAATCCGCCGTTACTGCCTGTTTTAATGGTGCCCATGGCGCCAACGGCAGTTATTACTACCAGCGCATCCTCACCCCCATCCAACTGACTCAGGCCAACGCCAGTGAACCGTGGGCCGAAGAAGGCAACACGGGTTTCTGGCAGTTGGATGAGCCGCAAGGGGACACGCTGACGGGAACCTGGAGCAAAGCCCCGGGAGGCAAAGGCCTGGCATTGCTGCTGAAACGGGCGGATACGGAAAGCTGCGCCAGCGACGCCTATAACACGCCACTCGAGGCGGTGCCGCCGAAGGTGACGGTCGAGAAGAAGTCCTTTGGCGAGCACGCCTACCAAGTGCACACCCAAGGTGGGCAGGTCACCTTGAAGCTCGAAGGCGAAGGGCCGGCTATCGAGAAGATCAACCGCGACCTCGCGCGGTTAGCGGTTAGCCCGGACGGCCAGGCCGACTTCAATCGTGAGCGGCGCAATGCACTGGACCAGAGCGGCGGCACGACCACCAGTGAGATCACGGTGGAGCCGTTTTACTGGTCCTCGCAATGGATCACGGTGCGGTTCTACCGCTGGACCGCAGGCTATGGACGCGGCGGTATCAGTTGGGGCCTGCACAGTTGGAACCTGCAAACCGGCGACAGCGTCGACCCATGGACGTGGCTCGGCGGGCAGCAGGAATGGTACGACGCCTACTCCGGCCAGGTGAAATTGCCCACCCCATTCAGCGACTGGCTGGCCAAGCAAACCACCACCGACGAAGGCTGCCCGGCGGTGACCAGCTACTCCACCTTCGACCTGAGCTTCAACACCCAAGGCCTGCAACTTTCAACGCCCGCCACCGGCGACGGCTGCGACAACGCGTTGAGTTTCACCTGGGCGCAATTGGAACCGGTGCTGACCGAGCCAGGCAAAGCGGCGCTGCCAAGCTTGAAACGGCCCTGAATACCTGGCTCAGCGAGCCTTACAAAAACCCCACATTCATTCACGAAATATTAAGAATCCGTTACATATACTAGCCGATCGCCACGGCCGTTCCCCCGAACGGCCCCTTGCCCCGGTAGCCAGAACCTATGACGCGTCCCGTTTCTCTGCTGCTCCTTCTCGTTGGTGTGTTGTTCTTCTTCGCCCTTGGCAGTCATGAGCTGCAAGGTTCCACCGAAGCCCGCGTTGCCGGGATCGCCATGGCCATGCACTTGGACAATGACTGGGTTATCCCACGCCTGTTTCGTGAGCCGTTCCTGGAAAAACCACCCCTGAGCCTTTGGTTGGATGCCGGAGCGATTCGCCTGTTCGGTGGCACAACGTGGGCGGTACGCCTGGCGTCAGCGTTTGCCGGGCTGTTCAGCGTGATGCTGTTTTACGCAATGCTGCGCAAGTTCGGGCGGCCACAGACCCTGGCGTTCTGCGCGGCGCTGATCCTCGCGACCATGGCCAGTTACTGGGGCAACGTGCGCGGCGTGGGTGAGGATTCATTGCTCAGCCTCGGTGTGACCACTGCGTTGCTGGCGTTCTACCAGGCCGTGCGGCCCGAGCGTCAAGGTTCCAGTGTTTGGGCGTGGGCGTTGTTTACCGTCGGGATGGCCATCGCGACGTTGAGCAAAGGCGTACTCGGCCTGGCGATGCCGGGCATTGTGATTTTTGTGTACCTGCTCAGCACCAGCGTAATGGACAAGCGCCTGCGCATCGGCGACTGGCTCAAGCCTGGGCTGTTCACGCTGCTGGCGCTGGTGCCGCTGCTGATCTGGCTGGGCTTTCTGTTCCAGCGTGGCGGCATGCAGGCCGTGGCCGAAGTGTTGTGGACCAACAGCGTTGGGCGTTTCAGCGGCTCGTTTGTCGAAGCCGGGCACTACGAACCGTTCTATTACTACATTGCAAAACTGCCCGAGGCCTTCCTGCCCTGGAACATTCTGGTGTACCTGGGCCTGTGGCATTTCCGCAAAAGCCTGGTACGTAACCGCTACCGCCTGTTTTTCAGCGTGTGGCTGGTGGCGCAATTCACCCTGCTGACCCTGGCGTCCAGCAAGCGCGTGGTTTACCTGATGGCACTGACACCGGCAGCCGCCGTACTTGCAGCGGAATATGCAGGGGTGCTGTTGGAATGGCTCAAAGCGCATAAACCGGCGCTGTACCGTTATCACCGCGGCGTGATCAGCGGTGTGTTCACGCTGTTGATCGTCAGTTACATGACAGCCGCCTTCTGGTTTGCACCAAAAGCTGACTTGCGCGAGTCCTTCGTACCGGTGGTCAGTCAGGCCAAGGCTTATCAAACCGAAGGCAAGGAGGTGGTGCTGTTCCAGCCCAACGAACGCATCGCCGGGGCCAGCGTGTTCTATCTGCAGGGCTATTTGCCGATCCTGCAAACCGAAGCTGAGCTGCGTAGTTTTCTTGCAGCCAAGCCCGGCAACATGGCGCTGCTGGACCGCCCCGAGCAACTGGCTGAGAAGGTCAGCGTGATCAAGCAGATGGCTATCGGTCGCCAGCCTTACTACTTCGTCGAGCAGTAAGGCCGGCGCCGGGCATCAGTGCTTGGTGACTTTGTCCAGGTAACCCATGGCGAACGCCGAGATCACGAAGGTCATGTGGATGATCACGTACCACATCAAATGCTGCGGATCGACGTTCTTGGCGTCCATGAAGATGCGCAGCAGGTGAATGGACGAAATCGCCACGATGGAGGCTGCGACCTTCATCTTCAGTGACGAGGAGTCCATGGTGCCCAGCCAGTTGAGCTTTTCCTTATCCTCATCGATATCCAGCTGCGAGACGAAGTTCTCGTAGCCGGAGATCATCACCATCACCAACAAGCCACCGACCAGCGCCATGTCGATCAACGACAGCAGTACCAGGATCAGTTCCGACTCGGCCATCGAGAACACGCTCGGCAGCAGGTGAATCACCTCCTGGAAAAATTTCAGCGCCAGCGCCAGCAACCCCAGGGACAGGCCGAAATAGATCGGGGCCAGCAGCCAACGCGAGGCATACATAGCATTTTCAATAAAGCGTTCCATCGGATCTCACACAGCGTGGCTAAAAATGGCGGCGAGTATACCAGCCGCTACCAAACACCTGTAACCGCGAGAAAACTGACCTGGGCGGCATCTGTAAGAGAATTTTTCTGCTAGTGTCGAGTCCATTAACTCGGCTCGATGATGTCGGACAGGAAGATTCAGATGATGGATGTGCGATCCCCTTTGGCCACAATCGGCCTGTGTGCGGCGTTGCTGATGGCCGGCGGCTGCTCTCCCAAAGAAGAGCAGAAGCAGGTCACCCTCGAAGAAAAAACCGCGAAATTCGAACAGTCACTGGACACCATTCAAGACCCCAAACTCAGAGATGCCACCGCCGACCTCGGCGGCTCGCTGCTGTTGCTGGAGCGGGCGCGCGTCAAACTCGCCAACAAGCCCATCGAAGCCGAATACGGCGAAGACACCCTCGCCCTGCTCAAGCACTACCCCACGCCCCAAGCCTTGGTGGACACCTACATCAATGGCCTGTTCGTGCTGCGCAAAGCGTCACACTCCGACTACCTGACGGATTTGCAGCCGGTGTTCCCGTTCAACTTCAACACCCCGGACCAGTTCCCCTTCCCCCACGGCCTGGAATGGCAGTCGGTGACCTTGAGCAACAATAAAGTCATCCCCTTTCAGCCGGAATGGTCGGAAACCGATCCAGGCATCCAACTGAGCCCGAGCAGTTCCAACCTGACCAACCCCGATGACCTGACCGTGACTTACCCGTTCATCGAGGGTATCGAGACCGACAACAAGAGCCAGCCGCAGCCCGTCAGCCTCAAGGGCGCGGTTGAAGTGGTCGCGCCAGGCAAGGTGCTGACGTTCGACTTGTCGAAAAAAGACGTGGGCCACAAACGCACCGAGGGCAATATCACCCTCAACCTGCTGTTGCTTGAGAAAAACTACGCCGAGATTGAACTGACCAACAGCGAGCCGCTGGCACCGGAGGTCGGCGACGAATCACCGAACCCCTTACTGGTACAGGCACGTGACAGTACCGGGCAATTTCTCACCCGCTCGGGCTCGATCAACGAGAATGCTGCGCAAGTGGCGTTCTACGAGAAACAACTGGCCGAGATGCAAAAACAGACGACCTGGTCGGATGCCTTTGAAAAGCAACTGACGGACGAGCAAAAAGCCTTCGAACATAAACAAGGCAGCCACTACGCCAAGGTGTATTTCAATGGCCTGATCGACACCCTGCAGGTCGATGTACTGGACTTCTCCAAGGCCACGCTCACCCGCAAGGACCTCGACCTGCCGGTGATGCGCTTCGACAAGAACAGCCTGCAGAAGACCGTGCAAGCCCTGCCGATGCCGGTCACGGTGTATGACGACGGCGCCGCCAGTTGGCTCAAAGACGCCGCGATGACCGAAGACCAACTGAAAAAAAGCGTGACGATCAGCCAGTCGACCGAAGACGCCAGTGCCGCGAAAATCGTGTTTGACCACCCTTTCACGTTCAATGACGACCTGGTCGGCGCTGATCGCAACAGCGGCGAGTCGCCTATTACCTTCTTCACAGCGGACGACAAAGGCGAACGCGGCGAGCCCATCGAGTTGCCGACCGAAGCCTTCGAGTTGAACGCAGGCAGCGGCACGCTCACTTACGACCTCAACCTCTTCCCGGAAAACCCGGCCTTTGTGGTGGGCTCGGTACCGCTGTTCCTGGCCACGATCGAAAAAGCCACGATTGACGTGGGCAAGCTGCCTAAAGGCCTGTCGCTGAAGGACAACGCGCTGATTGTCGATCAAAAAGAGTTCCCCGCCGACAGCTGGCGTTTCTACGCCAAAGACGCGAGCGGCAACTACCTCAAGGAAATTCTCGGTGTGAGCCACCGCGCCGAGGAGTACGGCACGGCGCTGTTTGACGTGTTTTATTTCTACGGCCAGCCGACGACGCTGGAAAGCTACCAGCGCACCGACCTCGGCACCGTGCAATACGGTTTTGAAGTGAAGCTGGACAAACCCGAAAGCAAATAATGCTCAGTGATGGGTATCAATGACCGTCTGGGCTCGCCCACCATTGAGTTGTCGCAGATGTGCCTGCAAATGCAGGCACCAGATCTGCGGGTCATCGGCCAGCGCATACCCGTGCAGGGTCAGGCTTTCAACAATCGATTGCAGGATGGTTTCTGCCACGAAGGGCCCATGAAACGGGCCTTGGGACTTGATGGTGGAAGGCTGTTCGCCGGTCATTCCAGCGGCAAACAACAACGTCCACATCCCGTTATCCCCCGCAAGAGGGCGAATGGAGCATTCGATACGGGTAACCAGGCCCAAACATTGGCGGGTAAGGCAAAGGTTGCGCGGCATGGCGGCGACCCTCGGTAGATCGGTGTTCAACCTCGCGCGTGGCGAAGCTGTCTCTGTCCAGCGACTCCTGTAGATATCCCTTAAGCTCAGAATAGAATAAAACCAGTACAAACCAAGGCTGTAGGGACCAACGGGCGTTGGTCCCTGAGAGGCGAGTCAAAAATGTGGCGTTTTTAACAATTTTCCGAATACACCACTGTTCCAATGTGGGAGCTGGCTTGCCTGCGATGACTGACTCATAGCCAACATTTCTACTGACTGACACACCGCTATCGCAGGCAAGCCAGCTCCCACACTTACCGAGCTGCCACAAAAAATCAGCTCGGCTTGGCTTCCGCCAACGCCTGCTGCGCCAGCTCCTTCTCCGCTTCCTTCAAGTCGTCCTCGCTGATCATCTCGGCAATTGCGCGCAAACGCTCCACCACGCGCGCATTCACCGTGCCTTCCGGGAATTGCCCCTCTTCGTCCGGCTCACCGGCCGGCTCACCGACCAACAAGCTCAACGCCTCATCCGCCTGACGCACGGCGTAGATATGGAACTGCCCGTCGCGCACGGCCTGCAGCACCTTCTCGTCGAGCATCAACGTAGCGACGTTGGCTTGCGGAATGATCGCACCCTGCTCGCCGGTCAACCCGCGCGCTTCACACAGGCGGAAGAAGCCTTCGATCTTCTCGTTGACCCCACCCACCGCCTGCACTTCGCCAAACTGGTTGATCGAGCCGGTGATGGCAAAGCACTGCTTGAGCGGCGTCTTCGACAACGCCGAAATCAAGGTGCACGCCTCGCCCAGGGAGGCACTGTCGCCGTCCACATAACCGTAGGACTGCTCCAGCGCGATACTCGCCGAGATCGCCAGCGGGAATTCCTGGGCATAACGGCTGCCCAGGTAACCGGTAAGGATCATCACGCCTTTGGAGTGAATCGGCTGGCCAAGGTTAACCTCGCGCTCGATGTCGACGATGCCACTGCCGCCCGGGTACACCGTGGCGGAAATCCGCGCCGGTACGCCGAAGGCCGAGTCGCCGACTTCCAGCACCGTCAGCCCGTTGCATTTGCCGACGGCCGCACCGGCGGTATCGATCAGGATGACCCCGGCGAGCATGTCGTCGAGAATCCGCGCCGACACACGCCCGGTACGCGTGGCCTTGGCCTTGAGCGCCCGTTCGATATGCCCGGCATCGGTCATCTCATCGCCCGCCAGGTGGCGAATGAAATCCGCCTCGCTCACCAGCTGGAACAAATCACCGATACGCGCCGACAAACGCCCCTGGTGTTCCGCCAGGCGTGCGCTGTAGGTCGCCAGACGCGCCACGGCGTCCGACGTCAGCGGCGCCATGCCTTCTTCCGAGGTGCGGGTTTTGAGCAACTGGGCGAACTGCTCCAGGCTCTCGTCCACCATTGGGATGTCTTCGTCGAAATCCACCAGTACGCGGAACATCTCCTGGAAGTCCGGATCGGCATCCTGCAACGCGTAGTACAACTGGCGCGAACCGATAATGATGACCTTGACCTGCAACGGAATCATTTGCGGGTTGAGGGTCACGGTGGCCAGGCGGCCGAGCTCTCCCAGTGGCGATTCCATCTTCAGCTTGCGCGACTGCAGGGAACGCTTGAGGGCGTCCCACACAAACGGCTCGCTGAGCATTTTCTCGGCTTCCAGAATCAGGAAACCGCCATTGGCACGGTGCAAAGCGCCCGGGCGCAGCTGGCGATACGTGGTGTAGAGCGCGCCCTGGTCGGTGCTGTATTCGATACGGCCGAACAGGTTGTCGTAGGTCGGGTGCGGCTCAAACACTACCGGCGCACCGCCGTTGACCGGGTGGCCGACCACCAGGCTCGGGCAATATTGCTCTTCGAGCAGCTTGCGGGCCTGGGCGTCGGTCTTGGCGTCGTCCACCAGTTGCTCGACCACGGTTTTGAGCAGGTACACCTGCATGGCTTGCAGGTAACCGCAAACACCCGCGTTTTCCGCGTACTTTTCCGACAGCGGCGCCAGCAAAGGTTGCAGGGCCAGGGTAATGGTTTCTTCGTTGAACTGACGCAGTTGGTTGTTGGATTCACGCTTCCACTGCGGCAGGCTCGCCAGTTCTTCGTTAAGACGTTCTTCCAGTTCGGAAATATCCGTGTGGAAACGCTCGCGATCAGCCTCTGGCAGTTGCGAGAACTCCGCTTCGTCCAACGCTTTGCCGTCGAGCATCGGGGTGAAGGCGATGTTGGAGCTGTCGCGGTACAGCGCCACGTCCTTTTCCAGGGCCAGGCGTTCGATCACGTCCAACGCCTTGTCGTAACGCTGGTTGAAGGCGCGGTCGATGGCGCTTTTGCGCTGTTGATAGGTCGGATGTTCGAAAACAGCGGGGAACGTAGCGACCAGGTTGTCGACCAACCCATTGATGTCGGCAATGAACGCCGCCGCCGCGCCGCCGGGTAATTCCAGGGCGCGCGGTTCGCGCGGCTCATCGAAATTATTCACATAGACCCAGTCCGCCGGGGTCTGCAGGCGTTTGCCTTCGGCCTTCAGGTAGCGTTTGACGAACGAAAAGCGGCCGGTACCCGGCTCGCCCATGACAAACACGTTGTAACCGGGGCGTGGCATGGCCACGCCGAACTGCAAGGCTTCAACCGCACGTTCCTGGCCAAGCACACCGCGAAAGGGCTCCAAATCATTAGTGGTCGAGAAGCTGAACTGTTCAGCGGAGAAAGGGCGAGTCAGCGCTTCAGGCGCTAGACGCAGGCTGGCAGCAACAGGATCAGGCATCGGGCTTCCTTACATCAGGCGGGGCAGATGACGGCATTCTGGCTCTCGGTTACGCGCTCTGGCAAGGCGCGCCTTTGGGAAAGCATAGACACGGGAGGCCTCCTACAAAAAAAACGCGACAACTCGGTTTGTTTTATAAAAAATAACGGAACCCCAGGAACGTGCCTAAACTCCAAACTGCGCGGGTTGGACTAATAACTGGCCCCTAGGGCGCTGCGACGCGCCTGAACCCTTGTCCATTGGTTTGCACACAAAGAGAACAAAGCTATGAAACGGATCCTTCTTGGTACTCTCTTCACCGTTGTCTCCCTCAATGCAATGGCTGAATCACCAGGTGGCCCGAACTGCGGTTGGGGCAACATGTTGTTCGAAGGCCAGCGCGGTACGCCAGCTCACTTCCTCGCTTCCACCACCAACGGCACCTCGGGTAACGCCACCTTCGGCATGACCTCGGGCACCAACGGTTGCAGCACCAACAGCGCCCTGACCTACGGCGGCAAGTCCTGGATTGCCATGAATGGCATGATGAACGAGCTGTCCGAAGACATGGCCAAGGGCAACGGCGAAGCGCTGACCACCTATGCCGTGGTACTGGGCGTTGCACCGGAAGATCGCGAGCACTTTGCTGCCGTGACCCACGAGCACTTCCAGCAAATCTTCAGCAAGGCTGACGTGACCGCTGACGACGTGCACAACAACACCCTGGCTGTACTGAAAAGCGATACCCGCCTGGCGAAATACGCTACCCAGGCTTAAGCTCGACCCGCCCGCGCCTTACGAGGCGCGGGTTTTACTTTTGGGCCCGCCTCCCCTTTGGGTCTCACTATTTCCGACTTAAGTTGCCCCTATGCTCAAACGCTTTGCCTGGTTGGCACTCTTCGCCTGCGCCCCGCTATACGCGGCCCCGCATATTGATGATCAACGTTTGCAGCAATTGGCCAACGATCCATTCTGGCTGTCTTTGGGCCATTACGAAGCCGGCAAGCTCAAAGGCTGGCGCAGCTATGTCAGCGACAAGAAATTCTTCCTCGCTCCCGATGGCGCCCACCACCCGGACGCCGAGCTCAAGGCCACCGTTGAAGCGCTGTACGCTCCCGCAAGCCTGGGTGAAAAACATGCCCAATGCGTTTACCCGGCACGCACCCGCTGGTTGACGGAACAGTTGCACCTGACCGATCTGCCTGCCCTGGAGTGCAAAGAATTCACCCAATGGTTCAAGGACGTCGCGCCCCACAGCGCGGTGATGATCTTCCCGGCGGCCTACCTCAATAGCCCGTCGTCGATGTTCGGCCACACGCTGCTGCGCATCGACCAGGCTGACGTACAAAGCAACAACACCGCCCTGCTAAGCTACGCGATTAACTTCGGCGCCTATATCGAAGGCTCCGACAACAGCATTCTCTATGCCTGGAAAGGCCTGATGGGCGGCTATCCCGGCCTGTTCGCCCTGGTGCCGTACCAAGAAAAGCTCTCGGAATACCGTAGCCTCGAGAACCGCGACCTGTGGGAATACCGCCTCAACCTGACCCAGCTCGAGACCGAGCGCATGGTCCGGCACGTGTGGGAGCTCAAGCAGATCCAGTTCGACTACTTCTTCTTCGACGAAAACTGCTCCTACCGCCTGCTGGAACTGCTGCAAGTGGCGCGCCCGAGCCTGCGCCTGACCGAGCAATTCCCACTGACGGCAATCCCGACCGATACCGTAAAGGCGGTAAAAGAAGCGGGTTTAGTCGAGAAAATTGATTACCGCCCGTCGCGTGAACGTGAGCTGCTGGAACGCGCCAAACCGCTGGATGGCGACGAGCAACAATGGGTGCTGAAAGTCAGCGACGACCAGAAACAATTGCAGGCGCCGGCCTTCAAAGCCCTGCCCCGCGATCGCCAGGCACTGATCATCGACGCCGCCTATCGCCTGGGCCGCTACCGCGCCAACGGCCTGGAGCGCGACACCGAACGCTCCCAACGCAGCTTCGAGCTGCTGCGTGCGATCAACCAGAACCCCGCGCCCGACCTCAAAATTGAGCGCCCGGGCCTGCCCGAAGATGGCCATGAATCACGCACCTGGCAAGCCGGCGTCGGCACTCGTGGTAACAAAACTTTCGGCGAATACGGCCTGCGCATGGCCTACCACGACCTTAACGACAACGCCGAAGGTTTCCCCTTGGGCGCGCAGATTGAAATCCTGCAAATGAAACTGCGCCAGTACGAAGGCAATCACTGGCAACTGCAACAACTGGACCTGGCCACCATCCGCTCCCTGACCCCACGCAACGCCCTGTTGCAGCCTTGGTCATGGCAAGTCACCGGTGGCCTGGAGCGCGTGCCGGGTAAACACGACGACCAAACCCTGGTCTCTCACGTCAACGGCGGCGCCGGCGGCACCTGGCAACTGAGCGACGACATGCTCGGCTTCGCCCTCGGCACCGTGCGCGTGGAACACAACAACGATTTCAGCGAGGCCATCTCCCCTGCTGCCGGTTTCAACACGGGCCTGCTGTGGAAAAATCCACTGGGGAATTTGAGCCTGGAAGCCAAAGGGGATTTCTTCACCAATGGTGAAGTGCGCCGTAGTGTGAGCCTGAACCAGCAGTGGGAATTGTCGCGCAACCTCGGCCTGCGCCTTAGCGCCCAGCGCGAATACAGCCACTTGTCGACACCCGTGAATGAAGTGATGCTTGAAGTGAAGTGGTACCACTACTGATCTGTAAGCCCCGGCGATGACCCAATGTGGGAGCGGGCTTGCTCGCGAAGGCGGTGTATCAGTAACGGCTAAGCTGACTGACCCACCGCCATCGCAGGCAAGCCAGCTCCCACACTTGTTCGTGCCGGGCCTGAATTCTGCGCCCGCCGCAGTTCAAAAATGTGGGAGCCGGGCTTGCTCGCGAATGCGGTGCATCAGTAACGGCTAGGCTGACTGACCCACCGCCATCGCAGGCAAGCCAGCTCCCACACTTGTTTTGTGCCTGGCCTGAATTCTGTGCCCGCCGCAGTTCAAAAATGTGGGAGCCGGGCTTGCTCGCGAAGGCGGTGCATCAGTAACGGCTAGGCTGACTGACCCACCGCCATCGCAGGCAAGCCAGCTCCCACACTTGTTTTGTGCCGGGCCTGAATTCTGCGCCCGCCGCAGTTCAAAAATGTGGGAGCCGGGCTTGCCCGCGAATGCGGTGTATCAGCAGCGGATAGTCTGACTGACCCACCGCCATCGCAGGCAAGCCAGCTCCCACACTTGTTCGTGCCGGGCCTGAATTCTGCGCCCGCCGCAGTTCAAAAATGTGGGAGCCGGGCTTGCTCGCGATGGCGGTGGTTCAGGCAATGATGTATTGATTGACCCACCGCATTCGCGAGCAAGCCCGCTCCCACATTTGGCTCGCGTATAGTCAGATGCACTGCATTTCCCGCCCAGTCAGGAGCTCCATCAACATGGCCGTTAACTGCACCACCCTTGAAGAAGTCCGCGCAAACATCGACCGCCTCGACAAGCAAATCGTCACCCTGCTCGCTGAACGCGGCCACTACGTTTCCCAGGCCGCTCGCTTCAAAAAAGACTCGGACGGCGTCAAGGCGCCGCAACGGGTTGAACAGGTGATCGCCAAGGTCCGGGGTTTATCGCAGACCGTGGGCGCGAACCCTGAGGTCACTGAGCAGGTGTATCGCGCGATGATTGCAGCGTTTATCCAGCAGGAATTGGCTGAGCATGCCGCACTGGCGATCAACCAGGCGACATAACCCCTGTGGCGATTCGACAAGCCTGCTCGCCACAATGGCAGTGCCAGCCTTTAGGTGGCGGGCGTCATCGCTTGGGTCAGGTCGTCTACGACGGCCTTGCCCATCTCACACAGATAATGCGCAGCCCAGGCGTATTGTTCGCCGCGCACATCCATGGCGGCTTCCATCGCGAGTTTCTTGGAGTAGAAAAGCAAAGTGGAGGCGTGTTCCAGCGCTTCATCAATCGGCATGCCGGCATTGACGCGGAACAGCGGTTTTGCGTTTTCGCCGTAGTCGCCGAAGGTGACGACGCCTAGGGTGGTAATTGAAGACAGGGGTGGATCAGGGACGACTTTAGACATGGTGTACCTACTAAGTGAGATAAAGGACCACCACAACACGTCGCTAAACATAAAGGGGTGGCAGCTGTACGCAGGTTAGCGAACCGGTCACCTAGACACCCGGCAGATCCGAAGATCTCCCGCGCACAGCCGCCATAACACGATATCGACAAGCACAAAAACCGCCTGCCAAGTGTGTAAAGAGGATGAGTCTTAGTGATTCGGGTCGCTAAACCCGGTCGCTGCTTTCACAGCGAAGCCAGGAGACTAGTGACCCAAACCCTAAGGCACAATAGGCCAAGGATTCTCTAGGAAACGTCCTGCAATTTAAAGAGAATCGTCGTTGATGGCCCTTTAGCCCAACACCTTTCTCACCTCGCTTTCACACCGCCCCAACAAATCCCTGACTAGACTTCCCCTATCAGCCGGGAAACGGCCAGGGAGTACGCCATGTGGCGGTCTGCGGTAATGCTGTGCGCGGTAATGTGGTTGTCGGGTTGCCAATCAACCCACCAGGAGTTGCTGGCCAAAGGTTATCCACCGGCCTTTGCCGATGGCTTTGATGACGGTTGCAGCAGCGGTCGCCAGGCCGCAGGGGTGATCAGCGGGGAGTTTCGCAAAAACGTACCGCGCTATCTGAAGGACCGCGAGTACGCCGAAGGCTGGGAAGATGGCTTTCGCCAGTGCAAGGCCATGCGCGAGAACGAAGAGTTGCGTGACTACAAGGACAACCACTGGGATGACCGTGAGCGTGCCTGGCAGCAAGAGAAAGACCGCGACGCCGGCAGGGCTTATCGCGCGCAATAGGTCGCTTTCAGACATCCAGCGAAACTAAAGCCCGGCGACCATGGCCCAAACTCCATAGAGGGAGAATGTCATGAGCCGAGCTTTTGTTAACGAGGACAACGCCGCCGCCCAGGCCGATCAGCCGGTGGAGCGCCAGGTCAGTGAACAACCCAATCGCCTGACCGCAAAAGGGTTGGCGCAGTTGCAGGCCAAGGTCGCGCAGTTACAGCAGGAATACAGCGTGGAGTCCGCCAAAGGCGAAACAGCCGATAAGCAGCGCCAAGCGGATCTTGAGCGGGATTTGCGCTACTTCAACCAGCGCGTGCAAAGCGCCCAAGTCGTGGCGCCGGCCACCTCCACCGATAAGGTGCAGATCGGCAGTTGGGTCACCTTCGCCAACGAGCAGGACGAGCAGCAGCGCATTCAATTGGTGGGGGAAGACCAGGCCGATGCCCACGCTAACCTCATCAATTGGGGCTCGCCTTTGGGCCGCGCATTGCTGGGCGCCCAGGTGGGCGACGAGGTGCTGTGGAAACGCCCCGTCGGCGATCAAATGATTGAAGTGCTGCAGGTCGAACCCGAGACTTAAACGATACCTTGCGCCAGCATCGCGTCAGCCACCTTCACGAAGCCCGCGATGTTCGCGCCCTTCACATAATTGACCCGGCCGTTTTCTTCACCGTAATGCACGCAGGCATGGTGGATCGACTGCATGATGCTGTGCAGCTTGCTGTCCACCTCGCCTGCCGTCCACAGCAGGCGCATGGCGTTCTGCGACATTTCCAGGCCACTCACGGCCACGCCGCCGGCATTGGATGCCTTGCCCGGCGCGAACAGAATGCCCGCCTCAATAAAGATATCCACAGCCTCAAGCGTGGTCGGCATATTGGCGCCTTCGGCCACGCAGATGCAGCCGTTGCGCAGCAACGTGCGGGCGGCGTCGGCGTCCAGTTCGTTCTGGGTGGCGCACGGCAGGGCGATGTCGCAGGCCAACTCCCAAGGTGCTTTGCCTTTGCGGAACTCCAGGCCAAAACGCTCGGCCAATTCACTGATGCGACCGCGCTGCACGTTTTTCAACGCCAGCAGGGCCGACCATTGCTCCTCGGTCAAACCGCTTTCGGCGTACAGGGTGCCTTCGGAGTCGGACAGAGAAATGACCTTGCCGCCCAGGTCCATGACCTTGCGTGCCGCGTATTGCGCCACGTTACCCGAGCCGGACACGGCCACGCGTTTGCCTTCAACTCGCTGACCACTGCGCTTGAGCATTTCTTCGGCGAAGTACACGCAGCCGAAACCGGTGGCTTCGGGGCGAATCAGGCTGCCGCCGTAAGTCATGCCTTTGCCGGTCAGCACGGAGGTGAATTGGTTGCTGAGGCGCTTGTACTGGCCAAACAGGAAGCCGATTTCGCGGGCGCCCACGCCGATATCACCGGCCGGCACGTCCACGTCCGCACCAATGTGGCGGTACAACTCGCTCATGAACGCCTGGCAGAAACGCATGACTTCGGCGTCGCTCTTGCCCTTGGGATCAAAGTCCGAGCCGCCTTTGCCGCCGCCCATGGGCAACGAAGTCAGCGAGTTTTTGAAGGTCTGTTCGAAAGCGAGGAACTTGAGCACGCCCAGGTTCACCGACGGGTGGAAGCGCAGGCCGCCTTTGTAGGGACCGATGGCGCTGTTCATCTGGATGCGGAACCCGCGATTGACCTGCACCTTGCCGTGATCATCCACCCACGACACCCGAAAGGTGATCGCACGTTCCGGTTCGCAGATGCGCTCCAGGATGCCCGAGGTCAGGTAGTGGGGGTTGGCTTCAAGAAACGGCCACAAACTGCGCAGGACTTCCTCTACGGCTTGGTGGAATTCCGGCTGGTCGGGGTCGCGTTTCTTGAGGCGGGCAAGGAAGGATTCGACAGATTCGATCATGGAAATGTCTCGGCAAATTGATTGTTTTTAAAGGAGATTGAGCCGGACCTTAGCAATTCATGTTGCACCTGAAAAGCGCAAAATGTCGCTTTTGTGAATTTAAATGGTGCATTATATATAAATTATTGTGCTTTTTTGCACCATGAGAGGGATTTCAACTCAAGGCATGCACCAACCGTTAAAGCGCCTTCGCGAGCAAGCCCGCTCCCACATTTGATCGGGTTCCCACTTTGGAATGCGGTCGAATGTGGGAGCGGGCTTGCTCGCGAATGAATTCAACGCGGTCCACCTGAATAACGCGCACAAAAAAGCGGAGCCCGAAGGCTCCGCTTTTTTCAAACCAGCCCGACTCAGGCCAGTTTTTTGTGCCGTACACGGTGCGGCTGGGCAGCAGCTTCGCCCAAACGCTTTTTACGGTCCGCTTCGTACTCGGTGTAGTTACCTTCGAAGAACACTGCTTGGGAGTCGTCTTCGTACGCCAGGATGTGGGTCGCGACGCGGTCAAGGAACCACCGATCGTGAGAGATCACAATGGCGGCGCCCGGGAAGTCCAACAGGGCTTCTTCCAGGGAACGCAGGGTTTCAACGTCGAGGTCGTTGGACGGTTCGTCGAGCAGCAGGACGTTGCCGCCCTCTTTCAAGGTCAGGGCCAGGTGCAAGCGACCGCGCTCACCACCGGACAGGTCCTTGACGAACTTCTGTTGGTCGCCGCCCTTGAAGTTGAAACGGCCGACGTAGGTGCGCGATGGGATTTCATAGTTACCGATGCGGATCTGGTCAGAGCCGTCAGAGATCTGCTGGAACACAGTCTTGCTGCCATCCAGGTCATCGCGGCTCTGGTCGACACAGGCCAACTGCACGGTTTCGCCGACTTCGATGGTGCCAGAATCCGGGGTTTCCTTGCCCATCAGCATACGGAACAGCGTGGACTTACCCGCGCCGTTACCACCAATGACGCCGACGATCGCGCCTTTTGGCATCGAGAACGACAGGTTATCGATCAACACGCGGTCGCCATAACCTTTGGAAACGTTCTTGAACTCGATGACCTTGTCACCCAGGCGCGGACCGGCCGGGATGTAGATCTCGTTGGTTTCGCTGCGCTTCTGGAATTCCTGCGACTGCATTTCTTCAAAGCGTTGCAGACGTGCCTTGGATTTGGACTGGCGGGCCTTGGCGCCTTTGCGCACCCACTCCAGTTCTTCCTTCATGGCTTTTTCGTGAGCCGATTGCTGCTTGGATTCGGTGGCCAGACGGTCGGACTTGGCTTCCAGCCAACCGGAGTAGTTACCCTCGTAAGGGATACCGGCGCCACGGTCGAGCTCGAGGATCCAGCCGGCGACGTTGTCCAGGAAGTACCGGTCGTGCGTGATCGCAACCACGGTGCCCGGGAAGTCGTGAAGGAAGTGTTCCAGCCAGGCGACAGAATCGGCGTCCAAGTGGTTGGTCGGTTCGTCGAGCAGCAGCATGTCGGGTGCCGACAGCAGCAGGCGGCACAGGGCCACACGACGCTTTTCACCACCGGACAGGAATTCGACCTTGGCGTCCCACGCCGGCAGGCGCAGCGCATCGGCGGCGACTTCCAGCTGGCGCTCCAGGTTGTGACCGTCGCCGGCCTGCAGGATGGCTTCGAGCTTGGCCTGTTCGGCGGCCAGCTTGTCGAAGTCGGCATCTTCTTCGGCGTAGGCGGCGTAAACCTCGTCCAGGCGGGCCTGGGCGTTCTTGATCACGCTGACCGCTTCCTCGACCACTTCGCGCACGGTTTTGGTCGGGTCCAGGATTGGCTCTTGCGGTAGGTAGCCGATGTTCAGTTCGGGCATCGGGCGGGCTTCGCCTTCGAACTCGGTGTCGACGCCGGCCATGATTTTCAGCAGTGTGGACTTACCCGAACCGTTGAGGCCGAGCACGCCGATCTTGGCGCCTGGGAAGAAGGACAGCGAAATGTTTTTCAGGATTTCCCGCTTCGGCGGAACAACTTTTCCCAGCCGATGCATGGTGAAGACGTATTGAGCCATGGTGAACCTAGCGTCAGTGACTGATGAGTTAAGCGGGCGAAGCCCGTGCAGGCCATGCGCCGCGCGGGCCGTTGATGGTGATCAATGCCTGCGTGCGAAAAAAGCCTGAAGTCTGGGGCTGGAACGCCCTCGCGTAACCGGCAAAGCTACCTGAATGCGCTTGGGCAGTCCAGCCAGGCGGGACTGGCACTTTGCCACAACTCAAGGCATGCTAGCCGCCCTCCGGGCGTCCGGCTTATAGTGCACGTCGCGCGCCAATCCAGCCAAACCGCAGGATCACAGCTTGTCCAAAGTCACGCCGCCCACTCCTCTGCGCGCCGCTCATATAGCGCCGGGAGCGCCCCTGCACGGTACCCTGAAAGGCGCATTGGCGACGCTTGTCCTTATGTTGCTCGCGTTATTGTTCTGGCAACTGCTGGACCAATTGCAGCAAAACCAGAAAAACCAGCAGCAATACACCATTGACTACAGCGCCGACCTGGCTGAACAGATCAGCCTGAACATGGCCCTGAGCGCAAAAATCGCCCTGAACCTGTTACCGATGGTCGAGCCGCCGCGCAACGACGAACAACAGCAAGCGCTGATGCGCACCTTGCAACGCTCGCTGCCGGAGCTGCGCAGTTTCGCCTTGCTGGCGCCAAGCGGCGCGTTGATCAGTGACAGCGCCAAAGACAGCCAGGACCGCGCCTGGCTTGAAGAGCTGGTACAGCGCAGCCACTCGCAACCTTATTACCTGAGCAACAATGCCGACGGCACCCTCATTTATCTGTTGCTGCAACAGCCCAGTGGCGGCTCAAAAATGTACTGGGCCCTGCGCCTGGAGCCTAGCTATCTGAGCAACCTCACCCGCCAGGATGGCCAGGGCCAGCGCCCAATGTGGGCCATCGAGAACCGCTTGAACCACCGCGTGGTCAGCCGCGATTCCGGCATGCCGGCACAGTGGGCGTCTGCGCTGACGCCGGATGAGCTGAATAAAAGCGTGTTGGTCACGCCCCTGAGCAAAAGTGACTGGCAATTGCGCGGGCTGTTCGACCGCGGCGCCGTGTTGGAGCAACTGCTGCCGGCGTTTATCGGCAAATGCCTGTTGGGCCTGGCCTTCTCGCTGATTCCGGTGATTGTGTTGCTCAATATGCGTCGCCGTCAGCGTCAGGTGCATGAAGGCCGCAGACGTTATCAGGATATTTTCGAAGGCACCGGCGTGGCCCTGTGCGTACTTGACCTGTCGGGCCTGAAGTTTTTTTTCGACAAGACCAAAGTGCAGACCCGCGAACAATTGCAGGCCTGGTTGCGCAATAACGCCGAAGAGCGCCAACAACTGCTCAAGGAGTTGCGCGTCACCGAGGTCAATCAGGTGGCCGTGCGCCTGCTGAACGTCAGTTCTTGCGAGCAAGCGTGGGAGCGGCTGATCGATGATTGCCCGCGCAACGCCACGGCCATCGGTTACCAGGTGCTGGAGGCCGTCCTGACCCAGCAAAAACAGCTGGAGTTGGAAATCCAGCTCAACGACGTCGTCGGCAATGACCAATACCTGTGGCTGGTGATGCGCCTGCCGGAGCAGCAAGACGACTTCAAGGCGGTGATCCTCAGCATCAGCGACATCACCAGCCGCAAGTTGATCGAGCTGTCGCTGGTCGAGCGCGAAAGCTTCTGGTCGGACGTGGTGCGTACCGTGCCCGATCACCTGTATGTGCAGGACGTGATCAGCCAGCGCATGATTTTCAGCAACCATCACTTGGGCCACACCCTCGGCTACAACAAGGTCGAACTGCAGCAAATGGGTGAGTATTTCTGGGAAATCCTGCTGCACCCCGAAGACGCCGAGCATTACCACGACTTGCGCCAGCGGCAACGTGAAGTCGGCTACAGCACCCAATTGCAATGTCAGCTGCGCTTTCGTCACCGCAATAACCAATGGCGATGCTTCGATATCCGCGAGCAGGCCCTGGCCCGTGACAAATCTGCGCAGGTCACGCGGATCATCGGCGTGGCCAAGGACATTACCGATCAGATCGAAGCCAGCGAATCCCTGCGCGACAGCGAGCAACGCTACCGCATGCTGGCCGAAAGCATCAGCGACGTAATCTGCTCCACCGACAGCCACCTGGCCCTCAACTACGTCAGCCCGTCAGTCAGCGCCGTACTGGGTTATGACGTGGACTGGGTATTCAAGAACGGCTGGCAGTCGATTATTGCCAACCCCCAACAACTGAGTGGCATTTACAGCCTGGTGGAACACGTCAGCCGCGCGCTGGGCGACGTGGCCGCGTTGAACAAGCTGCGCGATGAAGTACAGACCCAGTTGTTCCTGTTCGACTGCCTGCGCGCCGATGGGCGCAAAGTGCCAATCGAGTTGCGCCTGGTGCTGGTGTGGGATGAGCACGGCGCGTTTGAAGGCATCCTCGGTGTGGGCCGCGATATCAGCCAGCAACGCCGCGCAGAGAAAGACCTGCGCATGGCGGCCACGGTATTTGAACACTCAACCTCAGCCATTTTGATCACTGACCCTGCGGGCTATATCGTGCAGGCCAACGAGGCGTTCAGCCGGGTCAGCGGCTATGCCGTGGCAGACGTGCTCGACCAGTTGCCAAACATGCTCACTGTCGATGAGCAACAGGAAGCTCACCTGCGCTACGTGCTCAAGCAACTGCACCAGCACAGCACCTGGGAAGGTGAAGTCTGGCTCAAACGACGCAATGGCGAGCATTACCCGGCCTGGGTGGGCATTACCGCCGTATTTGACGATGAAGGTGACCTGGCCAGCTACGTGTGTTTCTTCAGCGATATCAGCGAGCGCAAGGCCAGCGAACAGCGCATCCACCGTCTGGCGTATTACGACGCCTTGACCCACCTGCCCAACCGCACCCTGTTCCAGGACCGCCTGCACACGGCGCTGCAGTCGGCTGAGCGACAGAAGTCCTGGGTGGTGCTGATGTTCCTCGACCTCGATCGCTTCAAGCCGATCAACGATTCCCTCGGCCACGCCGCCGGCGACCGCATGCTCAAGGAGATGGCCACCCGCCTGCTGGGCTGCGTGGCCGAAGACGACACCGTGGCGCGCATGGGCGGTGACGAATTCACCTTGCTCCTGCAACCGCGAGTCAGCCGTGAGATGGCGCTGAACCGCGCGATCTCGGTGGCCGAGCAGATTCTGGCGAGCCTGGTGAAGCCGTTTGTACTGGAAGGCCGCGAGTTCTTTGTAACCGCCAGTATTGGCATCGCCTTGAGCCCGCAGGACGGCAACGAGCTGAGCCAACTGATGAAAAACGCCGACACCGCGATGTATCACGCCAAAGAGCGCGGCAAGAACAACTTCCAGTTTTACCAGGCTGATATGAACGCCAGTGCCCTGGAGCGCCTGGAGCTGGAAAGCGACCTGCGCCACGCCTTGGAACAGAACGAATTCGTGCTGTATTACCAACCGCAATTCAGCGGCGACGGCAAACGTTTGACCGGCGCCGAAGCCCTGCTGCGCTGGCGCCACCCGCGCCGAGGCCTGGTGCCGCCCGGGGACTTCATTCCCGTGCTGGAAGAGCTGGGGCTGGTGGTGGACGTGGGCGACTGGGTGATCAGCGAAGCGTGTCGCCAGCTCAAGAGCTGGCACCAGAACAAGGTGCGCGTGCCGAAAGTCTCGGTAAACATCTCGGCGCGGCAATTCTCGGATGGCCAACTGGGCGAACGCATCGCCACCATTCTCAAGGACACCGGCCTGCCCCCGGCGTGCCTGGAGCTGGAGCTGACCGAAAGTATCCTGATGCGCGAAGTCAACGAAGCCATGCAGATCCTCGCCAGCCTGAAAAACCTCGGCCTGAGCATTGCGGTGGACGACTTCGGCACCGGCTATTCGTCGCTCAACTACCTCAAGCAATTCCCCATCGATGTGCTGAAGATCGACCGCACCTTTGTCGACGGCCTGCCCTCTGGCGAGCAAGATGCGCAGATCGCCCGTGCCATTATCGCCATGGCCCACAGCCTGAACCTGGCGGTGATCGCCGAGGGCGTGGAAACCCATGAGCAGTTGGACTTCCTGCGTGAGCATGGCTGCGATGAAGTGCAGGGCTACTTATTCGGGCGGCCGATGCCGGCGAATCGGTTTGAAGCGCAGTTCAGCAATGATGCGCTGTTCATGTTCGACTGAATAAGAGCAGCGGCAAGTTGCAAGCTACAAGCAGCAAGAACGAGCGGAACTGCTTTTACTTGAGGCTTGTGGCTTGCAACTTGAAGCTGGCGCTTCATCGCCATGACTATGTTTCATATCCCTTCTAATAAGCGCTTGGGTTAGAATGCCCTCCTTTTCTGCCCCCGATCCTTGAGGACCGCCATGTTCAGCCGTGATTTGACTATTGCCAAGTACGACGCCGATCTCTTTGCCGCCATGGAGCAAGAAGCCGTGCGCCAGGAAGAGCACATTGAGCTGATCGCTTCGGAAAACTACACCAGCCCTGCGGTTATGGAGGCTCAAGGTTCGGTTCTGACCAACAAGTACGCCGAAGGCTACCCAGGCAAGCGCTACTACGGCGGTTGCGAGTACGTCGACGTGGTTGAGCAACTGGCCATCGATCGCGCCAAGGAACTGTTCGGCGCCGATTACGCCAACGTCCAGCCACACGCCGGCTCCCAAGCCAACAGCGCCGTGTACCTGGCCCTGCTGCAAGGCGGCGACACCATCCTGGGCATGAGCCTGGCCCACGGTGGTCACCTGACCCACGGCGCCAGCGTTTCCTCCTCCGGCAAGCTGTACAACGCCGTTCAATACGGTATCGATGCCAACGGCCTGATCGACTACGACGAAGTCGAGCGTCTGGCAGTTGAACACAAGCCAAAAATGATCGTGGCTGGTTTCTCTGCCTACTCGCAGATCCTGGACTTCCCGCGTTTCCGCGAAATCGCTGACAAAGTCGGCGCTTACCTGTTCGTCGACATGGCTCACGTAGCCGGTCTGGTCGCCGCAGGCGTCTACCCGAACCCGGTGCCTTTCGCTGACGTCGTGACCACCACCACGCACAAGACCCTGCGCGGTCCACGTGGCGGCCTGATCCTGGCTCGCGCCAACGCCGAGATCGAGAAGAAGCTGAACTCCGCGGTATTCCCAGGCGCCCAAGGTGGCCCGCTGGAGCACGTGATCGCGGCTAAAGCGATCTGCTTCAAAGAAGCCCTGCAGCCTGAGTTCAAGACTTACCAGCAGCAAGTCGTGAAAAACGCCAAGGCCATGGCCGGTGTGTTCATCGAACGCGGCTACGACGTTGTCTCCGGCGGTACTGAAAACCACCTGTTCCTGCTGTCGCTGATCAAGCAGGACATCTCCGGTAAAGACGCTGACGCCGCCCTGGGCAAAGCCTTCATCACCGTGAACAAAAACTCCGTGCCGAACGACCCACGTTCGCCGTTCGTCACTTCCGGCCTGCGCTTCGGCACCCCGGCTGTGACCACTCGTGGCTTCAAGGAAGCAGAGTGCAAGGAACTGGCCGGCTGGATCTGCGACATCCTGGCTGACCTGAACAACGAAGCCGTGATCGACGCGGTCCGTGAGAAGGTCAAGGCCATCTGCAAAAAGCTGCCGGTATACGGCGCTTGATTGCAGTTGCTTGAATGAAAAGCCCGGCCTTGCGCCGGGCTTTTTTATGCCTGAAAACCCTGCTTGCTCAACCTGCAATACAGTCACATGTGGGAGCGGGCTTGCTCGCGAAAGCGGTGGACCTGCCAGCTTATTTGTAACTGATACACCGTATTCGCGAGCAAGCCCGCTCCCACATTTTTTGATCGCATTTCAAGTCAGGGTTGATAGACCCGGGCAAAGCCCTCGCGAATCTTGTCTTCCGGCAATTCGTCAGCAATAAACACAATCACACTTTCGCGCTGCTCTCCCTCGGCCCATTCGGTATCCCAATCGAAACCGTAGAGTTTGAGCACGCCCTGGAACACCATGCGCCGGTCTTCCCCGGCAATATTCAGCACGCCCTTGTAGCGCAGCAGTTGCTTGCCGTGGTCTTCCAGCAACTCGTTCATGAACGCGCTGAGGCGGTCGATATCCAGCGGCTGGTCGGTGCGCAGCACCAGGCTTGAGATGCGGTCGATGGACGGCGCAGCGCTGACCGGGCGCAGGCTCATGCCGGCGTTGAGGTTGAAGCCGCGAACATCAAGCAACTCAGCCAGGTCGATGGCGCCGTGGTCGACCACCCGAATCGGCGCTCGGCGGTTGATACGGGTCAAGCGTTGGCTGAGGGCGTCGAAGGTCGCCTCATCCACCAGGTCGCGCTTGCTCACCAGCAAGCGGTCGGCGAAACCGATCTGGGCCTGGGCGATGGTCTGGGTCAGGTGATGCTCGGCGTGCGCCGCATCCACCAGGGTGATGATGCCGTCGAGGATGTAGCGCTCGCGCAGTTCTTCATCGATAAAGAAGGTCTGGGCCACGGGCGCGGGGTCCGCCAGGCCGGTGCACTCGATCACCAGCCGGTCGAAGGCAATCTCGCCGCTGTCCAGGCGTTCAAGCAGCAGGTACAGGGCTTTGGTCAGGTCGGTGTGGATGGTGCAGCACACACAGCCGTTGGACAGGGTCATGACTTGCACCGGTTCGGCGCCCAGCAGCTGGGTGTCGATACCGGCGTCACTGAATTCGTTTTCGATCACGGCGATTTTAAGGCCGTGCTCGGCTTTAAGCAGGTGGCGCAGCAAGGTGGTTTTGCCGGCGCCGAGGAAGCCGCTGAGGATGGTGACGGGGATGGGAGAGGACAAAGACAGTTCTCCTGATAACTGAAGGAACACAAAACAAATGTGGGAGCAGACCTATGTGGGAGCTGGCTTGCCTGCGATGCAGACAACTCGGTCCTCCCGTCAGACCGAGCTGATGCTATCGCAGGCAAGCCAGCTCCCACACAAGCCCGCTCCCACATGGGATCACTGCAAGCCCAACTTACCGGGTTAGCAGCATTTAGGCCCACCCTTGCCACCGTAACGGGCTTCCTGGCGTTCCCGAAAGAACGCCTTGTAGTCCATCATCGGTTTGTCCGGGTGCTTGGTTTGCATATGCTCGACGTACGTATCGTAGTCGGGCATGCCGACCATCAGGCGCGCGGCCTGACCGAGGTATTTACCGAGGCGACTGATGTCATTGAACATGGTTGCAATCCTCGATTACGCGTCCGGTACGGCCTGGAACGGGGCTTCTTTATCCGTACGCTCTTTGTTGCCCCAAGCGGCGACGCCGACTTTGAGCGCATAGAACAGGATGCTGAACACCACGAACAGGAACAGCGCCGTCAGCGTTGCGTTGGTGTAGGCGTTCCAGATCACGTGCTGCATCTGGTCGATGTTCTTGGCCGGGGCGAGGATCTGGCCGCCGGCCAGGGCATCGCTGTACTTCTTGGCCAGCGACAGGAAGCCGATCGCCGGGTTAGCGTCGAACAGCTTGATGAAGCCTGCGGTCACGGTGCAGATCAGCAGCCAGACAGCCGGCAACATGGTCACCCAGATGTAGCGTTGGCGTTTCATTTTGATCAGCACAACGGTGGCGAGCATCAGCGCGATACCGGCCAGCATCTGGTTGGAGATACCGAACAGCGGCCACAAGGTGTTGATGCCACCGAGCGGGTCGATCACGCCTTGGTACAGCAGGTACCCCCACATCGCCACGCAACCGGCGGTCGCAATCAGGTTGGCCGGCCAGGAGTCAGTTCGCTTGAGGGACGGCACGAAGGAGCCGAGCAGGTCTTGCAGCATGAAGCGACCCGCACGTGTACCGGCATCCACCGCCGTCAGGATGAACAAGGCTTCGAACAGGATCGCAAAGTGGTACCAGAATGCCATGGTGTTTTCACCCGGCAGCACACTGTGCAGGATCTGCGCGATACCCACCGCAAGCGTCGGCGCACCGCCGGCACGCGCCAGGATGGTGGTTTCGCCGATGTCATGCGCCACCGCCGTCAAGGCTTCCGGGGTAATCGCAAAGCCCCAGCTGCTGACGGTTTGTGCCACAGTCACCACATCCGCACCGACCACGGCAGCCGGGCTGTTCATGGCGAAGTACACGCCCGGCTCGATCACCGAAGCAGCAACCATGGCCATGATGGCAACGAACGACTCCATCAGCATCGCGCCGTAGCCGATGTAACGGGCGTTGACTTCGTTATCCAGCAGCTTGGGCGTGGTGCCCGAGGAAATCAGCGCATGGAAACCCGAGACCGCGCCACAGGCAATGGTGATGAACAGGAACGGGAACAGGCCGCCCTTCCACACCGGGCCGGTGCCGTCGATGAATTGGGTCAGTGCCGGCATTTTCAGCACGGGCATGGTGACCAGGATGCCGATCGCCAGGGCGATGATGGTGCCGATTTTGAGGAAGGTGGAGAGGTAGTCCCGTGGTGCCAGGATCAGCCACACCGGCAGTACCGCCGCGACGAAACCGTAGCAGATCAGCATCCAGGTGATCTGGATGCCGGTGAAGGAGAAGGCCTTGGCCCAGACCGGGTCAGCGGCAATCTGCCCGCCCAGCCAGATCGAACCCAGCAGCAACAGCACGCCGATCACCGAGATCTCACCAATGCGGCCCGGGCGGATGTAGCGCATATACACGCCCATGAACATCGCGATCGGGATAGTTGCCATCACCGTGAAGATGCCCCAAGGGCTCTCGGCCAGGGCCTTGACCACGATCAGCGCCAGCACCGCGAGGATGATGATCATGATCAGGAAACAGCCAAACAGCGCGATGGTCCCGGGAATGCGGCCCATCTCTTCGCGAACCATGTCCCCCAGGGAACGGCCGTTGCGACGGGTGGACAGGAACAGGACCATGAAGTCTTGCACCGCACCGGCCAGCACCACCCCGGCAATCAGCCACAGGGTGCCTGGCAGGTAGCCCATTTGCGCCGCCAGTACCGGGCCGACCAACGGGCCTGCACCGGCAATCGCCGCAAAGTGGTGACCGAATAGGATGTGTTTGTTGGTCGGCACGTAGTCCAGACCATCATTATTGAGCACTGCCGGGGTGGCCCGCAGTGGATCAAGTTGCATCACATTGTTAGCGATGAACAGACTGTAGTAACGGTACGCAACCAGATAGATGGCCACTGCAGCGACCACAATCCACAAGGCGTTGATCGCCTCGCCGCGGCGCAAGGCCACTACGCCCAGGGCGCACGCTCCTACGATTGCCAGCAGCAGCCAGGGTAGGTGGCGTAGCAGGCTATTATTATTTTTCATTTTTATATTCCAGCCAGGGTGGACAGAAAGGACAGCCAGCCCGAGTTTAGCGCTACTGGCCTCAAAGACCAGCCCCCTACATTGGTCTAGAGCCTTGCCAAGGAAAAAAACGGCAAAAAAATCAGAAATAAAAGCCCGAGGGTGGCGCAGGGCTACAATCTTTCTACCCACAGAGGAATTGACCATGAGCGAGCAGCCCTCAGATCGACGCCGTTTCCGGCGTATCGCCTTCGATGCGCGGACGACCCTTGCACAAAACGGCTGGAATTGGCCGGTGCAACTGGTGGATTTGTCGCTGAAAGGTTTGTTGGTGCAACGGCCCGAAGACTGGCAGGGTAATCGCGCAGAACTGTTCGACGTGGATATTCGCCTGGACCCACAGGCGCATATAAAGATGCAGGCCAGGCTGACCCATGACGACGATGGCCAGTTGGGGTTTGTGTGCGAGCACATCGACTTGGAGTCGATCAGCCATTTGCGGCGGTTGATCGAACTTAACCTCGGCGATCAGGAAGAACTTGAGCGGGAACTCGGCGCGCTGCTGCAGGTGTGACGATTCAGGGAAACGCCGTGCGCGCAGGGAATTCGTTTTCTGCGTCCCAGTAGCCCGCCTTCTGACTCGACTCAGCCTGCCATTGCCCGTCGACAAAACGATAGGTCGTATAGCGGGTCGCGAAATCGTCGTCGCCGTCACCGTCCATAAAGGACGACACTTGCAGTAGCTCATCCGCGCCACCGCTGGCCGGCGTAGCAATCTGCCACGCGGCTTTGCCGGTCTGGGCCAGCGTCAGAGGCTCGACCTTACCGTCGCCGCCCTTATAGCTCATCGGCTTGAGTTGCTGTTTGGAAGGCAGCAGCAGTTGAGTCGCCGGGCCGCTGTAACTGCCCATCGGTGCCGTCTGGTCGATGATCAAAAAGTACACCGGTTCCGGCAGGCCTTTGAGCGGAGCCTTCTGGACCTTGGCCAAGGGATAGCCAAGATCGTCGTGCGCCAGCATCGTGCCGGACGCCGACAGTAAGCGTACCTGAGCGTTGAGCAACGGGTTCTCCACCAGATCGCCGGGCTCGTCAAACGAGTCCTCATCCAGGCCATTGCCCCAACTGTCCTTGTGCAACTGCGCGCTGATGCGCTGGTCTTCCAGCACCTGCAACACGCTGCCGTCTTCCGTCGCCAACTTCTGGGCCAGGCGGTAACCGGCCGGCAGTGTGGCCGACTCAGCCAAGGCAATGCCCGGTAACCCGAGCAAGGCCACGAACAGGGCACATACCCCCCAACGATGGGTCTGTTGCATTGCGCTCATCCCTGATTGCTCCACGTTTATTCGAAAAGTGCATCCAACGCCTGCTCCAGGCGCGTGACCGCAATAACCTGCAAGCCCGGCGGCGATTCTTTCGGCGCATTGCCCTTGGGCACAATTGCGCGCTTGAAACCGTGCTTGGCCGCTTCTTTCAAGCGTTCCTGGCCACTCGGCACCGGGCGCACCTCGCCCGACAGGCCGACTTCACCGAACACCAACAAGTCATGGGGCAGCGGCCGATTGCGCAGGCTGGACATCACCGCCGCCATCAAGGCCAGGTCGGAGGCGGTTTCCAGCACCTTGACCCCGCCAACCACGTTGAGGAATACGTCCTGGTCATGGGTGGGAATGCCGCCGTGACGGTGTAGCACAGCGAGCAACATCGCCAGGCGGTTCTGATCCAGACCCAGCGTGACCCGGCGCGGGTTGGCCAGGTGGCTGTCATCCACCAGCGCCTGCACTTCCACCAGCATTGGCCGAGTGCCTTCCCACGTCGCCATCACCACACTTCCCGGAACTTCTTCCTGGGCACGTGTGAGAAAAATGGCCGACGGGTTAGAGACTTCTTTCAATCCTCGGTCGGTCATGGCGAACACGCCCAACTCATTGACTGCACCAAAGCGGTTCTTCACCGCCCGCAGCAATCGCAAGCGGCCATCGGATTCGCCTTCGAAATACAGCACCGTGTCGACCATATGCTCAAGCACCCGTGGCCCGGCCAGCGCGCCTTCTTTGGTCACATGGCCGACCAGGAAGATCGCCGTACCGCTCTGCTTGGCATACCGCACCAGCAACGCCGCGCTTTCACGCACCTGGGATACGCCGCCCGGTGCCGACTGCAACTGCTCGGTGAAAATCGTCTGGATCGAGTCGATCACCATGACCTTGGGCTTTTCGATGCGGGCCGTGGCGATGATGCTTTCGATGCAGGTTTCGGTCATTACCCGCAGTTGATCCTGGGGCAGGCCCAGGCGACGGGCGCGCATGGCCACTTGCTGCTGGGATTCTTCGCCGGTGACATACAGCGCCGGCATGCGACTGGCGATGCTGCACAGGGTTTGCAACAGGATGGTTGATTTACCGATGCCGGGGTCGCCACCGATCAGCACCACCGAACCGTCCACCAGGCCACCGCCGAGCACGCGGTCCAGCTCACCGGAAGCCGTGGAGAAACGCGGGATCTCTTCAACACTGACTTCGGCCAAGGTCTTGATCTGCGCCTGCTGCCCGGTCCAGCCGGCTCGGCCGGTAGGGGCCGCAGCGCCGCCGCTTTCGATCATGGTTTCAGTCAGGGTGTTCCACGCGCCACACTCGGTGCATTGGCCGGCCCACTTGGGAAAGGTCGCGCCGCACTCCGTGCAGCCGTACATGCGCTTGGCCTTTGCCATTTGAGAACCTCCAACCGAAAAACCGCGATGATAGCTCAGCGCGGCGCCGGGGTCCGGATTTCACCACTGGCTAATCGTGAAGCACTGTTGCCGATCGGGTCCTCGGCGTTGAGGTCGGCGCCCTTGGCTTTTAATTCATCCATCAGCTCGATGCGCTTGAACAGCCCGGCGTACATGGCGGCGGTCTGCCCGGCGCCGTTGCGCTGGTCGGGGTTGCAGTCGGTGGCCAGCAGCCGTTGGGCGATTTTCAACTCGCCTTTGAAGATTGCCCCCATCAACGCCGTATTGCCGCGTTTGTCCTGCACGCAGGCGTCGGCGCCGGCGTTGAGCAGGCGCTCCACGAAAGACCCCTGGCCGTGGTAGGCGGCAAGGATCAGCGCGGTGTAACCCTTGTCGTCCTGGGTATTGAGGCTGTAGCCGGATTCGATGAAGGTGTTGAGCATATCGACATCGCCACGGCGGGCGGCGTCGAAGTAGTAGTCCTGTAACTGCGCCTTGAGCGCGACCGGGTCGGGGGCCTCGGCATGGGCGACGAAGGCGAGCATTGCCATCAGTAAACCGAGAGAGATTCGCATGGGTTTTCTCCTAACAGGGGGTCGACACCCTGATCTGGGCGTCGACCGGAACCAACGTCAGTCAGTCAGTTTTTCTGCCAGCGCTTTAACGCGAGCCAGGTCACCTTTGGCGACCTTGGTCACACCCGTGCCGTACTCCGGGTCAGCTTTATAGAGGAACGACAGGATGATGTGCTTGCTCTCATCATCAGTCGTCGCCAGCGAGCCGCCGAAGTTTTCGATCAGGTCCTGACGCTCTTTCTTGCTGTAGGTGCGGTACAAGTCACCGGCCTGCTTGAAGTTCTGCTCACGCTGGATCTTCGCCTGCTGGGTGCTACCCGACAGCGCCGACTGGCTGTAGCGCGCGGTTTGCGGCTCTTCGCGTGGTAACAGCCGGCTTGGCTGGTAGTTCACGCCGGTGGTGGTTTTGCCGAAGTTCATCGCGCCGTCCTGGTTACCGTTGTTGACGGTGACGCGGGGTGCGTTGATCGGCAGTTGCAGGGCGTTCGGCCCCAGGCGGTACATCTGGGTGTCGGCGTAGGAGAACACCCGGCCTTGCAGCAAGCGGTCTTCCGACGGTTCGATGCCCGGGACCAGGTTGGCCGGGGCCATGGCCACTTGCTCGGTTTCCTGGAAGACATTCGCCGGGTTGCGGTTCAACACCATCTGCCCGACTTTACGCTCCGGCACGTTCGGCCAGATCTTGGTGGCGTCCAGCGGGTCGAAATCAAACTTGGCCAAGTCCTCGGGTTTAAGCACTTGCACATACAGGTCCCACTTGGGGAAGTCGCCCTTGTTGATGTGGGTAACCAAGTCATTGGTCATGTGGCTGTAGTCACGCCCTTGCACCTCGGTAACTTGCTTGGGATCGAGGTTCTTGATGCCTTGCAGGCTCTTCCAGTGGAACTTGACGTAGTGCACTTCGCCTTTGGCGTTGATCAACTTGTAGGCATGTACGCCGTTGCCGTCCATTTCCCGATAACTGGCCGGGGTGCCGGAGTCTGAGTACAGCTCGGTCAGCGTACGGGTGGACTCGGGAACATGGGAGAAGAAGTCAAAACGACGGGAGTCGTCGTCCAGGTTAGTGCGTGGGTCGGGTTTGAACGCGTGCACCATGTCCGGGAATTTAATGGCGTCACGAATGAAAAACGTCGGGAAGTTGTTTCCTACCAGGTCCCAGTTGCCTTCGGCGGTGTAGAACTTGGTGGCGAAGCCGCGCGGGTCACGCAGGGTTTCTGGAGAGTGGTTGCCGTGGACCACGGCCGAGAAGCGCACGAATACCGGCGTCGCTTCACCTGCGGCGAAGACCTTGGCTTTGGTCAGGTCGCTGAGGTTGTCGGTGGCGGTGAATGTACCGTGGGCGCCGGTGCCACGCGCGTGCACCACACGTTCCGGGATGCGTTCACGGTCGAAGCGCTGCAGTTTTTGAATAAGCTGCACGTCCTGCAGCAGCACGGGGCCATTGGCACCGGCCGTTTGGGAGTTCTGGTTGTCACCCACGGCAGCGCCGTTATCGCGGGTCAGGTTGGCGGCTTGTACAGAGAGGGAAAGCAGGCTGGCGGTCACCAGTGCCAACGCGTATCGCGCTGAAACCGGCCCGCGGCTCATTGGAGTATTCATCGAGGTGTCCTCTGGTTTTTTTGTGCACATTCAGTTGTGCTTGCCAGAGGCTAGTGACCTGCGAGTCAGAAGATAAATAGAAAAACACCACCGGTACGATTAAGAAAAAAGTGTGGTAACCCACTGAAACAGCGAGTATTTCGCGCGCGATTGGTGGCACTTTGCAAACTATTTGCGCTTTAATGTGTCGATAAAAATTGACAGTGTTAACGGTTGTGTCGCGCAAGCCGCCTACGACTGAATTACACTGACCTCCACCCTTCTCATCTGTAACAAGGAATAACCTATGGGCGTGATCAGTGAGTTCAAGGCCTTCGCGGTCAAAGGTAATGTGGTCGATATGGCCGTCGGTATCATCATCGGCGCCGCCTTCGGCAAGATTGTTTCCTCGTTTGTAGGCGACGTGGTCATGCCGCCCATCGGTCTGCTGATCGGTGGCGTGGACTTCGCTGACTTGGCCGTGCAACTCAAGGCGGCGCAAGGCAGTGCTCCGGCCGTGGTACTGGCTTACGGCAAATTCATCCAAAGCATTATCGACTTCGTGATCATCGCGTTTGCGATCTTCATGGGCGTAAAAGCGATCAACCGCCTCAAGCGTGAAGAGGCCGTGGCGCCGACCCTGCCGGCAACGCCGAGCAAAGAGGAAGAGTTGCTGACGGAGATCCGTGATCTGCTCAAGGCTCAGAACAACAAGCCGCTTTAAATCGGTGGACCCAGAAAGGCGCCTATTGCAGGCGCCTTTTTTTTACCAATAATTTTCCACCGCCACTTGCCCTGGGCGCCGGCTCAGGCTCAGTTGCATGTCGCGTTGTTTGAGCAGTTGCCGTGTGTCATCGACCATCTGCGGGTTGCCGCAAATCAGCACGCGGGAGAATTCGGGGGTCAGCGCGACGCCAGCAGCGCGTTCCAGTTCGCCATTCTCGATCAGCGTGGTAATGCGCCCGTTCAGCGCCCCGGGATGCTGTTCACGCGTAACGATGGGGATGTAGACGAGTTTATGGGCGTATTCGGCCAGGTACTCTCGCTCACCCAACGCTGCAATCAGGTGCTGATACGCAAGCTCTTTGGCCTCGCGCGCGCTGTACGCCAGAACGATACGCTCGAATTTCTCCCAGGCCTCGAAGTCCTGCAGGATCGACAGAAACGGCGCCACCCCGGTACCGGTGCCCAACAACCACAGGTCGCGCCCGTCCACAAAGCGGTTCAGGGTCAGGAAGCCTGTGGCCTGGCGCTCCACCATCAAGGTGTCACCCACCTGTAGCCGGCTCAACTCACTGGTGAACTCGCCCTCCGGAACAACAATAGAGAAGAAGTCCAGGTGCTCGTCAAACGGCGACGACACGATGGAGTAAGCACGCCATACGGTACTCCCATCCGCCTTGCTCACCCCCAGGCGCACAAACTGGCCGGCAGTAAACCGAAAGCCCGGATCGCGTGTGGTGCGCAGGGTAAACAGGCTAGGGGTCAGCGATTGCACGTCGAGCAACGTCTGGCGGGTAAATTTCTCAGCACTGGCCGTCATGGGGGTCTCCGTTCAACAGGTACCCCTAGTGTCCCCCAAAGTCGCACAGGGAAACACCGTTGGTTTGTACTGGCATTACCGTTGACCCGGATGCTTACAGACAGAGGGGAACGTAAAATTATTACATTCCAAAGACATTTAAGCGCAGGACGGGCATTAAATTACCAACTAATCATTTAGCTATTTCCCAACTTCCAATACGCCATTAGATGACACAGTCAATCTAACTGATATCAATCCAATATCGTCAGCAACCTGTTAAAACCAATGAGATTTTCTTACTAACAACAAAACTTACACAAAAAACTCACTGCTGTACAAGTTCATGAAGTGTAAAGACGAAGGCCACATGACATTTTTTTCACCTCTCCATGTAGCCTTTATCCTACACTCCTTTCCGTGCCTCATTGGGAGCCAGGAAGTGCCCGGGCAATAACAACATGTATGGAGAGTTACCGATGGTCAACTGGCGCAACACGAGGATCCCAAAACTTGAAGGCGAGGATAAGATCACCACTGTTTATGAGATGGTCGTGAATCACACCTATCAGCTCGGCTTTGAATATTGCTCATTTACGATGAGTTCCCTACAACCCACCCTTCAAACAAAACAGTTTCACTTAAACAACTATCCAAATGAATGGAACAGCGTTTACAAGCAAGCGAACTTCTTTGATATAGACCCAGTAGTAGCCCACTGCAAACGTAGCGTAATGCCTATCGTGTGGGACGAAAAAACGTTCAGCACCACGCCACACTTATGGTCGTTGGCCCAATCGTTTGGCGTGCATTTTGGTTGGACTCAGGCAGTACACGACTTCCAGGGCGTGTTCAGCATGCTGACCCTGGGCCGAAGTACCGGCGAAGTCAGTCCCCAAGAGCTTTACGAGAAAGCCGGCCAGGCACTGTGGCTTTGCCACGTATTGCACGCGGCGGTGGCACAAAAACATGCCGATAAACCGAGTATTACGCCGCCTTGCAAATTGACCCCACGGGAAACGGAAATCCTCAAATGGTCAGCCATGGGCAAGACGGCGTCGGACATTGCCACGATCCTGTGTCTGTCAGAACGTACCGTGGGCTTTCATATCAGCAGTTGCCTCAAAAAATTGGGCGTCAATAACAAGATCGCCGCCGTGCTCTGTGCCTCCAAAGCGGGCCTGTTTTAACCGGCGTACAAACACCGCATGTAATCCCACCGAAAAAAAAGTAACATTTACGGCCTATTCTGAGTGTTGAAGCCGCGCCTCGGTGCCGCCTCGCCGTTCACTCAGTTGCCGTTCACACGGATAGTTGCGCCGGTTGCCCGCACCCGCCGCCGCCCATCGTTGACCCAGAGCCTCCCCCGCCATGCCCCTGCTTGACAGCCCCTTCGCCCAGCTCGATCTGATCCGCCAGCCAGAGCAACACAATGACCCGCTGCAGGCTTTCGATGCCGCCGACGAGTACCTGCTCAACTACCTGGCCGAACAGCCGCATGGCGCCGCAACCCGCGTACTGGTGCTCAATGACAGCTTCGGTGCCGTGGCGGCCAGCCTGGAAGGCAAGGTTCAGGTGACGTCCAGCGGCGACTCGTATCTGGCAGCCCAGGGCCTGGAGAAAAACCTGGTGCGCAATGGCAAGGCGTTTGATGCAGTACCATTCGTGCCCGCCAGCCAGGTGCCGACCGGGCCGTTCGACCGCGTACTGATCCGCGTGCCGAAGACCCTGGCCTTGCTGGAAGAGCAACTGATTCGCCTGCAAGGGCAGTTGGCGCCGGGCGCCGAGGTGATCGCGGGCGCTATGATCAAGCACCTGCCACGGGCTGCAGGCGAGCTGCTTGAGCGCTATATCGGGCCCATGCACGCCTCGCTTGCGGTCAAAAAAGCCCGGCTGCTGATTGCCACGGTCGAAGATCGACCGGTTGCCGCCTCGCCCTACCCCACCCGCTACGCCTTGGACGCACCGGCCATCGAGTTGCGTAACCACGCCAACGTGTTCTGCCGTGAAGGCCTGGACATCGGCACCCGCGCCTTCCTCCCGCACCTGCCGAAAAACCTGGGCAGCGCTCGCGTCGCCGACCTGGGCTGCGGTAACGGCGTGCTGGCGATTGCCAGTGCACTGCAAAACCCCGACGCGCAGTACACGCTCGTGGATGAATCCTACATGGCCGTGCAGTCGGCGCTCGAGAATTGGCAGGCGGCACTCGGGGCGCGAGAAGTCATCGTTCGCGCCGCTGATGGCCTCGCCGGCCAGGAACCGCAGTCCCTGGACGTGGTGCTGTGCAACCCGCCGTTCCACCAGCAACAGGTGGTCGGCGACTTCCTTGCCTGGCGCATGTTCCAGCAGGCGCGGGAGGCCCTGGTGGTCGGTGGCGCGCTTTACATCGTGGGTAACCGCCACTTGGGCTATCACAGCAAGTTGGCGCGTTTATTCCGTGGCGTTGAGCAAGTGGCCGCCACGCCTAAGTTCGTGATTCTCAAAGCGCGCAAATAAAAAACCCCGCCTTTCTCGCAAAAGGCGGGGTTGAAAGCCGGGCCGCAAGGCCCGGAACGGGATGTCAGTGAGTCGTCAGGCCGGCCGCGCTCATGAACATACGCATCAGGCTGGCCACGACGAACAGGGCCAGCACACTGCCGGTCCAGATCATCGCCAGCCACCCCAGGCGCCGCCACAACGGCTGTTTCTCGGCCTGTTCGATCTCGTGCAACGTAGGTTTGCCGGGCATGTTACGACCCTCCTAGTGATAACCGTCTTCGTGGGTGACCTTGCCGCGGAACACGTAGTAGCTCCAGAAGGTGTAACCCAGGATAAACGGGATGATGAACAGCGTGCCCACCAGCATGAAGCCCTGGCTTTGCGGCGGCGCGGCGGCGTCCCAGATCGAGACAGACGGTGGAATGATGTTCGGCCACAGGCTGATCCCCAGGCCGCTGTAGCCGAGGAAGATCAGTACCAGTGTCAGCAGGAACGGCGTGTAGTGCGCATTACGCGCCACTGCGCGGATCAAACCGTACATGGTCACCAGCACCAGGATCGGCACCGGCAGGAACCAGAACAGGTTCGGCAGGGTGAACCAGCGCGAGGCGATTTCCGGATGCGCCAGCGGCGTCCACAGGCTGACGATACCGATCACCGCCAACACCACAAAGGCCAACGGCCGCGCCAGGTTGTGCATCTGCTCCTGCAACTTGCCTTCAGTCTTCATGATCAGCCAGGTGCAACCGAGCAAGGCATACGCGACCACCAGGGCCACGCCGCAGAACATCGTGAACGGCGTGGCCCAGTCGAGTGAGCCGCCGGCAAACTGGCGATTCACCACCGGGATGCCGTCGATAAATGCCCCCAGCGCCACGCCCTGGAAGAACGTCGCCGCGATGGAGCCGCCGATGAACGCCTTATCCCACAGGTGACGCTTATGGTCCTTGGCCTTGAAGCGGAACTCGAAGGCCACGCCCCGGAAGATCAGCCCGATCAGCATCAGGATCAGCGGCAGGTACAACGCCGACAACACCACCGAATAGGCCAGCGGGAACGCGCCGAACAACGCCGCGCCCCCCAGGACCAGCCAGGTTTCGTTGCCGTCCCAAACCGGGGCGACGGTGTTCATCATCACGTCACGGTCGACTTTGCCCGGGATAAACGGGAAGAGAATGCCGATACCCAGGTCGAAACCGTCCATGACCACGTACATCATGATGCCGAAGATGATGATCACGGCCCAGATCAGCGGAAGATCAATACCCATCTCAATTCCCCTTGTGCTGGATGTGAGTGTGGTCGTCATCGCTGCCATCATCGGCCGCAGACAACGGACGGGCCGGTGTGCGTTTCTGCCCAGGGCCACCATGGGTTGGCTCGGAGCCTTCGTGCGTCTGAGGCCCTTTGCGCACCAGACGCATCATGTAGCCCAACCCGGCGCCGAACAGCGCGAAGTACACCACCACGAACAACACCAGGGTAATGGTCATCTGCGCCAGGCTATGCCCGGAGGATGCATCCGCCGTGCGCATCAACCCATAGACCACCCAGGGCTGACGACCGATTTCGGTGGTGAACCAGCCGGCGAGAATCGCGATCAGGCCGGACGGGCCCATCCACAACGCCAGGTACAGGAACGGCCTGGAGGTATACATCTTGTCGCCCCGGCGCAGCCACAGGCTGAACAAACCGGTGAAGATCATCAGGAAACCCAGGCCGACCATGACCCGGAACGACCAGAACACGATGGTCGAGTTGGGACGGTCTTGCGGCGGGAAATCCTTGAGCGCCGGCACTTGCTTGTCCAGGGAGTGGGTCAGGATCAGGCTGCCCAGGTACGGGATTTCGACGGCGTATTTGGTCTTCTCGGCTTTCATGTCGGGCCAGCCGAACAGGATCAGCGGCGTCGGCTCGTTGCCGATATTTTCCCAGTGACCTTCAATCGCGGCGATTTTCGCCGGCTGATGCTTCAGCGTGTTCAGGCCATGGAAGTCGCCAATCACCGCCTGGATAGGCGCGACGATCAAAGCCATCCACATCGCCATCGACAACATGGTGCGGATCGCCGGGTTGTCCTTGCCGCGCAGCAAGTGCCAGGCCGCCGAGGAACCGACGAAGAACGCCGTGGCCACAAACGCTGCCGTGGCCATGTGCGCCAGGCGATACGGGAATGACGGGTTGAAGACGACGGCGAACCAATCGGTCGGTATCACGCGGCCGTCCACGATTTCGAAGCCCTGGGGTGTCTGCATCCAACTGTTGGACGACAGGATCCAGAAGGTAGAGATCAACGTACCGACGGCCACCATCACCGTGGCAAAGAAGTGCAGTTTGCGCCCGACCTTGTTCCAGCCGAACAGCATCACACCGAGGAAACCGGCCTCGAGGAAGAAGGCTGTCAGCACTTCATAGGTCAGCAACGGCCCGGTAACGGCGCCGGCGAAGTCCGAGAAGCGGCTCCAGTTGGTGCCGAACTGGTAGGCCATGACCAGCCCGGAGACCACACCCATGCCGAAGTTGACGGCAAAGATCTTCGACCAGAAATGGTAGAGGTCACGGTAGGTGTCGTTGTGAGTCTTGAGCCACAAGCCCTCGAGCACCGCAAGGTAACTGGCCAGGCCGATGGTGATCGCCGGGAACAGGATGTGGAACGAGATGGTGAACGCGAATTGAATTCGGGCGAGATCTAGCGCCTCCAAACCGAACATAAGTTTTCCTCTGTCAGGTAATACCGGCTGCTGGCTGGGAGCCTGCACCCACTGCCCCCACGGATATGGAGTGTGGCGAATTTCAATTCGTTTCTTTTTTTACCCATCACGCAGGGATTCTGGCCTTTCGGCCGCCAGAACAATCCCGGGGCCGGTTTTGATCTGGATCAAGCATTGCTGAAAGAGTAGTCCCATTTTGGCTGTAGGAAGGCGTGGTCTTTTGCCGCGTGACAGCTTGTCTCAGCCCGGCGCCCAGCAAACCCTTGCAACTATTTGTTACAGCTTGATGCTAACCTCGGTGCTCCCTCCGCTCCGAACCTGTATTCCCGATGCCTAGTGAACCTGCGTTGCTGTTGCGTCACCACCGCCCTTTCATCGCGTTCTGGCTGGCACGGATCTTCACCGCCAGCGGCTTCCAGATGCTCACCGTGGCCATCGGCTGGAACCTCTACCAATTGACCGGCAACGTGCTGGACCTGGGTTTGGTCGGCCTGGTGGAATTCATACCGCGCGTACTGTTCATGTTGCATACCGGGCACGTGGCCGATCGCTATGAACGGCGCAAGGTCGCCGCCATCTGCCAAACCGTGCAGGCGCTGATTGCGTTGTCGCTGGCCATCGGCGGCCTGACCGGCAACGTCACCCGCGAAATGATCTTTATCCTGGCCTTTCTGCTCGGCGCCGCACGCTCGTTTGAAATGCCCACTACCCAGGCGCTGCTGCCGAGCATCGTGCCCAGCGCACTGTTTCCGCGAGCCGTGGCCTCCTCACAATCGGCGCAACAACTGGCAACCATCGTCGCGCCGGCGCTCGGCGGTTTGCTGTACGCATTCGGCAGCGTGTGGGTGTATGGCCCAACGGTGGCGCTGTACCTGATTGCCTGCGTGCTGACCCTCAACCTGCCCGCCCGCCAGACCCCACTGAACAAAGCCAAGGCCACCCTGGACTCGCTGTTGGCCGGGGTTCGCTTTATCCGCAGCCGCCCGGACATCCTCGGTGCCATCTCCCTCGACTTGTTCGCCGTGCTGCTGGGCGGCGCCACGGCGTTGCTGCCGGTGTTCGCCAAAGACATCCTGCTGACCGGCGCCTGGGGCCTGGGCCTGCTGCGTTCGGCACCGGCGGTGGGCGCGTTGTTGATGTCGCTGTGGCTGGCGCGGTTCTCGGTGGACCGCCAGGTCGGTCGCGTAATGTTTACCGCTGTGGGTGTGTTCGGCGTAGCAACCATCGCGTTCGGGCTGTCGACTTCGTTCTGGTTTTCCCTGGCCGTGCTGGTGGTGCTCGGCGCGGCGGACATGATCAGTATGGTGATCCGCGCCTCCTTTGTGCAGCTGGAAACCCCTGATGAAATGCGCGGGCGCGTCAGTGCGGTCAACGGGCTGTTTATCGGCGCTTCGAATCAGTTGGGCGAGTTCGAGTCCGGCATCACCGCCCATTGGTTCGGCACCGTGCCCGCCGTGGTCATGGGCGGGATCGGTACGCTGCTGGTGACGGGCGTGTGGATCAAGCTGTTCCCGTCCCTGGCCAACCGCGACCGCATGCATGTGCCGGTGGAAGAGGCCAAAGTCTAAGTCCCCCCACCTGATTTGATGCTGGAATGCAGTAAAGGTGGGAGCGGGCTTGCTCGCGAATGCGAAGTGTCAGTCACCTAATGTATTGACTGATGCACCGCATTCGCGAGCAAGCCCGCTCCCACATTTTGATCTTCGGTGGTTTGAAGGTTTGCGCTAAAGCACCTTGTCCAGGGTGATGGGAAAGTCCCGTACCCGCTTCCCGGTGGCGTGATAAATCGCATTCGCGACCGCCGCCGCGACCCCGACAATGCCGATCTCACCCACGCCCTTGGAACCGAGCGCATTGACGATCTCGTCGTGCTCTTCGACAAAAATCACATCAATGTCGCCGATATCGGCATTTACCGGGATGTGATACTCGGCCAGGCTGTGGTTCATATTGCGCCCCAGTTGGTGGTCGGTCTGGGTTTCTTCGTGCAGCGCCATACCAATGCCCCACACCACACCGCCCAGGATCTGGCTGCGCGCCATCTTCGGGTTGACCACGCGCCCGGCGGCAATGGCGCTGACCACCCGCCGCACCTTGATCGTGCCAAGGTCTTCGTCTACCTGAACTTCGACAAACACCGCCGAGTGAGTAGCGCTCGCATAGCCTTGACGCTTTTTGTCCGGCTCGCTGTCGACCTGCACTTCCAATGCCTCTTCACCACTGTCCTTGACCAATTGTGCCAACGACACACTCACGTCCCCGGTGTGCAACTGGCCGTCTTCAAAGCGCACGGTTTCTGCATCCTTGAAGACCGGGTAAGTCTGCCGGGCAATGGTCAGCAGTTTGCCAGTCAACGCTTCGCACGCTTGCTGCACGGCGGTGCCGACGGACGACACGGTAAACGAGCCGCCCTGCAACGGCGCGGTGGGCAATGACGAATCCCCCAGCAAAAAGCGGATATCCGCCATCGCCACACCGCTGGCCTGGGCGGCAATCTGGGTCATGACCGTATAAGTGCCGGTGCCGATATCAGTGGTGGCGCTGCTCACCGTCAATTGGCCCTTCGCATCGATCCGCGCCTTGGCGCTGGCCTTCATCTGCAAGGCTTCCCACACACCACCGGCCATGCCCCAGCCGATCAACTGGTTGCCGTCGCGCATGCTGCGCGGTTCCGGGTTGCGCTGGGCCCAGCCGAAGCGCTCGGCGCCTTCGCTGTAGCACTCGCGCAAGGCTTTGCTCGACCAGGGTTTGTCCTCGTTCTGGTTACGTTCGGCATAGTTGATCAGCCGCAGTTGCACCGGGTCGATGCCCAAGGCGCAGGCCAGTTCATCCATGGCGCACTCCAGGCCGATCACGCCCAGCGCAGCCCCCGGCGCCCGCATGTCCAGCGGGGTAAATACGTCCAGAGGCACCAGTTTGTAAGTCAGCTGCACGTTGTCGCAGTGGTAGAGCATGCCGCTCCACTCCACTACGTGTTCACTGAAGTCTTCGAAACGGGAAGTCTGGCCAATCGCGGTATGCCCCAACGCCAGCAGGCGGCCATTGGCAGCGGCGCCCATCTGCAAGCGCTGCAAAGTGCGCGGCCGGTAGCCGAACGTGAACATCTGTTGCCGGGTGAGCGTGACACGCACCGAGCGCTTGAGCGCCAATGCCGCCATCACCGCCAGCGGCAACTGGTATTGCGGGCGCAGGCCCGAACCGAAGGCGCCACCGACGAACGCAGCGAAGATGCGCACCTGGCTTTTATCCAGACCAAAGATTTTTTGCACATACGCCTGGCAGTTCTGCGGGCCTTGGGTCTTGTCGTGGATATGCAGGGTGCCGTCCGGCTGATACAGCACGGTGCTGGCATGGGGCTCCATCGGGTTGTGGTGTTCGATGGGCGTGCTGTAGTGCACATCGAGGTTGACGGCAGCAGCGGCCCATTCAGCCTGGAAGTTACCGCGTGGCGCGGGCGGCGTTTGCGGTGATGGGTGCGCCTGTTCCTGCATGGCCAGCAAGTCGGTTTCAAAGGCTTCGCTTGCGTACTCGATCTGCACCAGCGAACCGGCGTGCCGCGCCAGCTCCAGGTTGTCTGCGATCACCAACGCCAATGGCTGGCCGCTGTAGAGCACACGGTCGTTATACAAAGGCCGAAACGGCGAGCCGTCCGCCGCGTCGGCGTCGGCGAACGCGTCATCGTAGCTGGCGAGTTTCGGCCGGTTGAGGTGATCGAGCACCATGACCACGCCCGGCAGCGCCAGGGCTTTGGAGGCATCGATCCTGACGACCCGGCCTTTGGCGATGGTGCTGGAGACCACGCTGGCATGCAGCAAGCCCTGGTCGGGAAACTCACCGGCATACCGCGCTTGACCTGTGACCTTGAGCAGACCGTCAACGCGATCCATGGGTTTACCGATAGCCGTCATGACCGTTCTCCTGCGATGGCAGCGTCGCTGAGGGCGCGAATAATTGCGCGGCGCGCCAGCTTGACCTTGAAGGCGTTGTGCTCCAACGGCTCGGCGTCTTGCAGCAAAGCGTCGGCGGCGTTGCTGAAGGTTTCGCGGCTGACGGTCTGGCCGATCAGCGTGACTTCCACTGCGCGGTCGCGCCACGGTTTGTGGGCCACGCCGCCAAGGGCCAGGCGGGCATCGACGATGGTCTCACCGTCCAGTTCCAGGGCAGCGGCGACGGACACCAAGGCGAATGCGTAAGACGCACGGTCGCGAATTTTCAGGTAGTGGCTGTGGTTGGCCAGATGGTCGGCTGGCAGCTCGATGGCGGTAATCAGCTCATCATCGGCCAGCAAGTTATCGCGCTGCGGCGTATCGCCGGGCAGCCGATGGAAGTCAGCAAATTCAATGACCCGCGCCCCGCCGCGCCCTTCCACGTGAACCCGCGCCGCCAGTGCCGCCAGGGCCACACACATGTCCGAGGGGTGCGTGGCCACACAGTGCTCGCTGGCGCCGAGAATCGCATGGATGCGGTTCAAGCCGGTGCGCGCCGGGCAACCACTGCCCGGTTCGCGCTTGTTGCAGGGCACGCTGGCGTCATAAAAGTAATAGCAACGGGTGCGCTGCAGCAGGTTGCCACCGGTGCTGGCCATATTGCGCAATTGCGGTGAAGCACCGGCGAGGATGGCCTGGGACAGCAACGGGTAACGCTGTTCGATCAGCGGGTGCCAGGCCAGGTCGGCATTGCTCACCAAGGCACCGATCATCAGGCCGCCCTCAGCGGTCTCTTCAACGCCTTGCAGCGGCAGGCCGGTGATATCGATCAGGTGTTCGGGGCGGCTGATGTTTTCTTTCATCAGGTCGAGCAGGTTGGTGCCACCGGCAATGAAGCGCGACGCCGCACTGCTCAGGTGCACCGCCTCGTGCACATCGGCCGGCTTGCTGTACTGGAAGGGGTTCATTGCTCACCTCCCTTTGCGCGGCAGGCGGGCAAGGCTTCTTCTATGGCATCGCGGATGTTGCTGTAGGCGCCGCAGCGGCACAGGTTGCCGCTCATCAGTTCCTGAATTTGCGCCGTATCGTGGGCACGGCCCTCATTGGCCAGGCCAACAGCCGAGCAAATCTGGCCGGGGGTGCAGTAGCCGCACTGGAAAGCGTCATGCTTGATAAAGGCCTGCTGCATCGGGTGCAACACGTCGCCGTCGGCCAGGCCTTCTACAGTGGTCAGCTCCGCGCCGTCGCACATCACCGCCAGGGTCAGGCAGGCGTTCACGCGTTTACCGTCGCGCAACACCGTGCAGGCGCCGCATTGGCCGTGGTCGCAGCCTTTTTTACTGCCGACCAGGTCAAGTTGCTCGCGCAGCAGATCCAGCAAGGTGGTCCAGGGCAACACGTCCAGCTGGCGGTCCTGGCCATTGAGGCTCAGGCGTATGGAGTGGGTGGCGAACGGTGGGGCCGCCGCACCATTGGGAATTGCGCTCATAAACACCTCACGGGTTGGTGTACATCCGCGGCGTTCAGGGAAATCGCCGTCTCAGGGGTACGACTTCCCGGGGTATCGAGCGTTCAAGGAGATTGATCAGCGGATGTTGAGCAGGGTCTTCAGCGGGGTTTGCGCGCCATTGATCGAGGAATTGCTGTATTCGAACCAGCCGGGCGCTTCGACATTCACGTCGAATACATAGATGTAGCCCATCACCGTGCCCGCACCATTACAGGTCTGGCTGATATTGCCCACCTGGCATACCGGCGTGCGTTGCCCGTTCAATTCTGCACCATCGAAACGGCCCATCGGGCTTTTGCCCAGGCCGACTTCCATCACTGAAACCTTGGTGGGCCCACGGTGCGTGCACATCTGTGTGCTGCTCGCCCGCTCCGGGATCGTTTCAGCGCAACCGGCAGACTCGACCTTGAACACCCGCACCTCGCTCAAGGCCGGTGCAGTCGCGCCCCAAGCCGGTGCCACCAGCCCAAGGCCGATAACGGCGAACAGAGCTAGACTGCTGGCGTTGGCTTTTTTCATGCTGTTAACGACCCTGTATTAAACGTCGGCGCAGTATGCCTCAAGCCCATGGACCATCAAAACCAAGCCCATACGCCATTGGCCTCCGGCTGCTGGTATGATGCGCCGCTTTTTCCGATCCTCTCTGAAACCACACGCGCTTGGCGCAGTTTGTGCTTTGACTTAGAGGTCAACAAATAACGACGCAAAATAGCGTCACAGGGAGCCGGCATGCTGGAAAAGCTGTTTCAACTCAAAGCACACAACACCAACGTGCGCACCGAGATTCTCGCGGGTATCACCACCTTTTTGGCCATGGCCTACATCCTGTTCGTGAACCCGAGCATCCTCGGCGAAACCGGCATGGATAAGGGCGCGGTGTTTGTCGCAACCTGCCTGGCCGCCGCCATCGGTTCGACCGTGATGGGCCTGATCGCCAACTACCCGATCGCACTGGCGCCGGGCATGGGCCTCAATGCCTTCTTTACCTACACCGTGGTCCTGCACATGGGCCACACCTGGCAAGTGGCGCTGGGCGCGGTATTCATTTCGGCGGTGTTGTTCTTCCTGCTGTCGATCTTCCGCATCCGTGAGTGGATCATCAACAGCATCCCGCTGCCCCTGCGCTCGGCGATTGCAGCCGGTATCGGCCTGTTCCTGGCGCTGATCGCCCTGCACAACGCCGGCATCGTCGTCAGCAACCCGGCTACCATGGTGGGCCTGGGCGACCTGAAACAACCGGCACCGATCCTCGCCACCCTCGGTTTCGCGCTGATCGTGGCGCTGGAAGCCCTGGCCGTGCGCGGCGCCGTACTGATCGGCATCCTCGCGGTGACTATTGTGTCCATCGCCATGGGTTTCACCCCGTTCGGCGGCGTGACGTCGATGCCACCGTCCCTGGCCCCCACCTTCCTGCAGCTGGATATCAAAGGCGCACTGGATATCGGCTTGGTCAGCGTGATTTTCGCTTTCCTGTTCGTGGACCTGTTCGACAACTCCGGCACCCTGATCGGCGTTGCCAAGCGCGCCGGCCTGATGGGCAAAGACGGCCACATGCCGAAAATGGGCCGTGCGCTGATCGCCGACAGCACCGCGGCCATGGCCGGTTCGCTGCTGGGCACCTCGACCACCACCAGCTACATCGAATCCGCTGCGGGCGTGAGTGCCGGTGGCCGCACCGGCCTGACCGCCGTCGTGGTCGCGATCCTGTTCCTGCTGGCGCTGTTCTTCTCGCCATTGGCTGCCAGCGTTCCAGCCTTCGCGACCGCGCCGGCGCTGCTGTTCGTGGCCGTGCTGATGACCTCGGGCCTGGCCGAAATCGACTGGGATGACATTACTGTTGCAGCGCCGGTGGTGATCACCGCCCTGGCGATGCCCTTCACTTACTCCATCGCCAACGGCATTGCCTTCGGTTTCATCGCCTGGACCGCCATCAAGCTGCTTTCGGGCCGCTACCGTGAGCTGAACCCGGCACTGGTGATCCTGTCGATTCTGTTTGTGATCAAGCTGGGCTGGTTCAACGCATGACTTTTGACGCCACAAGCTACACCGCTCAACTGCAAGACAAGGTCACGCGCCTGCGTGACCTGCTGGCACCCTTCGATGCGCCCGAGCCGCAGGTCTTCGATTCGCCGTTGCAGAACTTCCGCCTGCGGGCGGAGTTCCGCCTGTGGCGCGAAGGCGGTGAACGCCACTACGCGATGTTTTCCCAGGACGACAAACGCACGCCGATCCTGATCGAAGAATTCCCCATCGCCAGCCAACGCATCAACCTGTTGATGCCGCAACTCAAGGCTGCCTGGCAGGCCAGCGCCGCCCTGAGCCACAAGCTGTTCCAGGTGGAGTTCCTCACCACCTTGGCCGGCGACGCGATGATCACCCTGTGTTATCACCGCCCGCTGGACGAGCATTGGCACACGGCTGCGAACAAGCTCGCTGCCGACTTGAATGTCAGCATCATCGGCCGCTCCAAGGGCAAGCGCGATGTTATCGGCCACGACTACGTGGTTGAAAAGCTCGAAGTCGGCGGCCGCACATTCAGCTATCGCCAACCCGAAGGTGCGTTTACCCAGCCCAACGGCACGGTGAACCAGAAGATGCTCAACTGGGCTTACGACGCCTTGGGTGATCGCCCGGATGATTTGTTGGAGCTGTATTGCGGCAATGGCAACTTCACGCTGCCTTTGGCTACCCGCGTACGAAAAGTGCTGGCCACCGAAATCAGCAAAACCTCGGTAAACGCGGCCCTGAGCAACCTCGATGAAAACGCGGTGGATAACGTCACCCTGGTGCGCCTCTCCGCCGAAGAACTCACCGAAGCACTTAACGAAGTGCGTCCGTTCCGCCGCCTGCACGGCATCGACCTGAAAAGCTACGAATTCGGAAGTGTCTTCGTCGACCCGCCGCGTGCGGGCATGGACCCGGACACCTGCGAACTGACCCGACGCTTCGACAACATCCTGTACATCTCCTGCAACCCGGAGACCCTGGCTGCGAACATTGCGCAATTGCACGACACGCACCGGATTACCCAGTGTGCGATGTTTGACCAGTTCCCGTGGACGCACCATATGGAATCCGGCGTGTTGTTAACCCGACGTTAAACACGCTCACGTGTCCTTGCGTGGCCGGCCGCCCTTCTTGCCATTGGCTCGGGCGGCGGCGGACTTCGCGGCGCTGCTTTTACGCCCGTTACGCGACGCCACCATGCTTGCAGCCAGGTCCATCAAGGGCTGGCTCGTAGCAATCAGGCCACTGATGGAGACGTGCAGGTCACGGGCTTCACAGCACAGCGCCTTGCCACCAAACCCGACCTCCAGTTGCTGAAAGTCCTGCGCAGAAAACCCTTCGAACTCCGCGAGCCCGGCCACCGGCAGCACGATACGGCTGCCATCGCCGAAGCCGATGGAGATGCAGTCGTCTTCGTAACGCACATCACTGGCATTGGCGTACAAGCGCTTCAGCTTGCGCCCACGCACGATGGCCTTGTCGATATCAGCCTCAGTGATCGGTACATCAGGCAAGATTTTGGCTTTTACGATTTTTTTCATAAATCAATCTCCACACAACCTGGCGCCCTCACCAGATTCAAAATGGTTCTCTGCCCAACAACATCGTGTCGGGCATTGGCGATCACATAAACACCACGCCGAATGACTAACCCTGGCACTAACTCATCAGCGTCCCAGTCCCAGGAATGGTTCTCCAGGCAGACCGTTTGCAGCTTTTGCCACCAGATCCTTCGTGCCCGCGCCAAATAATGCGGTTGCATGAGGGCCTGGCGAATACCTTCCAGAATCGCGCCCGCTGGCCGGCATCGTTCGGGGTTCACATCCCACAACGCCACGCCTCCATCCAGAAAGCTGAAACGAAAGCGCGCATCCCATGCCTCTCCCCTGACATGTACGTGAGGCGGGCAATGCTCGTCCCTGAGAAAAACCGCAATTACATATCCTTTGTAAGCCCCTACTTTCATCGTAACCCATCCGTTAGGTTATTTTCTGTCAGGAAACACTTTTCCTCCTGCAGCCCGATAGCCGGCTGCGTGATCAGGGAGGTTTTTCACAGGTTAGTCGCGAAGGAGGAAGCGTCGAATACCGTCTTGTAACCGCGCATGGCGAGGTCTTGAAATCCTCTTTTACTGATTAACAGTTCGATAATCGAACACATCCGCTGCCACTAATTGACCAAATTAACCATCCGGTACATTTTATCCCCACAACCAATAATAACTGTGGAGATCCTCCCCTATGCCGCCCATCGTGCTGGTGCTCAACGGCCCCAACCTCAACCTGCTCGGTACCCGCGAGCCCGCTACCTACGGCCATGAAACCCTGGCCGACGTGGCTGCGCTGTGTGGCCGCAGCGCCGAAAAACTCGGGCTGAAAATCGAATTCCGCCAGACCAACCACGAAGGCGAATTACTTGACTGGATCCACGGTGCCCGCGCCCGCTGCGCCGGGATCGTGATCAATCCGGCGGCCTGGACCCACACCTCGGTGGCGATTCGCGACGCACTGGTCGCCAGTGAAGTGCCAGTGATCGAAGTGCATTTATCCAATGTGCATGCGCGCGAGGCGTTTCGGCATCACTCTTTTGTCTCACCCATCGCCAAGGCGGTACTCGCCGGGTTTGGCAGCCACGGCTATCACCTGGCCCTGGAACACTTCAGCCACACCTTGAAGGGATGAGCCCGATGAAACCGCGCATCCTCGCCGGCCTGATCGGCTCGGGTATCCAGGCCTCCCGCACCCCCGCCTTGCATGAGCAGGAAGGTGACGCCCAAGGCTTGCGATATTTGTACCGCCTGATCGATCTGGAACCACTGCAACTGAGCATCAGCGCCCTGCCCGACCTGCTGAACGCGGCCGAGGTGATGCAGTTCACCGGGTTGAACATTACCTACCCGTGCAAGCAGGCGATCCTGCCGCTGCTCGATGAATTGTCCGACGAGGCCCGGGGCATTGGGGCGGTTAACACGGTGGTATTCAAGGCGGGTAAACGCATCGGCCACAACACCGATTGCCTGGGGTTCGCCGAAGGTTTTCGCAGGAACTTGAATGACGTTGCCCGCCACCGTGTCGTCCAGATGGGTGCCGGCGGTGCCGGTGCAGCGGTGGCTCATGCGCTGCTGGCCGAAGGCGTGGAGCACTTGAGCATTTTCGACGTGGACGCCAGCCGTGCCCGAGACCTTGTGGATAACCTTGCGCAGCGTTTCGGGGCCAGTCGCGCCCAGGTCGGCAACCACCTGGAAAGCGCCATGGCCGAGGCGGATGGTTTGGTCAACACCACGCCGATGGGCATGGCCAAGCTGCCCGGCACGCCGGTGCCGCCTGCCCTGTTACGGGCTGAGTTGTGGGTCGCGGAAATCGTGTATTTCCCACTGGAAACCGAGCTGCTACGCAGCGCCCGCGCCTTGGGCTGCCGCACGCTGGATGGCGGCAACATGGCGGTGTTTCAGGCGGTGAAGGCGTTTGAGTTGTTCAGTGGCGAAGCGCCGGATGCGCAAAGGATGTTGGCGCATTTTCAGAGCATGAACACCTCGCAGTAGAAACCCAATTCAAATGTGGGAGCGGGCTTGCTCGCGAAAGCGGTGTATCAGTCGCCGGAGGTATGGACTGATACTGCGCATTCGCGAGCAAGCCCGCCCCACATCCGGTTCTGCGGTGTCCTCAAGCCTGCAGGTAACGCATCACCGATTCACAAATCATCTCGCGATGCCGCTGTTTGACGAGCTCATCCGACAGCTCGATCTGAAAGATCTCACTGAACGTATGGCGATTGGACACTCGGTAAAAGCTGAATGAGTTGATCAGCAAGTGCACGTCCAACGGATTCAATCCTTGGCGAAATACGCCCATCTCAGCACCCCGCCGCAACGTAGCCCCCAACCCTTCGAGGATGTTGCTGTTCATTGCCTTGATCGAATCCGAGCGCTTTACGTACTCGGCGTTGTTGATATTTTCGATGCTCACAATGCGCACGAAGTCCACGTTCTGGTCGTGGTGATCAAAGGTGAACTCCACCAGCCTGCGAATCGCTTCGCGCGGTTCCAGGGCCGTGAGGTTCATGCGGGTTTCCGTGTTGCGAATATCGCCGTAGAGCTTTTCCAGCACCTCGACGTACAACTGCTCCTTGCTGCCGAAGTAGTAATAGATCATGCGTTTTGAGGTGTGGATACGCTCAGCAATCGCATCCACGCGAGCGCCGGACAGGCCCTGTTGAACAAACTCGACGATGGCTTCCTGCAGGATATTTTCGCGGGTCTTTTCCGGATTGTTCTTACGACTCTTGCGCGGTGCGTCTGACACCGCGGGGAGATCGGGACTCGAGGTCATGGTGCGCTCACGGCCATTGTTATGCAGGCCATGATTATGGGCCGCGGCGCCCTCTGAAGGAAGCACCTGTCAGCCGTTACAACCGAGCCTGGCGTGCCGCGCCGCTGCGGGACTTGGCCATCGCTGCCAGGCGCACCGCCACGTTGGCCGCGCCATAACCGGCGTAGCCATTTTTGCGTTGGATGATCTCAAAGAAAAACCGCCCTTCGAACGGCTCGGTGTAGACATGAAACAACTCACCGCCCTGGGCGTCACGGTCGTACAACACGTTGTAGTACGCCAGTTCGCTGAGGAACTCGTCGTCGAAATCAAACCGCGCCGCCAGGTCGTCGTAGTAGTTGAGCGGGATATCCAGCAACGGCACGCCCGCCTCTTTGGCGCGGCTCACCTCGGCGAAAATGTCCGCACAGTCGAAGGCAATGTGATGCACACCCGAGCCGCGATAACTCGACAGCGCGTGGGAAATCGCGGTGTTGCGGTTCTCGGAAATATTCAACGGCAAGCGAATCGAACTGCAGCGGCTGCGTAACGCGCGGCTTTTTACCAACCCGTAGGGGTCGGGGAGCACCACTTCGTCATCGGCTTCAAAGTCCAGCAGGCTCTTGTAGAACAGCACCCAGCTGTCGAGGCTGTCGGCCGGCAGCGCCATGGCCATATGGTCGATACGCAACAGGCCGCCACTTGCGGCGGTGGCCGGTTGCAGGTTGAAGTCGGTGTCATAAAGCCCGCCTTCACTCGGGTCTACCAGGTAAATCAGGCTGCCGTCCGGCGCACGTACGGCCGCCAATTCAAGCTCGTTGGGGCCGACCAGTCCGCGATAGGGCTGGCCCTTGTAGGCCACCGCCCGCTCCAACGCTTTAGCGCTGTCCTTGACCCGAATCGCCGTGGCGCATAAAGACGGCCCGTGGGCTTCAAAGAAGTTATGGGCGAAGGAATAGGGTTCACAGTTGAGAATCAGGTTGATATCACCCTGGCGCAACAGGCTCACACTCTTGGAGCGGTGCTGCCCGGCCTTGACGAACCCCAGGCGTTCCAGCCAGTGGGTCAGCTTGGCGCCGAGGCTTTCATCCACGGCGAACTCGAGGAATTCGATGCCGTCGTATTCGCTGGCGGCCGGGGTTTCAAACAAAATATCCACCGGCGCAGCCGGTTGTTCCTGTGCCAGGCGCTGACGGGTTTTCTCTTCCAGGTACAGCAGCGAACGCAAGCCATCCGCCGCGTTCGCTCGGGTCGGCGCCGCGCGAAAACCATCATTGAAAATTTCCAGGGACAATGGCCCGGTGTAACCCGTCTTGATAATCGGCGCCAGGAACCCTGCCAAATCAAATTCGCCCTGCCCTGGGAAACAGCGGAAATGTCGACTCCACTCCAGCACATCCATGGCCAGGATCGGCGCATCGGCCATTTGCACAAAAAAGATCTTTTCGCCGGGGATCTCGGCGATGGCGCTTGGGTCGCCCTTCAGCGACAGCGTGTGGAAGCTGTCGAGCAACACGCCGAGGCTTGGGTGATCGACCTGACGCACCAGGTTCCACACCTGCTGCCAGGTGTTCACGTGCTTGCCCCAGGCCAGTGCTTCATAACCAATACGCAGGCCACGGCGGCCGGCGTGCTCCGCCAAAAGGCCAAGGTCATCCAGTAGAATGCGTTCATCGCCCACGCAATCGGCCGAGGCATTGCTGCACACCAGCACCAGGTCGGTGCCCAGCTCCTGCATCAAATCGAACTTGCGCTCGGCGCGCTCCAGGTTGCGTGCCAGGCGATCACGGCGGCAGCCTTCAAAGTCGCGAAACGGCTGGAACAACGTGATGGCGATGCCGAGGTCGGCACACATTTGTTTAACTTCCCGCGGGCTGCCGTCGTAATACAACAGGTCGTTCTCGAAGATCTCAACCCCATCAAACCCGGCGGCGGCAATGGCTTCGAGCTTTTCCGGCAGGGTACCGCTCAAGGAAACGGTGGCAATGGAACGTTGCATGGGGCGACTCCCGGCAGTTGTTATTTGCGGCAAATTATTCGCCCCTAGCCTACACGCAGCAATTAAAATGTACGAACCGGTTAGTTTTTCGTGCGATTACCGAACACTATGCCCGTTTGGCGAATTGACGGTTTTTTAACCGCTGCGCACCATCGACGACGCAACCTTCAAAGAAAAAAAGACCCAGAACACACCATAAAAATTTCAAAAAACGGGTACGACCTCATGCCTCTGCAAAACTCCGCCCTGGCCGCGCGCCCGGGCAACCCGCACGCCGGCATCGGCGACAAAATCCGTGGCGCACTGGCCGTGGGTAAAACTCGCTGGGGCATGCTGGCCCTGGTGTTCTTCGCCACCACCCTCAACTACATCGACCGCGCCGCCCTGGGCGTGATGCAACCGATCCTGGCCAAAGAGATGAGCTGGACGGCGATGGATTACGCCAACATCAACTTCTGGTTCCAGGTCGGCTACGCCATCGGCTTTGTGCTGCAGGGTCGCTTGATCGACCGCGTCGGCGTGAAGCGCGTGTTCTTCTGCGCAGTGCTGTTATGGAGCCTGGCAACCGGCGCCCACGGCCTGGCCACCTCGGCCGTCGGCTTTATGGTGTGCCGCTTTATCCTCGGGCTGACCGAAGCCGCCAACTACCCGGCTTGCGTCAAGACCACACGGTTGTGGTTCCCGGCCGGTGAGCGCGCGGTGGCCACCGGTATCTTCAACGCCGGCACCAACGTGGGCGCAATGATGACGCCGATGCTGCTGCCGCTGATCCTGCATGTATGGGGCTGGCAGGCAGCGTTCCTGTGCATGGCATCGCTGGGCGCAATCTGGCTGGTGTTCTGGGGTTTGAAGTACTACAACCCGGAAGACCATCCAACGGCCAAACAATCCGAATTGGACTACGTGCAACAGGAATCCGAACCGGAACAACCGAGCGTGCCTTTCAGCCGCATCCTGCGCATGCGCGGCACCTGGGCCTTCGCCCTCGCCTATGCGATGACCGCCCCGGTGTTCTGGTTCTACCTGTATTGGCTGCCGCCGTTCTTGAACCAGCAATACAACCTGGGCATCAACGTGACCCAGATGGGTATCCCGCTGATCATCATTTACCTGACAGCCGACTTCGGCAGCGTGGGTGGGGGGATTCTGTCGTCATTCCTGATCGGCCGTGGGATGAATGCGATCAAGGCGCGGCTGTTGTCGATGTTGCTGTTTGCCTGCTGCATCGTCGGCGTGATCATGGCGGCCGGCTCCAGCCAGTTGTGGGTCGCGGTGTTTGCGATCTCCCTGGCCATCGGCGCGCACCAGGCCTGGACCGCCAACATCTGGAGCCTGGTGATGGACTACACGCCCAAGCACATGATGAGCACAGTGTTTGGTTTCGGCGGTATGTGCGCAGCCATCGGCGGCATGTTCATGACCCAGATCGTCGGCCATATCCTTACGGTGACGAACAACAACTACACCGTGCTGTTCACCCTGATCCCGGCGATGTACTTCATCGCGCTGACCTGGATGTACTTCATGGCGCCGCGCAAGATTCCTACCGTCGACGTTTGACTCACCGACGCCGCTGCTGCCAGGCAGCGGCCAACCCACTCATGCAGATCACCCCGATGCCGACCACCGTGGTCAAGTCGGGGGTATGGTTGAACACCAGCCAGCCCAACAACCCCGCAAACACGGTCTGGCAATAGCCGAACGGCGCCAGCAAGGCCGGCGCCGCGAAGCGGAAGGCCTGGGTCAACATCAAGTGCGCCGTCATCCCGCAGCTGCCCAGCGCCAGCATCAACACACCGTGCCACAGCGTAGGGAGCTGCCAGAAGAACGGCACCAGCGCGCTCATCACCAAGGTATTGCACAGGCCAGCGAAGAAGTTGCTGGTGGTCGGGGTGTCGTATTTGCTCAAGATGCGTGTGAGCAGTTGGTAGAAACAGAAGAACAGCGCCGAACACAGGGGCAGCAACACCGCCGGTGTGAACAACTCGCCGCCCGGGTGGATGATGATCAGCACGCCGATAAACCCGCAGATCACCGCCAGCCATTGGCCACGCGTCACACGTTCACCGAGCAACGGTACCGAGAGCGCCGTCACCAGGATAGGCGCCAGGAAGTTCACCGCCGTGGCTTCCGCCAACGGGATGTAATGCAGCGCCGCGGTAAAGAACAGGCTCGTGCCCAACAGGCACAAGGCCCGCACCACCTGCATCCCCGGGCGCTTGCTGCGCAGCACACGCAAGCCCGATTGCGGCAGGAAGATCCCGGCCATCAGCAAGGTGTGCACCAGGTAACGCGCCCACACCACCATCACAATCGGATAGAACCCGGCCAGGTACTTGGACAAGGCGTCGTGGCTGGAAAACAGAAACGTCGCCACCACAATCAGCAGGATGCCTTTGAAAGGATGGTTGACGCCGGAAAGGGGTGTGCTGACAGTCATTTAATTCTCTTGCATGGCGGGCTGAACGCTGAGCACTGAACGCGGTAGCACTCAACCCGGTAATCTAGCAGCCGGGCCGAAGTCTGCCCCAAGAGCATAACCAAACACCGTGCGAACAGCGCACTAAATCACGGGATTTGAGTCCAACGCTGCACGTTAGCCCGCGCGTTGCACACTTTTTAACCAAGGCCTTGCCGCTATGAAAAAGACACTCTTTGTTCTTTCTGCCCTTGCCCTGCTCACCGCCTGTAACAAGGAACCCAAGGAAGCCCCGAAACCTGCGCCCGCCTCCGTGCAAGCCACGCTGGTACCGGCGACCCCGCCCACCGATAAATGGGTCGGCACGTGGATGGGCGTCGAAGGCCTGAACCTGAGCATCGCCAAGGACGACAGCATCGGCCGTGGCCACTACCTCCTCACCATGAAGTACGGCCTCGACGCCGACGACTCAGGCACCTTCAAGGGTGAAGCCAACGAAGAAGGCATCACGTTCACTCGCCCGGACGGCCCGCAACTGCTGCGCGCCGGCGACGGTGAAGCCACCGGCCTGAAATGGCTGGCGGATAAAAAAGACTGCCTGGTGGTCGATACCGGCGAAGGTTATTGCCGCGACTGACCCGGTTTTGCTGACACAACTTTCATCTGGCGCCCGTGCCGACACCGACTGACAGCAGCGATACTACGCAGCTCTCGTTACTTGTCGGACAGCCGGGCTGGCGCCATTCATACGCACCAACAACACTGTTCTGAAAAAAGTGTTCCACAGGTTTATCGAGAGGATTGCCCCATGCTATGGAAAAAAGGCCGACGCAGCGACAACGTGGTGGATGCCCGCGATGACAGTGGAGGCGGTGGTGGCGGCATGCGTTTTGGTGGCGGCAAGGGCCTGAGCCTTACGGCGATTGTGCTGATTGTCGGCATCGGCTGGCTGACCGGCCAGGACCCGATGCAGATCCTCGGCCAATTGACCGGCCAGATGGAACAAGCGCCCTCGGTGAGCACCCAATCGCAACAGGCTCCGCCGGCCAATGATCAGCAGGCTGACTTCGTCCGAGCGATTCTGGGGGACACGGAAGACACCTGGGGCCAGGTGTTCCAGGAAAATGGGTTGGCCTACAAGAACCCGAAACTGATTCTGTTCCGTGGCCGGGTGAATTCCGCCTGCGGTGGCGCCACCTCGGCCAGCGGCCCGTTCTATTGCCCAGCCGACCAGCAAGTGTATCTGGACCTGGATTTCTTCCGGGAAATGTCACAACGCTTCAAGGCCTCCGGCGAGTTCGCCCAGGCCTACGTGATCGCCCACGAAGTCGGGCACCACGTGCAAACGCTGCTGGGCATCTCGGCCAAGATCCAGGCCGCGCGCCAACAGGGCCGACAGATGCAAGGCGATGGCGGCCTGTTGGTACGCCAGGAGTTGCAAGCCGACTGTTTCGCCGGCGTCTGGGCCAACCGCGCGCAAAAACGCCTGAACTGGCTGGAGCCCGGCGATATTGAAGCGGCACTGAATGCGGCCAACGCCATCGGCGACGACCGTTTGCAGCAACAGGGTCAAGGGCGCGTCGTGCCAGACTCGTTTACCCACGGCACCTCGGCACAGCGCGTTCGCTGGTTCAAAACCGGCTTCGCCCAGGGCCAGATCTCTCAATGCGACACTTTTACAGCGAAGAGTCTTTAAATGAATAAACGATTGGGATTGCTGCTCGGCGTGTTAATCACGTGTTCCTCCTTCACCTGGGCCGCCGAGAAAGACCACGGCGTCAAGGTGGTCAGCCCCGATCGTTTTCACTTGGATTCGGGCGATCTCAGTCTCGGCTTGAGCCAGGACTGGGGCAAGCCGCTGCCTCAGGTAACCCGCGCACTGATCATCGTGCACGGTCGCCTGCGTAACGCGCAGACCTACCTGAAAAGTGGCGAAGATGCCGCCGAACACGCCGGGCTGGCCGCCAGCACACTGGTGATCGCACCGCAGTTTTTGAATGAGTCGGATGTAAAACGCAACCACCTGGGCAACCCAGTGCTGCGCTGGAACGGCAATGACTGGATGGCCGGCGCGCCGTCGACCGGCCCGGGCCAGGTCAGCTCCTACGGCGCACTTGACCAGATCATCAAGCACCTGGGCAACCGCAAGCTGTTCCCGGCGCTGAAAGAAATCGTCGTCGCCGGCCACTCCGGCGGTGGCCAAGTGATACAGCGTTTTGCGCTCACCGGGCACGACCACCCGCTTTTGCAAACCGAAGGCATCAGCCTGCGTTATGTGGTGGCCAACCCATCGTCCTACGCCTACTTCAGCCCGCAGCGTCCGGTAAAGTTTGATGCGGCCAGCTGCCCGGGCTTCAACGACTGGAAGTACGGCATGCAAAACCTGCCGGACTACGCCAAGGGCCAGAGTGCGCAGCAGCTTGAGCAGGCTTACGTGTCACGCGACATTACCTACCTGCTGGGCCAGCAGGACACCGACCCGAACCACCCGGCGCTGGATAAAAGCTGCGAAGCCGAAACCCAGGGCGCGTATCGGCTGATTCGTGGGCATAACTACTTTGATTACCTCAAAGCGCGTCATCCGCAGCTGAGTCACAAACTGGTGGAAGTACCGGGAGTCGGGCACGACGGGGACAAGATGTTTACCTCGCCTGAAGGTGAAAAGGTGCTGTTTGCGAAGTAACTGACACGACCGGCTTAAAAATGTGGGAAATGGCTTTTTGTGGGAGCTGGCTTGCCTGCGATGCGCACACCTCGGTCTGTCAGCCATACCGAGGTGATCCTATCGCGGGCAAGCCCGACTCCCACACAAGCCCCCTCCCACATTTGATGTGTGATGCCAGGTTTAGATCATCTGGCGCAGGGCGGCGCAATCCTCAGCATGCCAATCCGCCAACTCCGGCCACGGGTTTTCCGGCACGTTCACCAACACCGTCCTGGTCCCGGCTGCCCGGCCGCAGTCCAGGTCAAAGCGGTAATCCCCGACCATCACCATCTCGCTCGGCGCCACCTCCCAAGCCGTCGCCAGTTTCAGCAAACCACCCGGATTCGGCTTGGGCGGCGCATCTTCACGCCCCAGCACATCCTCGACAGCAAAGCAGTCCGCCAGACCAATCGCTTCCAGCGTGATATGCGCCAACTCCCGCGCATTGCGGGTCAGGATGCCCAGGCGACAGCCGCGCCCGGCCAATTCACGCACCAGTTCCACTGCGCCGTCTGCGGCAACCGAACCAACGGCCAGCGCCCGCTCATGCTCCAGCAACCATGCATGCTTGACCGCCGCCACCTCTGCCGGCAACGCCGCGAGGTGGGTGAGAATGTCATCCTCGGGCGGAATCTCCAGAGCCACACGAATGGCCGCAAAATCATGCACGGCCACCGTGAGCGTGCCGTCCATATCAAAGACCCAGTGCTTAACGTCCGCCAGGCTCATGCCCAATCCTTGCGATGGCGAATCAAGCCTTCCTGGGTGACCGAAGCCACCAGTTGCCCGGCGCGGTTGTACACGCTACCCCGCGAGAAACCACGCGAGTTGCCGGCCCACGGGCTGTCCATCGCGTACAGCAACCAGTCATCGGCGCGCAGGTCAGCGTGGAACCACAGCGCATGGTCAAGGCTGGCGACTTGCATGTCTTTTTGCCACACCGTCTTGCCGTGGGGCAGCAGCGAGGTGGTCAGCAGACCGAAGTCCGACGCATAGGCCAACAGGTATTTATGCAGCGCCGGCGAGTCGGCCAAGGCACCGTCGGCTCGGAACCACACGTACTTGACCGGGTCGGACGGTTGCGGGTTGAACGGGTCTTTCTCGGTGACCGGGCGCACTTCGATGGGCTTGGGGCACAGCAACTTTTCGCGCATGTGCTCAGGGATCAGGTGCGCGCGCTGTTTGGTCAGCTCCAGTTCCGACGGCAGGTTCTCCGGGCCAACGACCACCGGCATGGTGGTCTGGTGCTCGAAGCCTTGTTCGTCGTACTGGAACGAAGTGGTGCAGGTAAAAATCGGGTTGCCCTTCTGGATCGCGGTGACGCGGCGCGTGCTGAAGCTACCGCCATCGCGCACACGGTCTACCGAATACACCACCGGCAATGCGGCGTCGCCGGGACGCAGGAAATAACCATGCAAGGAATGCACGTGCCGCGCTTCTTCTACGGTCTGGCTGGCAGCCGACAACGACTGGCCGAGCACCTGGCCGCCGAACAGTTGGCGAAAGCCCAGGTCCTGGCTGCGGCCGCGAAAGAGGTTTTCCTCGATCGGCTCCAGGGTCAGCAAGTCCACCAGATCTTCCAATACTTGGCTCATAGAGCAACTCCTACAACAATCGATAGGGCATTCCGGGCTGCTTATCCGTGCAGCGTGTCCAACCATTGGGCGCGGGTGATGCGGTACAAAACATGATGGCGCAGCGGGTCATCGGCTGCGACCTTGGGGTGTTCAAAATCTGCCTGGGGATCGTAATGCATACCGATGGCCTGCATGACTTTTTGTGATGGCAGATTGGTTTCGGTGGTGAAGGACAGGATTTCATCCAGTTGCAGCCGATCGAAACCACAGCGCAGTGCGGTCCAGGCCGCCTCGCTGGCGTAGCCCAGGCCCCAGTGCTCACGGGCCAGGCGCCAGCCGATCTCGACGGCCGGCACAAAGTCGGCTTCGAAATTGACATTTTGCAGCCCGGTCAGGCCGATAAACTCGCGCGTGTCCTTGCGCTGCAAGGCCCAAAAGCCAAAGCCGTACTCGGCAAAATGGCCGCGAATCCGCCCAATCAGCGCGGCGCTTTCCAGATGGCTCAGCTTGGCCGGGAAATAACGCATCACCTGCGAGTCGGCGCACATGCGCGCAAATTCCGGCAGGTCGCTGTCGCGCCATTGGCGCAGCACCAGACGTGCGCTTTCCAACTCGAGTATCGGCTCCATGGGTCCCCTCCCTTGCCATGTGCGTGAGTGTACAGCGCTGGTAAGATCCTTCGCAGGTTCCCGTCAGAAAATCCCATGCCCCTGCCACTGATCTACCACGACGACTACAGCCCCGAGTTCCCAGCGGACCACCGGTTCCCCATGGATAAGTTTCGCCTGTTGCGCGACCACCTGGTGGACAGCGGCCTGACCGAGGACAGCCAATTGCTGCGACCGGAGCTGTGCCCGACAGAGATTCTGGCCCTCGCCCATGAACCTGGGTATATCGAACGCTACATGAGCGGCGAGTTGTCCCGCGAAGACCAACGCCGCCTTGGCCTGCCCTGGAACGAAGCCCTGGCCCGACGCACTGTGCGCGCCGTCGGCGGCTCGATACTGGCCGCCGAAAAGGCGCTGGAACACGGCCTGGCCTGCCACCTGGCGGGCGGCACTCATCACGCCCATTACGACTACCCGGCCGGCTTTTGCATCTTCAACGACCTCGCGGTGATCAGCCATTACCTGCTGGCCAGCGGGCGGGTCAACCGCATACTGATCTTCGACTGTGACGTGCATCAGGGCGACGGCACCGCACGCATCCTTCACGACACGCCGGATGCAATCACCGTGTCGCTGCACTGCGAAAAAAACTTCCCCGCCCGCAAGGCCCAGAGCGACTGGGACATCCCGCTGCCCATGGGCATGGGCGATGCCGACTACCTCAAAACCGTGGACGACGCGCTCAACTACCTGCTGCCGCTCTACCAGCCGGACCTGGTGCTCTACGACGCCGGTGTCGATGTGCATAAAGATGACGCCCTCGGTTACCTCAAGCTGACAGACGCAGGCGTCGCCGCGCGTGATGAAAGCGTGATGCGCCACTGCCTGGGTCGCGACATCCCGGTCATGGGCGTGATCGGTGGTGGTTACAGCAAGGACCGCCCTGCCCTGGCCCGCCGCCACGGCATCCTGCATCACAGTGCACAGCGGGTGTGGACGTCATCCGGTTGTCATTGAAGTGTGGGCGTTACCCACAATGCCTGTGGAACGGCCTGTGGATAACTTGAGCGTAAGGGCCTGAAAGCGAGTAACCGCATGGCTTGTAGGAAAGTGTACGTTTTTTGATCAGGCAGTGATGCCGGCGTCGGGTAGAATGCTCGGCCTATTCAGCGACCGTAGCCTTGCCCATGCCTCAGACACCGTCTCAACACGTCACTATCATCGGCGGTGGCCCTGCCGGGCTGATGGCCGCTGAAGTCTTGAGCCAGGCGGGCGTGCAGGTTGACCTGTATGACGGCATGCCGTCGGTGGGGCGCAAGTTCCTGCTGGCGGGCGTGGGCGGCATGAACATCACCCACTCCGAGGCGTACCCGGCGTTCCTGTCGCGCTATGCCGAACGCGCGCCGCAGATGGCGCCGTTGCTGCGAGGGTTTGGTGCCGAGGCGTTGTGCGAATGGATTCATGGCCTGGGCATTCAAACCTTTGTCGGCACCTCCGGCCGCGTTTTTCCTACTGACATGAAGGCGGCGCCGCTGCTGCGCGCCTGGCTCAAGCGCCTGCGCGACCAAGGCGTGGTTATCCACACCCGGCATCGTTGGGTAGGCTGGGCTGTCGACGGCGGTTTACTTATCCACAGCCCGGAGGGTGAGAAAACTGTCCACAGCGATGCAGTGTTGCTGGCCTTGGGCGGTGGCAGCTGGTCGCGCCTGGGCTCCGATGGCGCCTGGCTCAAATTGCTGGAAGACAAAGGCGTGCCCTACGCGCCTCTGCAACCGAGCAATTGCGGCTTCGAGGTGTCAGCCTGGAGCGAATTGATGGTCAGCAAATTCGCCGGCGCGCCGTTGAAAAACGTCGCCATCGGCCTGGGGGATGACAAGCCTCGGCTGGGGGAATGTGTGGTCACGGCCATGGGTATCGAGGGCAGTTTGATCTATGCGCTGTCGGCACCGATTCGTGAAGCAATCAACCGCACGGGCTCAGCCACCGTGCATATCGATCTGCTGCCAAGCAAGCCGTTGGACAAAGTCCAGGCTGCCTTGGCCAAACCGCGTGGTTCGCGCTCGATGAGCAAGCACTTGCACAGCCAGTTGGGGTTGGATGGGGTCAAAGCGGCGCTGTTGCGTGAGTTGGCACCGGCGGAGCATTTCAATGATCCGGCGCAGTTGGCGGTGGATATCAAAGCATTGCCGCTGACCTTGATAAAAACCCGGCCGATGGATGAAGCCATCAGCACGGCCGGTGGCGTGCCGTTCGAGGCGCTGGATGAGCGGTTGATGCTCAAGCAATTGCCGGGCGTGTTTTGTGCGGGGGAGATGCTGGATTGGGAAGCGCCGACCGGCGGCTACCTACTGACAGGGTGCTTTGCCAGCGGGCGAGCGGCTGGGCGAGGGATGTTGGAGTGGCTTAAGCACTGAAACCTGCGATACCTTCAAGACCGCTATCGCAGGCAAGCCAGCTCGCACATTTTGATGTGTGAGCACCGTCAAAGGTGGGAGCTGGCTTGCCTGCGATAGGGCCCGTACAGGCGCCTAGAAACTTATTTTTTCTTACGCGGCCCAGTATTAAACACCGGCACCTTACGCACCGGCTTGATCGACGGCTCAGCCGGCGCTGCATCCCCACTGTCCACCCACTTACCCAAATTGCGCTTACCGCCGCCGCCCGACGCCTTAGGCTTCTTGGGTTTCTTCGGCTTCTTCACCACTTGCCCACTGGCATCGGTATCCGGCACGCGGTGCTCAGGCTCGAAGTCCGCCTCCATCTTGCGGGTCAAGGTCTGACGCGTGAGCATCTCGATGGCCGACAGCATGTTCACCTCATCGGCACACACCAGGGAAATCGCCTCACCAGTGTTGCCCGCGCGGCCGGTACGGCCGATACGGTGTATGTAGTCCTCGGCCACGATCGGCAAGTCAAAGTTGACCACCAGCGGCAAGTCTTCGATATCCAGGCCACGGGCCGCCACGTCGGTGGCCACCAGAATCTGCACGTCGCTGGATTTGAAACGGTCCAGTGCGCGCTGGCGGGTGGCTTGGGGTTTGTCGCCGTGGATGCCGTCGGCATTGATGCCCAGGCCTTGCAACTTATCCACCAGCGCATCCACGCCATTACGGGTCTTGGCGAACACCAGCACCTGCTTCCAGCGGCCTTTGCGCATCAGGTGCACAAACAGCTCTGCCTTGCGCTTCTTGTCCACCGGCACCACCCATTGCTTCACGGTGTTGGCGGCGACGTTGCGCGGGCTGACTTCGACGGTCAGCGGGTCATTGAGCATCTGCCCGGCCAGCAGGCGGATCTCATCGGAGAAGGTCGCGGAGAACAGCAACGTCTGGCGCTTTTTCGGCAGCATGCGGTAGATGTTCGCCAGCTCTTCGGAGAAGCCCAGGTCGAGCATGCGGTCGGCTTCATCCAGCACCAGGGTTTGCAGCTGGTTGAGTTTCAGCGCGTTCTGGCGGAACAGGTCGATCAGGCGGCCAGGCGTGGCCACCAGAATGTCGACGCCCTTGCGCAGCTTCATCATCTGCGGGTTGATGCTCACGCCGCCGTACACCGCATAGGTGGTCAGCGGCAGGTGTTGGGCGTACTCGGCGACACTGGCGTGAACCTGCTCGGCCAGCTCGCGGGTCGGGCACAGGATCAGCGCGCGCGCCGAGTTGGCGGCGACTTTCGGCCCTTCCATGGTCAGCAATTGCAGGAGCGGCAGGGCGAAACCGGCGGTCTTGCCGGTGCCGGTCTGGGCCGCGGCCATCAGGTCTCGACCGGCCAGCACCGCCGGAATGGCTTGCGCCTGCACCGGCGTCGGGGTCTGGTAGCCAAGCGTCTCAAGGGCGCGCAGCAAGGGTTCGATCAGGCCAAGGGTGGCGAAAGTCATGTGTTTACCGTAGGAAAAATTCAGCGCATAGGCGTATGCGCGGCAGTTTACCTTATTTCCGGCTTGGGCTTTCGCCACTGGGGCAGGCTGATCAACAGCACCGCGCTGATGATCACCAGCATCGCCAAGGCTTCTTCCATGCCGATGGTCTCGCCGACAAACACAATGCCCAACAACACCGCGACGGCCGGGTTCACGTAGGCATAGCTGGTCGCCGCCGCCGGGCGCACGTGCTTGAGCAGGTACATATAGGCATTGAAGGCGATGATCGAGCCGAACACGGCCAGGTACGCCAAGGCCAGCCAGCCCTCAACCGGCGGGATGGAATGCAGTCGCTCACCGGTCAGCGCACTACCCACCAGCAACAAGACACCGGCAATCATCATCTCGGCCGCGCTGGCCATGGCGCCCGGCGGCAGCGGCAAATGCCGGCTCCATACCGAACCGAAGGCCCAGGAGGCGGCGGCAAACAGTAGCAACATGGCACCCGTCGGGCTCGATTGCAGGTTGGAGCCCATGTTAAGCATCGCGATGCCGATAATCCCCAGCACCACCCCGGCCCACTCCAGACGCGTATTGCGCGCGCCCCAGAAATACCCGCACAGCAAGGTGAACAACGGCACCGTCGCCACCGCCAGCGCGGCCACACCGGAGGCCACCCCCGTGTGCTCGGCCACCGTCACCGCGCCATTACCAAAGGTCAGCAGCAAAATGCCGATCTTGGCGGCGGCCTTCCACTGCACCCACGTCGGCGCAGGCGCGCCGCGCCAGCGCAAAAAGCCATACATCGCCAACCCCGCCACCAAAAATCGAATCCCGCCCAGCATCAGCGGCGGCCAGTATTCCACGCCGATTCGAATCACCAGGTAGGTAGAACCCCAGATCACATACAACGCAAAAAAGGCGGCGATCAACGGTAAGGGAAAGCGACGTGGGCCAGGCATTGGGTAGCTCTGCGGCAGGAAATTGGAGGCTTATTCTAGAAAGGCAGCACGCTAAACATAAGTTACAAAACCTGTTTAAAGCGCCCATACACTTTTCAAAGCATGGTTATGAAGGCTATAACCCGTGGATTCGAAAGCCACGCGGGACCAGAGCCTTATCATGGACAAATACGACCGCATGCTCCTCAGCGCCCTGCTTAAAGACGGCCGCGCTTCCTACGCCGAACTGGCCCGCACGGTAAACCTCTCCGCGCCGGCCGTGGCCGAGCGCGTGGCCAAGCTGGAAGCCAGCGGCGTAATCACCGGGTATCAGGCCAAGGTGGACCTGTCCAAAATCGGCTTGCCGATCCAGTGCACGATCGAACTGCGCTTGACCAACAACGGCAGCCAGAAAGTGTACGACGCACTGGCTGAAATCCCTGAACTGACCGAATGCCACCGAGTGACGGGCGACCCGTGCGTGATCATGCAGGCGGCGGTGGGGTCGATGCCGGAGCTGGAGAACCTGATCAACCGGGTGGCGAAGTTCGGGTTCAGCAAGACCTCGATTATTTTGTCCAGCGCGATAGAGCGGCGGGTGCCGTTGGGGCAGTTGGAGGCCAATGGGAAAAATGGCGGCTGATACACCGCCATCGCGGCGATGCGGCGACCCGACAAGCCCGCTCCCACAGTAGATTGCATCCAGCCCTGGCGAGCTCGGTCAAATGTGGGAGCTGGCTTGCCTGCGATAGCGTCAGCGGCCTCACTGCAAAATTGAGCGCTGAACGATCAAGTCGACAATCTGCTTGATGCTCGTGATGTGATCCCAATCCTCCTGAGTCGCCTGCAGGTTGAATTGCCACTTGATCTGCATGACGAAGCAGGTCAAATCGTCATCGATGATCTTGAAGTCATGGATGAAATCCGTATTTTCCGTCACTTGGCTTCGGTCAATAAAACCAATGATATCGACGAACAGTTGGATCACTTTTTCTGTGATCTCGGCTCTGGTAGGGCTACCTTCCACTTCTCGCCTCATAGGCACACTTACCAATACTGATTAAGTCAAAAACGGCTAACCCCACAGCAACGAAGGGAATGCCCTGCCCAATAATGCCAAATACCCGGACGGTGCCAAACGTTGCTTTTGCCATCCTAGCCATTGTTGGTTGCCTGATCAGTGTACGAGGGAAAAAGCGCATTCCAATGAGGCTGGCCAGGTTCGTCGTTTTACTGGAGCCAACGTGGACCCAAGTTCCCACGGCGATTTTGCTGATCGGTATGCCCGCCGCGCCAGTAAGAGCCGTTGCCGCCGTCAAACCGTAGTGTTGCTGTGTACATTTCCAGAGGTCGTCAACAGTGGTGTCAGGCACAGTGGAGTCCGCCTGAATGGGCCTGAGTAACGTGTAACTGGCGCCATGAGTCCAACCTGGCGAATGAGGTAAAAGCATGACTGCCGGGCAGCTTGTCATTGTGTTTCCCAAATGAAACGCCATGCTGGAAGTTGAGCCGAAATCGATGCCATTTTGCGCGAGTTCAAATTGGCTTTGCATGATTGCGGTGTGTAGATCGCTTTCCTGCATGACGTAGTTCCTTTACGTAAATGACAGGCGGGATGTTAGGTCGCAGCAAAGGGCGATGGAGGGGCGGAGGGAAAAATCAGAAAGGTCCGACAGTGCAATAGGGACTCCCCTACTGACTATTCAGAAAGAGCGTAAAAGGCCCCACAAACAGCTGATGTTTTAGTGGCCAGCAAGACTGATCCCTTTTATTTGCGGGAGGTTTCCGAGCACCGTTTCATACCTTGTTCCGGCTGAATTCCGCCGCTAGTCTTCACCACGTCATCGGCCCTTCGGTGACCGGAAGTGCAAGCCGAAATTGGCGGAAGGAGAGCGTCAAAAATCCCGGAGATTCTACATGGTCAAAGCAACCTCTGCTTCAACTGATACCCAGACAAACTTCCTCAGCGAAGACGCCCTGCTCAACCGCCGAGCCATCGACTACTACCTCAAAGCTTCCGCCCCGGACGCGCCCAACTTTGTGCTGAATGACAACCTGAGCTTCGAAGACGCCCTCGCCCATGCGGCCGACTTGCTGCATTGCGCGGTGGAGACGGCGCACGGTTCAGCAGAGGCGATGAATGCGCAGCAGCGAGCGGTGATGCATTTGGTGGGGATGGCGAAGGACGTGGTGGGTCGGGCGTTGGAGTGTGTGCAGCCTCGATGAACACCGCATGACTCATGTGGGAGGGGGCTTGCTCCCGATTACAGTGTGTCAGCCACTGGATGATTAGCGGACACACCGCTATCGGGAGCAAGCCCCCTCCCACATTTGAAACGTCGGTGTTCTTGGGCGGGTGGCCGGTTTAGAACCCGCGATGCTTCTTCAGGTGTTCAGTGATCTTCGCCGCCGGCACTTTCTGCAAGGTGCACAGCAGGTCGTGGGACAGTTCGCGCAACCCATGCGTACCGCGCAATTGCTCGGCCAGGTGCGCCGTGAGGTTGGCCGCCATCTCCGCATCCGCCATCGCCCGGTGAGCCTTGCCGGTGTGGGGAAGTTGGGCGTAGCTGTTGAGGGTGCCGAGTTTGTGGTTCGGCGCCGCTGGCATCAGGCGACGGGCCAGCAGCAGGGAGCAGGCGAATTTTTGCAGGCGGGTGCGGCGAATCAGGCCCAGTTCGAAGTCCCAGAACTTCTGGTCGAACGCAGCATTGTGCGCCAGCAGTGGCGTGGTGCCGACGAACTCGTTGACTTCGTTCATCACCCGCTCGGCCGGAGGCGCGCTGCGCAACATGGCGTTGCTGATGCCGGTGAGTTGTTCGATAAAGCCCGGCACACGCACGCCGGCATTCATCAGGCTCTGGTAGCGGTCCACGATCTGGCCGCGCTCAAGGATGACCACCGCGATTTCCGTAGCCCGGCAGTGGCTGCTCGGGGTGATGCCGGTGGTTTCAAAGTCGATGACCGCTATACGTTCCAAACCTGTTCCAACTCTGTCTATCAATTTATTGAGCCGCCGCGCTTATTTGAGCAGCAGCGCGCCTTCGATCGGCACGTAGCGGCTGGCGGCGCGTATCAGCGAGTTGGCCGTCAGGCCCGGCACGCCGTAGGCCACGGCTTCGACGCCATGCTTTTGGATGATGCGGTCGAGCAGCATGTCGAAATCACCGTCGCCGGAGGCCAGCACCACTTCGTCGACGTGGTCGGCGGCGTCCATGATGTCGAGGGTGATGCCCACGTCCCAGTCGCCTTTGGCCGAGCCGTCGGCGCGCTGGATGTACGGCTTGAGTTTTACCGTAAAGCCCAGGTTGCGCAGGATCTGCTGGAATTGCTGCTGCTTGCTGTCGCCACGGTCGATGGCATACGCATACGCCTCGACGATCTGCCCGCGCGCGCTGATGTCAGCCCACAGGGCGGCGTAGTTGAAGTGGCAGCCATACGCCTGGCGCACGGTGTAATAGAGGTTTTGTACATCGGCGAACACCGCAATTTTCTTCACCGCACTTCCCCATGGCTGCCGCTTGGACCTCGAACGCGAAGGTCCGCAAAGGCGCCAGTATGCCAGCCATGGGAAAGTTTCAGCGAAAAATCAGCCCGGGGCGACGAAGCGCCCCGGTTGAGTGCGGGTCAGACGAAGGAGTCGTCGTCGCCAAAAGAGGAGGAATCGTCGGAGTAGTCGTTGTCAGCGAAGCTGTCGGAAGCGTTGTCACTGCCCCAGTTGTCATTGCCGGCAAACTTCTGGTCGTCGTTGCCCCAGTTGCTGTTGTCGCTGGCAGGCGCCGGCTCTTCGCGGATGATTTCTTCCACCACTTGCGGCTGTTGCGAGTTGTGGTTGAACAGGCTGCTGATGCCTTCGGCCAGCATTACGCCACCCGCCACACCGGCGGCGGTTTTCAGCGCGCCACCGAGGAAGCCACTGCCAATGGGCGCAGCAGGCGCTTGTTGCGGCTGTTGGTAGTTCTGCTGCGGCGCACCGTAGTTCTGCTGTTGCGGCGCGGGCTGGCCGAATGATGGCCGCGCCGGTTCACGCCAGCCGCCACCGGAAGACGTCGGGGCGCTTTGCGCAGGCTGGGCGTCACGGGAACTGCCGCCACCAAAGATGCTCGACAGGAAACCGCCGCTGCTCTGCGCAGGCTGCGCCGCCTGGGATTTGGCTTGTTGCAACTCGTCCTGCAATTGCTGGATCTGTTGCGCCTGTTGCTTGTTCTGCGCGTCGAGGCTTTTGATCGCGTGCTCTTGCACCAGGATCGACTGGGTCATGTAGTACCCGGCGGCCGGTTGGCGAGTCATGTGCTCCTTGATCCGCGCTTCGGCCAGGGCGTCGCGGGGGGCTGAGTCCGTTTCGGCTTGCTGCAACCGTGAAAACAGTCCATCGATCAGGGTTTGCTCTTCGCTGTTCATGGCGACCTCGTTAGATTGCCGGTAGAAATCATGGGCCTGCCCAGGGTCAGGCAAGCTACGTAACAGTTATGGGGCTGTTACTAGACGTTTCAATGGTCTTTACGAAAGGTTTACGTTTGCTTACCTCTCGTCATGATCGGTTAAAGTGTTGGCCTTGCTTTTAGGCCTGTGATGAACCTGATGAATCCGTTAGACGTATTGCGCGACTCTTTCCGTTTCACCCAACGCAACCTGGGCGCCATCGTCCAGCTGTGCCTGCCGCTGGTGATTCTCGAAGCCCTGCTGCAACAGGTGCTCGACCACACGCTGGGCCCGGATGCCTTCCCCGGCTACAGCGTGGTGGTGGGGTTGTTGGTGTACCCGCTGTACACGGGCGCCTTGATCCTGTTTCTGGACGCGCGCACCCGTGGCGAATCGCCGAGTACTAAAGATGTGTGGGCCATGGCCCTGACCCTGTGGCCACGCTTCGCCCTGCTCACGGCCATCAGTACGCTGCTGATATTGCTGGGCCTGTCGTTGTATTTCCTGCCAGGCCTGTGGCTGATGGTGGTGCTGGCGTTTGCCGAGTACCTGCTGGTGCTGCGCGGCCTGTCGGCGCTGGAGGCGATGAAGGAAAGTTTTCGCCTGACTCGCGGGCATTTCTGGCGAATTCTGGTGTGCCTGCTGTGCGTGATGACGCCACTGTGGCTGCTCAAGGGCGCCAGCGTGGCGGCGTATCCCCATCCCGCGCCGCTGCTGGGCGTGCTGATCGACAGCGCCCACAGCTTCCTGCAATTGTTTACCAGCGTGGTGCTGTTCCGTTTATTCATGCTGATCGGTGGCGACGCCGACGCGCGGTGATATGCTCCGTGCCACCTCTGAAACGCTATAAGCCGAGCCAATGACCCGTTTATTGCGCATCACCCTGTTGAGCCTGTTGATCATCGCGGGCCTGCTCACGGCACTGATCTACAGCCTGACCTGGCGCCCCGCCGACAAGCAAACCCTGCCCGTGAGCTGCGTCGCGCCCCGTGCGCCGACCCTGCTGCCCGGGCAGGCGCTCAAGGTCATGACCTGGAACGTGCAATACCTGGCCGGCAAGAACTACGTGTTCTGGTACGACACCGCCGACGGCAGCGGCCCGGACGACCGCCCGACCGTGGAAGACATGGCCTCGAGCCTGGACGAAGTGGCCCGGGTAATCCGCGACGAACAACCCGACATCCTGCTGTTGCAGGAACTCGACGAAGGCGCCAAATCGTCCCACTACCAGGACCAGGTGGCCCTGCTTCAGGAACGCCTGGTCGACCTCTACCCGTGCAGCGCCCAGGCCTTCGACTGGAAAGCCGATTTTGTGCCCAACCTGCATATCTTCGGCAGCGTCGGCCGCAAACTGGTGACCCTGAGCCGTTACCAGATCGAACACGCCGAACGCCTGCAACTCCCGGTGTCGCCGGCCAACTTCATCAGCCGCCAGTTCCAACCCAGACCGGCCTTGTTGCTGACCTATTTGCCGCTGAGCGATGGCGGCCAACTGGCGGTGCTCAATACCCGGCTGGATGGCGACATGCCTGGGCGGTCGGCAGTGCAAGCACAAGCGAAAGCCACGGTGAAGTTGCTGGACAAGTTCGAAGGCCGTGGCACGCCATGGCTGATCGGCGGGGACTTCAACTTGCTGCCATTGGGGCAATTCCTGCGCCTGGACGCGGTTAAGCGCGGCCAGTATTCGCCGGACAGTGAGCTGCATTTGCTGTGGGACAAATACCCGATGATCCCGAGTAACAGTGAATCGAGTGGGATTGATCGTGAGAAATGGCTGACGAATTTTCCGAATGATCCGAGCGTGGAGGGTCCGGATCGTACGTTGGATTATCTGTTCTACAGCCCTCGGATCAAGCGGGTGGAGGCTAAAGTGCGCCAGGCGGACACGTTGCGCATCTCCAACCACTTGCCGGTGATTGCCCGCTTCCTGCTGCCGGCTGCGCAATAACCAACACCTAAACCTCTGTGGAAAGCTGGCTTGTGTGGGAGCTGGCTTGCCTGCGATAGCATCGCCTAGGTGAACCCGATAGACCGAGTCGTCTGTATCGCAGGCAAGCCCGCTCCCACATTTGATCTCCACACGACCTACTTGCGGGGTTTGATCCGGGCGGTTGGTTCGGCCACCAACGGGTCATCCGGCCAGTAATGCTTCGGATAACGCCCCTTCAAGTCCTTCTTCACCTCGACATACGTGCTGCGCCAGAAGTTCGCCAGGTCCTGCGTCACCTGCACTGGCCGTCGCGCCGGGGACAGCAGGTGCAGCTTGACCACCTGGCGCCCACCGGCGATGCGCGGTGTGTCCGCCAGGCCGAACAATTCCTGCAAGCGCACCGCCAGAATCGGTGGTTGTTCGCTGTAGTCCAAACGCACCGAAGAGCCCGACGGCACTTTCACATGCTGCGGCGCCAGCTCGTCCAGGCGTTGGGGCAGCGGCCAGGGCAGCAGGTTGTGCAGGAAACTGGAAATATCCAGGTTGGCGAAATGGCTCAGGCGCGAGACTTTGCCCAGATACGGCATCAGCCAGTGCTCCAGGCTGGCAAGCAACGCCTTGTCACTGATGTCGGGCCATTCGCTGGTTTTACCGGCGTCCAAGTGGCGCAGCAGCATGACGCGGGCCTGCCATTGGCGCAGTTCAGGCGTCCACGGCAGCAGCTCCAGGCCTTTGCGGCGCACAAGGTTGACCAGTGCCTGGCTGCGGGCGGACTCGTCCTGCCCGGTCAATGGTTCACGGCTCAGCACCAGTTCGCCGACTTTGCGCTGGCGTTCAGCACGCAAGACGCCTTCGCGTTCATCCCAATCCAACTGGTCGACGTTGCGCACTTGCTCGGCGAGCACCGTGTCGAACAGCGCCGGATCGAAGTCCGCCGCGAGGTAGATGCGTTCTTCACGCTGGCCCTGCCGGCTGCCGAGGTCGGCGATAACCAACCAGGGTTGTTTCATCAGGCTGTCGGCTTCGGCGAACAGCGCGGCGCGGCCGTTGGCCAGGCGGTACTCGGCGCCACCGGGGCGACGTTGCTGGGCGACACGGTCCGGGTAGGCCAGCGCCAGCAAGGCACCGAGCCAGCGCGGGTGGTCGGGGTCGGCCACGGCTTGAATCGCCGGGCCGCGTAAATAGCCACGGTATTGCCGCGCCAGTTGCTTGGCCCGCTGCACGCCACCTTGGGTGCCGCGCGCGCGTTCTTCACCGGACATCAAGGCCAGGCGGCTGTGCAAGTCAGCACCGCCACCGCGCAAGATATCGCGCTCACCTAACAGCGCGGCCACATCACACGCTGTCGACGCCAGCGCCAGGTCCTGCCCGCGCAGCAGCAGATGGGCGATACGCGGATGGGCCGGCAACTCGGCCATTTTCTGGCCATGGGCGGTCAGTTTGTCGTCATTCAAGGCGCCAAGGCGCACCAGCAGATCCTGGGCCTGGGCATACGCGGCAGTCGGCGGCACATCCAGCCACACCAACTGCGTGGGCGTGACGCCCCAGCGCGCCAACTGCAAGGCCAGGCCTGCGAGGTCGGCGGCGAGGATTTCCGCGCTGCCGTACGCAGCCAGACCTTCGTGCTGGTCCTCGGACCACAGGCGATAACACACGCCCGGCTCCAACCGCCCTGCCCGGCCGGCGCGCTGAGTAGCACTGGCACGGGAGATGCGTTGGGTGTCGAGGCGGGTCATGCCGCTGCCCGGGTCGAACCGCGGCACCCGCGCCAGCCCGGCGTCGATCACTACGCGCACACCGTTGATGGTCAGGCTGGTCTCGGCGATGTTGGTGGCCAGCACAACCTTGCGTTTACCCGCCGGCGCCGGGTCGATGGCGGCGCGCTGGGCATTAAGGTCGAGCTCGCCATGCAGCGGGCACAGCAGCACATCACTGCGATCCCCCAAAGCGTCGGCCAGTTGCTGGTTAACCCGGCGAATCTCCGCCTGCCCCGGCAAAAACACCAGCACGCTGCCGGTTTGGTCATGCAGGGCTTCGAGGATGGTCTGCACCACACGCGGTTCGATGAATTCACCGGGCTGGTACGGCCGCCCCCAGCGCATCTGCACCGGGAACATGCGCCCTTCACTGCGCAGGATCGGCGCGTCATCCAGCAGCCCGGCCAGGCGCTCGCCTTCGAGGGTGGCGGACATCAGCAGGATTTTCAGTGGCTGCTCATCGCGAAACAGGTCGCGGCCGTTCAGGCTCAGGGCCAGCGCCAGGTCGGCGTCGAGGCTGCGTTCATGGAATTCGTCGAAGATCAGCAGGCCCACGCCCTCCAGCGCCGGGTCGTCCTGCAGGCGGCGGGTGAGGATGCCTTCGGTGACCACTTCGATGCGCGTCGTGGGGCCGACCTTGCTGTCGAGGCGGATACGATAGCCGACGGTTTCGCCGACCTTTTCACCCAACTCACTGGCCAGGCGCTCGGCGGCCGCGCGCGCGGCGAGACGGCGAGGTTCGAGCATCAGGATGGTTTGCCCCGCCAGCCAAGGCTCGTTCAATAGCGCCAAGGGTACGCGGGTGGTTTTACCGGCGCCGGGCGGCGCTTCCAGCACGGCTTCATGGCGATTCGCCAAGGCGTCACGCAAGGCGGGTAAAACATCATCGATCGGCAACGAATTCATACTGGCTCCAAAGCAGAGCGGCGAGTATAACGGCGAACTGGCGGATGCCGGTGGTGGTCTCAAAGACACCACTGGCTTCGAAGATAAAAACGGTCAAAAGTGGGAGCGGGCTTGCTCGCGAAAGCAATCTGTCAGTCGACGAATATGTTTCTGAAAGACCGCATTCGCGAGCAAGCCCGCTCCCACATTGGATAGTCGTCGTCGCGTAGATCTGGCTTATAGTCACCTTTCAACCGTGTTCAGGAGAATTTTATGCGTATCGCTTCCCGTGTCATCGGCGGTGTCCTCGCCGTCACCCTGCTGAGCCAACTGACGGCCTGCGGTTCGATTTTCTACCCGGACCGCCGGGGCCAGATCGGCGGCAAGGTCGACCCGGCGATTGCCGTGCTCGATGCCGTTGGCCTGCTGTTTTATGTCATCCCGGGGTTGATCGCATTCGGCGTCGACTTCGCCACCGGCGCTATTTATTTCGAGCCGGGCAAAACCGCACAAGTCGCGCCGGAGAAGTTGCACGAAGCCATCGGTGCCGACGGCAAAGTCGACAACGCCAAGCTGCAAACCATCATCCAGAAAGAAACCGGCCACACCCTGCCGCTGGATGACCCGCGCATGATCCAGTTCAAGGGCAGCGTGCAACAACTTGCGTCCCTGGGCCTGCAACCCGCCGCTTAAGGATTCGACCCGTTTATGACCAGCAGTCCCGAACACGCACGGCTCTTGCGCCTGGCCACCCGCGCTTCGGTGGGCGTGGCCTGTGCGCTGATTATCACCAAGGCCATCGCCTGGTGGCTCAGTGGCTCGGTGAGTATGCTCGCCGGGTTGACCGACTCGCTGCTCGATGGCGTGACCTCGCTGCTGAATTTGCTGGCGGTGCATTACGCCCTGCGCCCGGCCGATGATGATCACCGCTATGGGCATGGCAAGGCGGAATCGCTGTCAGGCATGGCCCAGGCGCTGTTTATCGCTGGCAGTGCGGTGTTGATCGCATACCAGGCGTACCAGCGCTTGCAGCACCCGGAACCGGTAGGCGCGCCGTGGTTGAGCATCGGGGTGATTGTGTTTTCACTGGTGATGACCGTGGCGCTGCTGATGTTGCAACACCGCGTGATCCGCGAAACCGGCTCCAACGCCGTGCGTGCCGACTCACTGCATTACCGCTCGGACTTGATGCTCAACGGCAGCATCCTGGTGGCGCTGGTGTTGGCCGGTTTTGGTTTCCATCAGGTTGACGCGTGGTTCGGCCTGGGGATTGCCGTCTACATCTTGTGGAGTGCGATCCAGATCGCCCGGGAAAGCTTTGCAGTGCTGATGGACGAGGAACTGCCGCCGGACGTCAGCCAGCACATGCTGGAACTGGCGCGTGGCATACCCGGCGTGCTGGGTGCCCATGATTTGCGCACGCGGATCTCCGGCAGCCATTGGTTTGTACAACTGCATCTGGAATTGCCCGGGGAATTGACGCTGTCAGTGGCCCATGGCATCAGCGACCAGGCCGCCGATGCCATTCACAAAGCCTACCCTCGGGCCGAAGTGCTGGTGCACGCCGACCCGCTGGAAGTCGTCACGGGCGCCAAGGCCTAATACTGCACCTGATACCCGCGACTGGTCAGGCAGTTGCCCTGGGCCTGGCGGTAGGTTTGTACCACTGCCGGGGCCGGGGCGTAGGAGACCGCCTGCGGATCGAAACCACTTTGCTGCACCGCCCAGCGATAGCAGTCATAGCCATCCTGCTGCACCTGGGCCGGTGATTGGCCGTTCGCCGGATAGGCAATCACGTCATAACCATTGCCTTGCGGCGCGGGTTGCGGCGCCGGCACTTCTGTCGGCGGTTGCACCACCACGTACTGCTGAGTGGCGCTTTCATAGGTGTAATAGGAACCTGCCGCGAGGAAGAACAACGCGCTGCCTACCCATACTTCCCGGGCGTAGTCCGGCAGGTATTGCACGCGGATGCCGTACGGCGGCGTGACCACTACGTAACGCGGGCCTTGCGGGCGATACCAGTAGCCGCCGGAGAAGAAATAATCCTGGCCACGGTATGGCACGCGGTAATTGCGGTCGGGGAAGCGATCAACCATATAACCAGGGCGATATTGCGGCCCCGGGCCCCAGCCGTTGCCGTGCCCATCAGGGCGACCTGGCCAGCGGTTGTCATTGGGGTGGCCATTATTGAAGCCGCCACCTGGGCGGGCGCCATTCCCAGCCTGCCAATGCGGGTTGCCGTCGTTGCGGCGCGGGATGTCCTGGTAGTTGCCCTGACGCGGCTCCTGGGTTTGTCGAACCGTGTCCGGGCGACCTTGAATCGGCAGATTATTCGCCGGTTGTGGCGCTGGCCGAGGCTGTTCGGCGCCTTGCGGGCGACCTTGCCACTGCCCGCCGCCGTGAGGCTGTTGCTCAGCGCGATCAAAATGCTGGTTTTGCGGGCGCGGCTGATTGTTCTCGACATGCGGGTTCTGTGGCCGCGGCTGGTTATTCTCCGGACGCGGTTGATTGTTCTGCGGGCGCGGCTGGTTATTTTGCGGGCGCGGCTGTTCGTTACCTTGCCGCCCGCCTTCCGGGCCTCTTTCATGCTGACCGCCCCCTTCGGAGCGCGGGTCGTCGGCCATCACTTGCGTGCCGACGGTAACCATCAGCAAACCTACACCTGCCATACGCCAGATGCGCTTCATGCTATTCCTCACTGCGGATTAGGGCCTCGAGTGTCCGGCCTCATAGTATGAGACTGGAAAAGCCTCACCCGGTTCTGAGACAGGTTATCAGTCACGAGAACTTTCTTTGTACTTAAAGAGAGGCAGGTAAAAACCACGCAAAAGAAAAGGGGTGACCCGTCGGCCACCCCTTGAGAATTTCGTCCTGGCTCAACGCTTTTGACGTTGGCTCACCTCACGCCGTCTTGTGGACAGTGTGCAGCCTGGAGGCCGGCTCAACCCTGCTGGGGTGGCGGCCGCAGCGGGCCTGATTGGGCTCGCTGTAAGTGGACTGTTGTCCAGGCGGTGATTCTGTTGGTAATCATAGGCCCGACGCGCCGATAGATGATTGCGAAGATTGCGTCAATAAACAGTGCTTGCGCAATTTTTAACCCTTCATAGATAATTCGCCGCAATAGTTACGACAAAGGCTAACCCAATGAGCAAGCTTGACCGATACGACCTGAGTATTTTGGCGGAATTGCAGCGCGACGCGAGGATCTCCAACCAGGAGTTGGCCGAACGCATCGGCCTGTCGCCGTCGCCCTGCTCGCGCCGGGTCAAGCAGCTGGAAGATGACGGCTATATCGCGCGCCAGGTCGCCCTGCTCGACCGCAAGATGCTGGGCTTGAGCCTTACGGCCTATGTGCTGATCGGCATGGACCGCCACACACCCGAGCGTTTCGAGAATTTTGAAGCCGCGATCCGCACGCTGCCGCAAGTGCTGGAATGCAGTCTGGTGACCGGGATGGATGCTGACTATCAGTTGAAAGTGGTGGTGCCGGACATGGATCACTACCAAAAACTGCTGCTGGGCCATCTGACCCGCATTGAAGGCGTGACCAGCGTGCGCTCCAGCTTTGTGCTCAACCAGGTGCTCAACAGCACCGAGTTGCCGCTGACGCACCTGCGTACCTGATCTCAAACACATCGCCGATCAAATGTGGGAGCTGGCTTGCCTGCGATAGCATCAACTGGGGCTGGCTGATACACCGAGTTGCCTGCATCGCAGGCAAGCCAGCTCCCACATTGACCGCGTCAAGACTCAGGTCAATATTGCGTCTGTAACGCTGCCGTATACTTGCCCGCCTGCCCTGTCGGAAGAAGCCCATGAACAACATCGATCCCGCCGTTTTTGAAGAATGGATGATGACCGGCCTGGTCACCATCTTGATCATTTTCATGGGATTCATCGTCTGGGACCTGGCGAAGAAATCCAAAGCCGGGCGCTTTGGCTCGTTCATCCTGTTCTTCGTATTGGGCCTGGGCGTGGCCGCATTCATCATCAAAAGCGTGGTGATCGGCCTGATCGAGTCCGGCGCCCTATAACCGCGCCGGCACTTCCTTCCATTGGCCTTGATCCAGGCCATCAATCGACCAATCCCCGATACGCACGCGCACCAGGCGCAAGGTCGGCAAGCCCACCGCAGCGGTCATGCGCCGTACCTGGCGGTTACGCCCTTCGCGAATCACAAGTTCCAGCCAGTGCGTCGGCACGCTTTTGCGAAACCGTACCGGCGGATTGCGCGGCCATAGCTCGGGCTCATCCAATTGCCGGGCTTCGGCGGGCAAGGTCATGCCGTCGTTAAGCTCCACGCCGTCACGCAGGCGTTGCAGTTGTTCTTCGGTGGGTTCGCCTTCGACTTGCACCCAGTAGGTTTTCGCCAGCTTGTGCTTGGGGTCGGCAATGCGCGCTTGCAGTTGGCCATCGTTGGTCAACAGCAACAGGCCTTCGCTGTCACGGTCCAGGCGACCCGCCGGGTAGATGCCGGGGATGTCGATAAAATCCTTGAGGGTCGCACGCCCGCCTTCGTCGCTGAACTGGGTCAGCACGTCGAACGGTTTATTGAACAGGACCAACTTCGGCTTGGCCGGTGGCGCCTTGGCGACACGACGCGCTGCGGAGTGCGGAGGTTTCACGCCAGGGCGGCGCGAATCGGGACGGGTGGGACGGGACATGGCAAAGGAACATCTAACAGTCAGGACCGACAATGCTAGTGGCCTGACCGTTAAATGACCATCCCAACCGCTTAGCGGAACGGCGGTTCGTCGAAACTGCGCAGTTTGCGCGAGTGCAGCGAGTTGAGTTCGGTGCGCAACAGGTCCACCGCCTCGATGCCGATCTTCAAGTGCTGGCTGACCGCACGCTCATAGAACGCGTTGGCCGAACCCGGCAGCTTGATTTCGCTGTGCAGCGGTTTGTCCGAGACACACAGCAACGTGCCATACGGCACCCGCAAGCGGTAACCCTGGGCGGCGATGGTGCCGCTTTCCATGTCCACGGCCACGGCGCGGGACAGGTTGATCAGCGGCCGTTCCTGGGCCCAACGCAGCTCCCAGTTGCGGTCGTCGTAGGTCAGCACGGTGCCGGTACGCAGGCGTTTTTTCAGCTCTTCGCCTTTTTCGCCCGTGACATTCGCCGCCGCTTGTTGCAAGGCCATCTGCACTTCGGCCAGGGCCGGGATCGGGATGTTCGGCGGCACCACGCGGTCGAGAATCCCGTCGCGGCGCATATAGGCGTGGGCCAATACGTAGTCGCCGATGGTCTGGGATTGGCGCAGGCCGCCGCAGTGGCCAATCATCAGCCAGCAATGTGGGCGCAGCACCGCGAGGTGGTCGGTGATGTTTTTCGCGTTGGACGGGCCGACGCCGATGTTCACCAGGGTCACGCCGTGGCCGTCAGTGGCCTGCAGGTGATAGGCCGGCATCTGGTAACGGTGCCAGACCACGCCGGCAGCAATCGCCGACGCTTCGCCGTGGTCCATGCTCTTGTCGATGATCACGTTGCCCGGCAGCACCATGCGGATAAACCGTGGGTCGCTGCGCAGTTGCTCCAGGCCATGCAGGATGAACTGGTCAACATAGCGGTGGTAGTTGGTCAGCAGGATCCACGGCTGCACATGGCGCCAGTCACTGCCGGTGTAGTGCACCAGGCGGCGCAGGGAAAAGTCCACACGGGCGGCATCAAACAGCGCCAGCGGCAGCGGGTCGGTGTTTTCCCAGTCATAGAGGCCGTCGGCAATGCCATCGGTGGCGGCAGACAAATCGGTGCTGGGGAACACGCGCGCGAGGGTCGCGGCGGTCACGCCGGAGCCGGCCAATTCGTCGCCCTGCTCCACCACATACGGGTAAGGAATGTTCTGCTGGCTGACGCCGACTTCAACCGTCACGGTGAAGTCGTGCATCAGCGGCACCAGTTGCTCCAGCAGGTATTTACGGAAGGCGGCCGGATGAGTGACGGTAACGCTGTAGGTCCCGGGCAGCTGGACCTTGGCATACGCGCGAGTAGTCTGTGGGACTTCGCCGTGGCAGTGGTAAGTCAGGCGCAGTTCCGGATAGCGAAACTGTGCGCGCTGTTCGGCGTCGGGTTCGACGCGGTCCTTGAGGTATTGCTTGAGGGCTTGATTGAGCGCGCCGGTAGCACGCTCATGAAGAGCCGCCAGCCGATCCACGGCTTCTTCGGCGGTTTGAACGACAACAAAAGCTTCGGTCACGGTAAGCATCCTGTGTTCTGACTTGCAGACCTTTATCTTGCCTGTATCCCGGCCTCACTGAAACAGTGGAATTGGATTGCGATCAATGTGGGAGCGGGCTTGCTCGCGAATACGGTCTGTCAGTTGCTGAATATGCGACTGATACGGCGCATTCGCGAGCAAGCCCGCTCCCACATTTTGACCGAGTTTAGTCAGAGGTTTGGGGTCGAGCGGGCGACAATCGCCTCAACATTCACACCGCGCGGCAAAGTGCCGTAAACCCGACCGGACGACTCGCCCAAGCGGCTGGCGATAAAACCATCACTGACCGCCGCATTCCCGGCCTCCAGCAGCAGCTTGGCCTGCAACGCCACAGCAATGTCCTCAGTCAATTGACGCGCCCGGTACTGGATATCCTGAGTGTCCATAAACGCCGACTTCAACTGCTCAATATGCTGCGCCAGTTGCTGGCTGCCATGCCCATTCCCCAGCTCGACAAACAGCGCCTCCAGCACACCCGGCTCCTTGGACAGCGCCCGCAGCACGTCCAGGCACTGAACATTGCCGGAACCTTCCCACGTCGAATTCACCGGTGCCTCACGGTACAGGCGCGGCAGGATACTGTCCTCGACATACCCGGCACCGCCCATGCACTCGGCGGCTTCGTTGATCATCGCCGGCGCGCGCTTGCAGATCCAATACTTGCCCACCGCCGTCACCAGCCGGGCGAATTTGGCTTCCTGCTCGTTATCGAGGTGATCCAGCGCGCGGCCCATGCGCATGCTCAGGGCCAGCGCCGCTTCACTTTCCAGGGCCAGGTCGGCCAGTACGTTTTGCATCAGTGGCTGTTCACTAAGGACGCGACCGCCGACCAAACGATGGGCGCAATGATGGCTGGCCTGGGTCAGCGCCTGACGCATCAGCGCGCTGGAGCCCACCATGCAATCGAAACGGGTCATGGCGACCATTTCGATAATGGTCGGCACACCACGCCCCTCTTCGCCGATCATCCAGGCCAGGGCGCCCCGAAACTCCACTTCGCTGGAGGCGTTGGAGCAGTTGCCGAGTTTGTTTTTCAGGCGCTGGATATAGAACTCGTTGCGTGTGTCATCCGGCCGGTGCCGGGGCAGCAGGAAACAGGTCAGGCCTTTGTCGGTCTGGGCCAGGGTCAGGAACCCATCGCACATCGGCGCCGAGCAGAACCACTTGTGCCCCACCAGTTCATAGGCTTGCCCCGGGCCACCCGCCCCCACAGGGTAAGCGCGCGTAGTATTGGCGCGCACGTCGGTGCCGCCTTGTTTCTCGGTCATGGCCATGCCAATGGTGGCGCCGGCTTTGTGGGCGATGCCGACGTTGCGCGGGTCGTATTCGGTGTTGAGGATCTTCGGCAGCCAGATCTGCGCCAGATCCGGTTGCAGGCGCAGGGCCGGGACGCAAGCGAACGTCATGGTCAGCGGGCAACCGGTGCCGGCTTCGGCCTGGCTGTGCAGGTAAGTCATGGCGGCGCGGGCCACATGGGCGCCGGACTGCGGATGGGCCCATGGCAGTGACGGCAGGCCATGCTCGACGGCGGTGCGCATCAGTTCGTGATACGCCGGATGAAACTCCACCAGGTCAATGCGATGGCCATAACGGTCATGGCTGTTGAACACCGGTTTGTTCTGGTTCGCCAGGAACCCGGCCGCCATCAGTGGCCCACCGGCCAGCGCGCCATACGCGTCGATACGCGTCTCGGCCCAGCCGGCGCCAAAGCGGCGCGACCACTCTTGCAGCGGCAGGTCGATGCGGTACAGGTTAGTGCCGTCCAGGGACGGCGGCTGGTTGGTGACGTCGTGGGTTTCGGCGAACTGATGCAGGTTCATGACGGGCCTCCTGGAAAAAGGCCACGTGCGTTGAGGCCTGAATTTCAGTTAAGCACCGTCATCCGGCTTAAAAAAGTGGCATACACGCCTAATGTCCGGCGCTTTCGCCCTCTAGAGGGCACAACAGACGGCGCTCCAGCACGGCCTGCAACGCCTCGAAACGCACCGGCTTGGTGAGACGATCCGTAATGCCTACGCCATGACAGCGCTCGCGATCCGGCGCCTGCAGCGAGGTACTCAGGGCGATCACCGGCAGCTCGCCGCAGCCGGGCAATGCACGAATCTGACAGCACAAAGAGAAGCCACCTTCAGGCACATCCAGCAGTACCGCATCAAACGTTTCGGCCTGCAAAAGGGTCAGTGCGGCCGCACCGTTATCCACGGTTTTCACCCGGTAACCCAGCTTGAGCAGCATGCCGCGCACCGCCAGTTGGCCCACGCTATTGTCGTCCACCAACAGCACCGTGCAATCCTGCGCAGCGCGTTGCGTGAGGGGCGCCTGCCCCACCGGCTGTGGCTCCGCCGGCACCGGGCTGACGCTCACTTCCAATTGGAAACGACTGCCCTTGCGCGGTTCGGAATGATGGGTCAGGCGCCCACCGAGCAGTTCAATCAACTGCCGGCAAATCGCCAGGCCGATACCCATGCCGCCGTATTCGCGGGTGGTCGAGCCGTCGAGCTGGAAGAACCGCTGGTACAACGTGGCCTCGTCGAGGAAGGCAAAGCCGATACCGCTGTCGGTCACAATAAAGCTCAAGCGCAGCCCGCCATCACTTTGCGGCACACCCACCACGCGCAAGCGCACAGCGCCTTCGTGGGTGAACTTGAAGGCGTTGTCCAGCAGGCAGTCCAGGCAGTGGATCAGTTTGTCCGCATCACCGATCACCCGGTCCGGCAGCTCATCCGCCACGTCGATGGAAAATGCCAGGCCTTTGCTCTGGGCGCTGGCGCAGAATTGCTGGCGCAAGGTGTCGAGTGCACCGCGCAGGCTGAACACCTGCGGCTGGGCCGTGAGGCGTCCGGCTTGCAATTCGGTCAGGGTGAGGATGCCGTTGACCATGCGCATCATGTCCCGCGCAGAACCGGCGGCGGTTTGCTGGTACTGCGCCAGGTCTTCATCCAGCGGCACGGTTTGCATCAGCTCCAACGAGCCAATCACGCCGTTCATCGGTGTGCGCAGCTCGTGGGTCAGGGTGGCGAGGAATTCGTCTTTCAGCCGGTTACTGCGGGCCAATTGCTGGTTGAGCACTTCAAGCTTCTGGCTGGCGTCGAATAGGATCTGCGCCTGCTGCTCGCGCATGCCGTTGATGCGATCCGCCAAGGCCAGGGAAAGCAGCGCCACTTCGATGGCCGAGCCGAGTTGGCTGGCGTACATGGTGAGGAACATATTGGGCAGGTAACCCAACACCATCAGGGTGTTGACCACCCCACCCAGCAGAAACGCCGACCAGGCAATGATGAAATAGCGCGCCATGCGCTGGCCGCAACACCAGGCCTTGATTGCAGCAATAAAGATGGTCACGGTGAACACCAGCGCCAAGCCAGTGGCCAGGCGCAGGGCCACGGCGTAGCTGGTCAACAACGCCAATACCATCACCACTCCACCGCAAGCAGCCAGCGTCAGCAATATGCGATTGAGCCAGCGGCTGTGCTGCGCGGTGTGCAGGAAGCTGCGGGCAAACAAGCTGCCGAACAGCGCTGCCGACCCGATCAGGAATGGCACCGCAGCATTCGCCCACCACGGGTTGTTAGGCCAGAAGTACTCCACGGCCACGCCATTGACCGACAGTTGGTAGACGCCAAACGAGGCGATATAGAGGATGTAATACAGGTAGCTGGTGTCGCGTACGCTCAAGTAGATGAACAGGTTGTAGACCAGCATCCCCAACAAGACGCCATAGATTGCGCCCAACACATACAGGCGCAGGGGCTGTTCTTCCAGGTAGGCGGTGGCGGACCAGAGCGTCAATGGGGCCTGGATCGAGCCTTCGCTTTGCAGGCGCAGGTAGACGGTGTGTTGCTGGTTGGGCAAAAAGTTGAGCTTGAAGAGGTAGTTGCTCGCGCGCACTTCACGGCTGGAAAAAGGCAACGTGCTGCCGGTGCGGGTGGCCAGCCGGTAGTTGCCAGTGCCGTCGTTCTGGTACAGGTCCAGATGATTCAGCGGTGGGTACGCCAACTCCAGGAACCAGGTGCGTGGCGCACGGGGGTCAATGGCGGTGTAATGCAGGTCGACCTTGAGCCAGAACACCGAACGCGAATAGCCGGCGTTGAGGGTGGCTTTGTCATGGGGTTTGAATTGAGCAGCGTAAGCGAGGGAACTGACGTCGGCGACGGTGAGGGAACCGGTTGGGTCTTCAAGCACTTGCATGACCCGGCCCAGCGGCAGGCTTCGAGTGTCCTGGTTGAACTCGGCGGCGCCGGCGAGCATCGGCAGCCCGCAGAATAATAAGATCAGCAAATAGCGCATAGAGCCCCAGCGTGGCCTGTCCGGTTGTGTCAAAAGCCCCCCATTCCTTTTGAGTAGACGTACACCGGCGATACAGTAAGTTGTTTGGGTGCACTTTAGCATAGCCAGTAGAGGCCATTGGACACCATTGAAATAATTTTTTGAAAGGCTCTATAACGGGCCTTTCAGCGCGTTTTTTCGACGTAAAAAGCAACCCATAAACAGCCATAAACACGCCTGTGCTGACACTGAAATTTCCCCTTCGCCCAACAGCCACGCAAAAAGCGTTTGGTGGTAAGCTCGCGCACCATGAATATCTACAGCTCTCGCCCCGTTGTCCTCTGTCTCTCCGGCCATGATCCCAGTGGTGGCGCCGGCTTGCAGGCAGATATCGAAGCCCTGCTCGCCCAAGGCTGTCATGCGGCACCGGCCGTCACCGCGTTGACCGTGCAAAACACCGTCAATGTCATCGACTTCCGCGTGCTCGACCGCGAGTGGGTAATGGCCCAGGCCAATGCCGTGCTCAGCGACTCCGAAGTGGCAGCCGTGAAGCTCGGCATGCTCGGTTCCACCGCGATGGTCGACACCGTGGTCGAACTGCTGCAGGCGCACCCGCACCTGCCGGTGGTGTGCGACCCGGTGCTGCGTGCCGGCGGCGGCGGCAGCCTGGGCAAGGACGAAGTGGGTTATGCCATGCGTGAGCGGCTGTTGCCGCTGTCGTTGATCGCCACGCCCAACTTGCCGGAAGCGCGCATTCTCGCCGAGTTGCCAAATGGCACGGCCGACGAATGCGCCGAGAAGCTGTTGCCGTTTATCAAGCATCTTCTTATTACCGGCGGGCACGGCGACGAGCACGAAGTGCACAACCGCCTCTACAGCCGCGACGGCACGCACCAGACCTTCACCTGCCAGCGCCTGCCCGGCAGCTATCACGGTTCAGGCTGCACGCTCGCCAGCGCCCTGGCCGGTCGGATCGCTCAAGGCGAAGGCCTGGTCAGCGCCGTGCAATCGGCGCTCAACTACACTTGGCGCACCCTGCGTGACGCTGAACAACTCGGCCAGGGCCAGTTTGTGCCGCGCCGGCTGCCGCTGGATTTCTGCTCGTAACTTTGTGCTTTTAACAGCAAGAGGCCTGCCCCATGAAACTACGTGGCCTTTACGCCATTACCGACAGCCAACTGTTGGCCGGCAAATTCCTCGCCTACGTCGAAGCGGCGCTGGACGGCGGTGTGACCCTGTTGCAGTACCGCGATAAAAGCAGCGACGAAGCCCGCCGCCTGCGTGAAGCCGAGAAGTTGCGAGAGCTGTGCTCGCGCTACAAGACCCATCTGATCATCAACGATGACGCCGAGTTGGCCGCGCGCCTGGGCGTCGGCGTGCACCTGGGCCAGACCGACGGCCCGCTGACCCCGGCCCGAGCATTACTGGGCCCCAAGGCGATCATCGGCGCCACCTGCCACAGCCAGATCGAACTGGCCGAACAAGCCGCCAAAGAAGGCGCCAGCTACGTCGCCTTCGGTCGCTTCTTTAACTCCAGCACCAAGCCCGGCGCACCCGCCGCCACCGTTGAAATGCTGGCCCAGGCCCGTACACGCTTGCAACTGCCGATCTGCGTGATCGGCGGCGTCACCCTGGAGAACGCCGAACCGCTGGTGGCCCACGGTGCCGACCTGCTCGCCGTGGTGCACGGTCTGTTCGGTGCCGACAGCACCCAGGAAGTCACGCGCCGTGCGCGCGCGTTCAACGATCTTCTTAAGTATTCAGTTTAGAGAGCCCGATCATGTCCCGTTCCGAAACCCTGTTTGCCAATGCCCAGAAACACATCCCCGGCGGTGTGAATTCCCCCGTGCGTGCGTTCAAGAGCGTGGGCGGCACGCCATTGTTCTTCAAGCATGCCGAAGGCGCGTACGTCACCGACGAAGATGACAAGCGCTACGTGGACTATGTGGGTTCCTGGGGCCCGATGATCCTCGGCCACAGCCATCCGGACGTGCTGGACGCAGTGCGCCAGCAACTGCAGCACGGTTTGTCCTATGGCGCCCCGACCGCCATGGAAACCGAGATGGCCGACCTGGTGTGCTCGATCGTGCCGTCGATGGAAATGGTGCGCATGGTCAGCTCCGGCACCGAAGCCACCATGAGCGCGATTCGCCTGGCCCGTGGTTTCACCGGCCGCGACAGCATCATCAAGTTCGAAGGCTGCTACCACGGCCACTCCGACAGCCTGCTGGTGAAAGCCGGTTCAGGCCTGCTGACCCAGGGCGTACCGAGCTCGGCCGGTGTGCCGGCAGCGTTTGCCAAACACACTCTGACGCTGCCGTTCAATGACATCGCCGCCGTCGAGCAGATGCTCAGCGAAGTCGGTCAAGAAGTCGCGTGCATCATCGTCGAGCCGGTCGCCGGTAACATGAACTGCGTGCCACCGGCGCCTGGCTTCCTTGAAGGCCTGCGCGAACAGTGCGACAAGCACGGCGTGGTGCTGATTTTCGACGAAGTGATGACCGGTTTCCGCGTTGCCCTCGGTGGTGCCCAGGCTTATTACGGCGTCACGCCGGACCTGAGCACCTTCGGCAAGATCATCGGCGGCGGCATGCCGGTGGGTTGCTTCGGCGGCAAACGCGAAATCATGCAGCACATCGCACCGCTGGGCCCGGTCTACCAGGCCGGCACCCTGTCGGGTAACCCACTGGCCATGGCCGCCGGCCTGACCACCCTGCGCCTGATCAGCCGCCCGGGCTTCCACGCCGAGCTGACTGACTACACCACCCGACTGCTGGATGGCCTGCAACAGCGCGCCGATGCTGCCGGCATTCCGTTTGTCACCACTCAGGCGGGCGGCATGTTCGGCCTGTACTTCAGTGGCGCCGACGATATCGTCACTTTCGATGACGTGATGGGCAGCGATGCCGACCTGTTCAAGCGCTTCTTCCACTTGATGCTGGAAGGTGGGGTTTACCTGGCACCGAGCGCCTTCGAAGCCGGCTTCACGTCGATCGCCCATGGCGAAGCGGAGTTGAAACTGACCCTGGATGCTGCCGAGCGCGCCTTCGCGGCCCTGAAGTAAGGGGCAGATAAATCTGACGCTGCCCCTGGCGGCGTCAGATTTGCTACCTTGCCTACAGAGATTTCCTACTTTTTTCGAGAAATCACCTGCAATCCGGCAGATAACTTGCCTACGCAGCAGAAAAACGAGTAAAGACTTTGTAAGCAGGGGCCTGCTTATTTCATAATGCGCGCTTATTGGACTCCCCGAGGGTCCGCGTGCCCCGTCAGAGGTAAGTCGATTCCCATGAAACGCACCGGCCGCACCCTGGTTCTGGGCTGCCTGTTGCTCCTTCAGCCGCTGCTGGCACATGCACAAGCAGGCGGCAACTCGTTGTTAATCCCAGCGATGGGTCGTTGCACCCTCAATACCCAGCCAGACAGCCAGGCCGAAGCCCTGAGCGCGTGCCAGAAACAGGCTGAAGGCGGGGATGCGCAGGCGCAATACGAGTTGGGCCAGTACTACCACGACGAAAAAAACCCTGCCCGCGACCTCAACAAAGCCCTGAGCTACTTCGAGAAGGCTTCGTTGCAGGGCCACGCCCAGGCACAATTCCAGCTGGGCAATATGTTCTTCAAAGGCGAAGGCGTGCCGGCCAATAACGTCCAGGCGTACATCGTGCTGAAAATGGCGGCGGTCAACGGTGCGGAAGACGCACTGGACACGGCCGACGAAGTTGCCGAGCACATGCAGCGCGATGAGTTGGAAGTGGCGACGCAGGTGCTGGGGCAGATCTTCCGCAATTACCTGCAGGAATTGCAGAGTGCCGATGGGCGTTCGCCCTTCTCGCCACTGCCCTGAATTATTCAGCGCTTCTACTACCGCTTTCGCGAGCAAGCCCGCTCCCACACTTAATCGAGTTCCAGCCTTGGAATGCGGTTAAGTGTGGGAGCGGGATTGCTCGCGAAAGGGTCGACTCGGTCTAACGGCCTACTTCTCAGGCATCGGCATCGGAAACGGCATCACATTGCTGGTGCCACGTGCCTCGCTGATCTTCGGCGTGCCCAGGCGCTCCACTTCATCGATGCGCACAATCGAATGCATTGGCACAAAGCTGCGCACCACGCCTTCAAACTGCGCCTTGAGTTTTTCTTCGCCCGGGTCGACGACCAACTGGGTGCGCTCGCCAAAGACGAACTCTTCCACTTCCAGGAAACCCCACAGATCACTTTGATAGATCTGCTTGGCGTACATTTCGAACACCTGGCCCTGGTTAAGGAAAATCACCTTGTAGATTGGAGCTTCACGTTTCGTCATGGTGGGCGAATAACACATCGGGGATATAAAAGAGGGCGCGAACTATAGCATGGCACCCGATGCACAGCGCTAGGAACCAATGGACATGCCCCCTATAATGCGCGGTTCTTTACCACCAGTTGACGATTCCCATGGCCAAGAAGCTTTACATCGAAACCCACGGTTGCCAGATGAACGAGTACGACAGCTCGCGCATGGTCGATCTGCTGGGCGAACACCAGGCCCTGGAAGTCACTGCCCGCGCCGAAGATGCCGACGTCATCCTGCTCAACACCTGCTCGATTCGTGAGCGGGCCCAGGACCGTGTGTACTCGCAGCTGGGCCGCTGGCGCGAATTGAAACTGGCCAACCCGGAGATGGTGATCGCCGTCGGTGGTTGCGTAGCCAGCCAGGAAGGCGCTGCGATCCGCGACCGCGCGCCGTATGTCGATGTGGTATTCGGCCCGCAAACCCTGCACCGCCTGCCGGAAATGATCGACGCAGCACGCATCACCAAGCTGCCGCAGGTGGACGTGTCGTTCCCGGAAATCGAAAAATTCGACCACCTGCCCGAGCCGCGCATCGACGGGCCGAGTGCTTACGTGTCGGTAATGGAAGGCTGCAGCAAGTACTGCACCTTCTGCGTGGTGCCCTACACCCGTGGCGAAGAAGTCAGCCGGCCGTTTGACGACGTGATGTCGGAAATCATCCACCTGGCCGAAAACGGCGTGCGCGAAGTCACCCTGCTGGGCCAGAACGTCAACGGCTATCGCGGCCAGACCCACGACGGGCGCCTGGCAGACTTGGCGGAGTTGATCCGCGTGGTCGCCGCCGTCGATGGTATTGAGCGTATTCGCTACACCACCTCGCACCCGCTGGAGTTTTCCGACAGCCTGATCCAGGCCCACGCCGAGGTGCCGGAGCTGGTCAAACACCTGCACTTGCCGGTGCAGTCAGGCTCGGACCGCATCCTGTCTGCGATGAAGCGCAACCACACCGCGCTGGAGTACAAATCCAAACTGCGCAAATTGCGTGCGGCGGTGCCGGGTATCTGCATCAGCTCGGACTTTATCGTCGGTTTCCCTGGTGAGACCGAGAAGGACTTCCAGCAAACCATGAAGCTGATCGAAGACGTCGGCTTCGACTTCTCATACTCGTTCGTCTACAGCCAGCGCCCGGGCACCCCGGCCGCCGACCTGTTGGATGAGACGCCGGAAGCGCTGAAAAAAGAGCGTTTGAATGCGCTGCAGCACCGCCTGAACCAGCAAGGTTTCGAGATCAGCCGACAAATGGTCGGTTCGATCCAGCGCATCCTGGTCACCGATTATTCGAAAAAAGACCCCGGCGAGTTGCAAGGCCGTACCGAAAACAACCGAATCGTCAACTTCCGTTGCGACAACCCAACCCTGATCGGCCAGTTCGCCGATGTGCACATTGATGCGGCGCAACCGCACTCGTTGCGCGGCTCGCTGGTGCAGTAACCCACCCATATTTCTGACTGATTGAGATCAAAATGTGGGAGCGGGCTTGCTCGCGAAGGCGGTGGATCAGTTGATACATGTATTAGCTGACCCACCGCCTTCGCGAGCAAGCCCGCTCCCACATGGGAACCGTGCTGCACTTGGGCTAGATAAGTGCTTTCGTACCCGCGCCACTGGCGTTATCCTCTCTTTCATCTCAACAGCCAAAGGGCGGCTAAAAGCGACCTTGAACGCACCCATAGAACCCCATCGTTTTCTCCTCGAGCCTTTTGAGGCTCGCCGTTTCGCCAACCTGTGCGGACAGTTCGACGAGCACCTGCGCCTGATCGAACAACGCCTGAGTATCGAGATCCGCAACCGCGGCAATCAGTTCGAGCTTATTGGTGAACCCCAGCACACCACGTCTGCAGAACACCTGCTCCGCCGCCTCTACCGCGAAACCAAGGGCAGTGAGCTGTCGCCGGAGACCGTGCACCTGTACCTGCAGGAATCTGCCGTGGAAGACCTGACCAACAACCCGGTGGCCGAAGCCAGCGTGGCCCTGCGCACCAAAAAAGGCATGATTCGCCCACGCGGCTTGAATCAGCAGCGCTACGTCAAGGAAATCCTCGGCAACGACATCAACTTCGGCATCGGCCCCGCCGGTACCGGCAAGACCTACCTGGCCGTGGCCTGTGCGGTGGATGCCCTGGAGCGCGAGCAAGTGCGCCGCATCCTGCTGGTGCGCCCGGCGGTCGAGGCTGGCGAGAAGCTCGGCTTCCTGCCCGGCGACCTGGCCCAGAAGATCGACCCGTACCTGCGCCCGCTCTATGACGCGCTCTACGAGATGCTCGGCTTTGAATACGTGGCCAAGCTGATCGAGCGCCAGGTTATCGAGATCGCCCCGCTGGCTTACATGCGTGGCCGTACCTTGAACAACAGCTTCATCATTCTCGACGAAAGCCAGAACACCACCGTCGAACAGATGAAGATGTTCCTCACCCGTATCGGTTTCGGTTCCACGGCCGTTATCACCGGTGACGTGACCCAGGTCGACCTGCCCAAGGGCACCAAGTCGGGGCTGGCGCAGGTGATCGATGTACTCAAGGACGTGCCGGGCATCAGCTTCACGCATTTCATGCCTAAAGACGTGGTGCGTCACCCGTTGGTGCAGCGCATTGTCGAGGCTTACGAGCGTTTCGAGCACAAAGATGACGCCCCCGCCAAGGACATTCGCCGCGATGCTTGAGCTTGACCTGCAGCTCGCCACCGAAGCGCCCGCCCCCAGCGAAGCCCAGTTCCGCCACTGGTGCGCACTGGCCCTGCGCCAGCGCACCGCGGATTCGGAACTGACCATCCGCCTGGTGGACGAGCCCGAAGGCCGTGAACTGAATCACACCTGGCGCCAAAAGGATTACGCGACCAACGTGCTGTCCTTCCCCGCCGACGTACCGGACGAGTTACTGGATATCCCGTTGCTGGGCGATCTGGTGATCTGCGTCGAGGTGGTGGAACGCGAAGCAAAGGAACAAGGCAAGGAACTTGAGGCCCATTGGGCCCATCTAGTCATCCACGGCTGCTTGCATCTCTTGGGTTACGACCATATAGACGATGACGAAGCCTTGGAAATGGAAACACTGGAACAAACGTTGCTTGCAGAATTGGGTCACCGTGACCCTTACGCTGACGACGAAAACTGAAACGACACCTTACTGACACAACAAAGGATTTAGAGTAATCGCTATGAGCGAAGACCGATCGAGCAACGGGCAGAAGTCATGGCTGGGTAAACTGACCCAGGCTTTTGCCCACGAGCCGAAAAACCGCCAGGAGCTGCTGGAGCTGCTGCGCGAGGCCCATCAGAACAAGTTGCTGGACAGCGAAGCGCTGGCCATCGTCGAAGGCGCCATCCAGGTGGCTGACCTGCAAGTTCGGGACATCATGGTCCCGCGTTCGCAGATGATCAGCATCAAGGCGACCCAGACCCCGCGGGAATTCCTCCCGGCCGTGATCGATTCGGCGCACTCGCGCTACCCGGTTATCGGTGAAAGCCATGACGACGTCATGGGTGTCCTGCTGGCCAAGGACCTGCTGCCGTTGATCCTCAAGGAGAACGGCGACAACTTCAACATCAAGGACCTGCTGCGTCCGGCCACCTTCGTGCCTGAATCCAAGCGCCTGAATGTGCTGCTGCGCGAATTCCGCGCCAACCACAATCACATGGCCATTGTGATCGACGAATACGGCGGCGTAGCGGGCCTGGTGACCATCGAAGACGTGCTGGAACAGATCGTCGGCGACATCGAAGACGAGCACGACGTCGAAGAAGACAGCTACATCAAGCCACTGCCCAGCGGTGACTTCCTGGTCAAGGCTCTGACGCCGATCGAGAACTTCAACGAGTTCTTCGACAGCGAATTCTCCGACGATGAGTTCGACACCGTGGGTGGCCTGGTGATGAGTGCGTTCGGGCACCTGCCCAAGCGTAACGAAACCACGGAGATCGGCGCGTATCGCTTTCGCATCCTGAATGCCGACAGCCGCCGCATCCATCTGATTCGCCTGACACCTATTGCCCGCTAAGGACTGACATGCGCCGTATGATCGCACCCGGCTGGCCCGGTAATTTGCTGGCTGTGGTGGCCGGCGCCATCACTACCCTGGCGCTGGCGCCGTTCGACTTGTGGCCGTTTGCACTGGTGGCAGTCGGATTGTTCTATATCGGCCTGCGCGAACTGACACCGCGTCAGGCCCTGGGCCGTGGCTGGTGTTTCGGTTTCGGCCTGTTTGGCGCCGGCACCAGCTGGATCTACTACAGCATCCACCACTTCGGCGGCGCTTCGGTGTTGCTCGCTGGCTTTTTGATGCTGCTGTTTACCGCTGCCATTGCCTGGTTCTTCGCCCTGCCCGCCTGGTTATGGGCACGCTGGTTGCGTCGTAATGAAGCGCCGCTGGCCGATGCGCTGACGTTTGCTGCGTTGTGGGTTGGCCAGGAAGCATTTCGTGGCTGGTTCCTGACCGGTTTCCCATGGCTGTACTCCGGCTACAGCCAGCTGGACGGGCCACTCACCGGCCTCGCGCCGCTGGGCGGGATGTGGCTGATTTCCTTCGCCCTGGCACTGACCGCTGCCGTGCTGTGCAACCTGCCGCGCCTGCTGGCGAGCAAGCGCAACGGCTTTATCGGTGCGGGCCTGGTGCTGCTGGTTGCGCCGTGGGCCATCGGTTTGGCGCTCAAGCATCACGCCTGGACGACGCCTTCTGGCGCACCCCTGAGCGTGGCCGCCGTGCAGGGCAATGTCGAACAAAGCATGAAGTGGGACCCCGAGCAGCTCAATGCGCAGCTGGCGCTGTACCGCGACATGAGTTTCAGCTCCAAGCGAGTCGACCTGTTGGTGTGGCCGGAAACTGCCGTGCCGGTGCTCAAGGAATCCGTCGAAGGCTACCTGGGCATGATGGGCAAGTTCGCTGCCGACCGGCACACCGCGCTGATCACCGGCGTGCCGATCCGCCAGGAAGTGCACCACCAGAAGCGCTACTACAACGGCATCACGGTGGTCGGCGAAGGCGAAGGCACTTACTTGAAGCAGAAGCTGGTGCCCTTTGGCGAATACGTGCCGCTGCAAGACATGCTGCGTGGCGTGATTGCCTTCTTCGACTTGCCGATGTCGGACTTCGCCCGCGGCCCTGCCGATCAGGCGATGCTGCAAGCCAAGGGCTATCAGATTGCGCCGTTCATTTGTTATGAAGTGGTGTACCCGGAATTTGCCGCCGGCCTGTCGGCCCAGAGCGATCTGTTGCTGACGATCAGCAACGACACCTGGTTCGGCCGCTCCATCGGTCCGCTGCAACACCTGCAAATGGCGCAGATGCGCGCACTGGAGGCGGGACGCTGGATGATTCGCGCGACCAACAACGGCGTCACCGGGCTGATCAACCCGTTTGGGCAGATCACCGAGCAGATCCCGCAGTTCGAGCGGGGGATTCTCTACGGTGAAGTGGTGCCGATGCATAACCTGACGCCGTACCTGCAATGGCGCTCGTGGCCGCTGATCATCGTGTGCCTGGGCTTGTTTGGCTGGGCGCTGCTGGCGGGCCGGATGTCCAAAACGGTCTGACTCTGACAGACACTACAAAACCAATGTGGGAGCTGGCTTGCCTGCGATAGCGTCACCGCGGTGTCACTGACCTACCGAGGTGCCTGCATCGCGGGCAAGCCCAGCTCCCACATTGGATCGGCAGTGTTTGGACTATCGATAAAACAACCGATACCCCACCTGCCCCACCGCCTCATTGATCAACTGCCCGCTGCGCCACACCGACACAAACTCAGGCATCCAGCCGCCCAACGGTCGGGCATTGTCCACGCCCAAAAAGCCCACCGGCCCCGGCACCACAGTGAAACCGGCTTTCTCAAAGCTCCAGACTGCGCGCGGCATATGCCAGGCTTGGGTCACCACCACCACACGCTTGATGCCTTGCGGCAATAGAATCCCGGCGCTCATCTGCGCGTTTTCCCAGGTGGTACGGCTGCGCTCTTCCTTCCAGCGTACCGTAACGCCGAAATCATCCTGCATCGACACCGCCATAAGCTCGGCCTCACTCGGCGGCGTGCCGTAGTGCAAGCCGCCGCTGGTCAGCACCGGCAAGCCGGACGCCTTGGCCAGCCGCGCGGCATAACGCTGGCGTTCAAGCCCGATCCCGGTGGGTTGGTCGGTGCCCCATGCGGGGTCACCCCGTTCACGCCCGGAGCCCAGCACCACAATCGCATCGGCGCGCTGGGCCAGCGTTGCCCACTCTTCACGGGCCAGGGGCGGTTCGGTCTCCAGGGCATGTGCGCCCCATTGCACCGCCACCGGCAAGCTGATCAGCCACATCCCGCCCAACCCCACCGCAAAGCAGAAGCCCGCCAGGCGCGGGCGGCTTTTACGAAACCACCAGGCAAACGCCAGCAACAGCAAAAAAATACCGGGCGGCAAGAGCAATTGTTTAATGAAATAACGAAAAGGCATCGGGCATCTCCACAGATGCCCGAAGCCTAGATGCAACGGGGTTTAGCGACAATCTTTACCAGCCTATTTCGAGAAGGCTAACGGGTAACGCTGTGCTTCACTTGCACCGTACGGCCCGGTGTTTTTCGGGGCCGCGACCGGCAGCCACATCTTTCAGCCAGATCACCTTGGCCGAACGCGAGGGCCCTTGAACAGGCGGGGAAGCCTGCTCCTGAGAGGCACGGTGGTGATTCAATTCCAGGTAGACCTTGATCAATTCAAGCTCGGCCTGGCTCAAGCCTCGCAACTCCAGTTCCAGAGGCCGTTCATCACGTAATCGGCCTGCGGTTCTTGCAGCATCCAATGCCCGACCCAAACGGTCGATCAGTCCTTCGTACAACTGCGGTTTCGTTAAAGTTCGCTGCGATTCAACCATCCCTCACCTCATTGAAGATAAGACTCACTCCCCCAATAAACAGCGTAGTCTCCATCGCTGCACCTGCCTGGCGCCGCGACAGACGGCCCTGCCTGCGCAATCAGGGTTTCCCTCGATAGAGTGGGGTCATGTATGCTACGGCGCTTCCTGTAACTCCACTTCCCGCAGGGTTTGGGCACGGACGCGCCGCTTTTTGGTGTCGATCAACCTGAACATTGCACCGAAGAGGATTAGGCCACCCCTATTCAGTTCAAAAGTAGCCATGCACGAACAATATCAGCCCCGTGAAATAGAAAATGCCGCCCAAACCTTCTGGGACGAGCAAAAGTCCTTTGAAGTCAGTGAACAGCCAGGCAAGGAGACTTACTACTGCCTATCGATGTTCCCTTACCCCAGCGGCAAGCTACACATGGGGCACGTGCGTAACTACACCATCGGCGACGTCATCTCGCGCTACCAGCGCATGCTCGGCAAGAACGTCCTGCAACCCATGGGTTGGGACGCCTTCGGCATGCCGGCGGAAAACGCCGCGATGAAAAACAACGTGGCGCCCGCCAAGTGGACCTACGAAAACATTGCCTACATGAAGACCCAGCTGCGCAGCCTGGGCCTGGCGGTGGACTGGTCCCGCGAAGTGACCACCTGCAAGCCGGATTACTACCGTTGGGAACAATGGCTGTTCACTCGCCTGTTCCAAAAAGGGGTGATCTACAAAAAGAGCGGCACCGTGAACTGGGACCCGGTCGACCAGACCGTACTGGCCAACGAACAGGTCATCGACGGTCGCGGCTGGCGTTCCGGCGCGCTGATCGAAAAGCGCGAAATCCCGATGTACTACTTCAAGATCACCGCCTATGCGGATGAACTCTTGTCGAGCCTCGACGATCTGCCGGGCTGGCCTGAACAGGTCAAGACCATGCAGCGCAACTGGATCGGCAAATCCAAGGGCATGGAAGTGCAATTCCCGTACAACGTCGATTCGATCGGCGAAGCGGGCGCACTCAAAGTCTTCACCACCCGTGCGGACACCCTGATGGGCGCGACCTATGTCGCTGTGGCCGCCGAACACCCGCTGGCCACCCAGGCCGCACAGAACAACCCTGAGCTGCAGGCGTTCATCGCCGAATGCAAAGGCGGCAGCGTGGCCGAAGCCGACGTCGCCACCCAGGAGAAAAAAGGCCTGCCAACCGGGCTCTTCGTCGAGCACCCACTGACCGGCGAGAAGCTGCCGGTATGGGTCGCCAACTACGTGCTGATGCACTACGGCGATGGCGCGGTAATGGCTGTGCCGGCCCACGACGAGCGCGATTTCGAATTCGCCACCAAGTACAACCTGCCGATCAAATCGGTCGTGCGCACCAGCTCGGGTGATACCAACCCGGCCCCGTGGCAAGATGCCTACGGCGAGCACGGCGAACTGATCAACTCCGGCGAATTCGACGGCCTGGACTTCGCAGGCGCCTTCGACGCCATCGAAGTCGCACTGATCAAGAAAAACCTCGGTGCCTCGCGCACCCAGTTCCGCCTGCGCGACTGGGGCATCAGCCGCCAGCGCTACTGGGGCTGCCCGATCCCGATCATCCACTGCGAAACCTGCGGTGATGTGCCGGTGCCGGAAGACCAGTTGCCGGTGGTACTGCCGGACGACGTGGTGCCGGATGGCGCGGGTTCGCCATTGGCGCGCATGCCCGAGTTCTACGAATGCAGCTGCCCGAAATGCGGCGCACCGGCCAAGCGTGAAACCGACACCATGGACACCTTCGTCGAGTCCTCCTGGTACTACGCTCGCTACGCCTCGCCGCACTATGAAGGCGGCCTGGTGGAAAAATCCGCAGCCGACCATTGGTTGCCGGTGGACCAGTACATCGGTGGCATCGAGCACGCCATTCTCCACCTGCTCTACGCGCGCTTCTTCCACAAGCTGATGCGCGACGAAGGCCTGGTGAGCTCCGATGAGCCGTTCAAGAACCTGCTGACCCAGGGCATGGTGATCGCCGATACTTACTATCGCCGCGAAGCCAATGGCGCCTACACCTGGTTCAACCCGGCCGACGTCGAACTCGAGCGTGACAGCAAAGCCAAGGTCATCAGCGCCAAGCTGATCGCCGATGGCCTGCCGGTGGAAATCGGCGGCACCGAGAAGATGGCCAAGTCGAAGAACAACGGCGTCGACCCTCAGTCGATGATCGATCAGTTTGGCGCCGACACCTGCCGCCTGTTCATGATGTTCGCCTCGCCGCCTGACATGAGCGCCGAATGGTCCGACTCCGGCGTCGAGGGTTCGCACCGCTTCCTCAAGCGCGTCTGGCGCCTGGCGCACGCCCATGTCAGCCAGGGCCTTCCGGGCAAGCTGGACGTGGCGTCCTTGAACGATGAACAGAAAGCCATTCGTCGCAGCACGCACCTGGCCATTCGCCAAGCGAGCCAGGACGTCGGGCAGAACCACAAATTCAACACCGCCATCGCTCAGGTGATGACGCTGATGAACGTGCTGGAAAAAGCACCGCAAGCCACCGAACAGGACCGCGCGCTGGTGCAGGAAGGCCTGGAAACGGTCGTGCTGCTGCTGGCGCCAATCACGCCGCACATCAGCCACGAACTGTGGAACCGTTTGGGCCACGACGGCGCGGTGATCGACGCCGAATGGCCGGTTCAGGATGACAGCGCCCTGGTACAGGACACGTTGCAACTGGTGATTCAGGTCAACGGTAAACTGCGTGGCCAGATCGACATGCCGGCCAGCGCCAGCCGTGAAGACGTGGAAGCGGCTGCGCGTATCAACGAGAACGTGCTGCGCTTTACCGAAGGCCTGACGATCCGCAAAGTGATCGTAGTGCCTGGCAAACTGGTCAATATCGTCGCCAGCTAATCGGATCGGGCGCAGGGCTTGAGCCCTGCGCCGAACTAAACCTTTAAGGCCTCGATAAGGCCCACATGGTTTCAAGGGGAGCAACAAAATGATCAAACGCAATTTGCTGGTGATGGGCCTCGCTGTGCTGCTGAGCGCTTGCGGCTTTCAGCTGCGTGGCACCGGCACCAACGAACTGAGCATCAAGGAACTGGACGTCAGCGCCCGTAACGCCTATGGCGATACCGTGACGCAACTGCGCCAGACCCTGGAAAGCAGCGGTGTGCGTGTCGCTGCCGGCGCGACCTACAAACTGGTCCTGGTGGACGAGAAAGAAACCCAGCGTAACCTCAGCTACGCCAGTGCCGGCCGTGCGTCGGACATTGAGCTGAACAGCCTGGTGATCTACGAACTGCAAGGCCGCGACCACCTGCCATTGATGGGTGACAAGGTTGAAGTGCAGAAGGTCGTGAGCCACGACGGTAACAACCTGGTGGGTTCTGACTCGGAGATCATCCAGGTTCGCAAGGAAATGCGTCGTGAGCTGGTGCAGCGTCTGATGGTCCGCTTGCAGCAGCTGACCCCGGACAAACTCGCAGCCTTGCAGCAAACTGCCGACAACAAGGCCAAGGCTGACGCCGATGCCCTGAAAGCCGCGAAAGAGTATGAAGACAACACGCCGAAACAATCGCCTGTTGAAGTCCCTGTCGAGTAAGCCAGACGGGGCGCCTTTGGCGCCCCGTTCGCCCCGCCTATGAAACTCGCACCCGCCCAACTCGCCAAACACCTGCAAGGTGGCCTTGCGCCTGTCTATATCGTCAGCGGTGATGACCCGCTGTTGTGCCAGGAAGCCGCAGACGCCATTCGCACCGCCGCACGCCAGCAAGGCTTCGACGAACGCCAGGTGTTCAGCGCCGATGCCAGTTTCGACTGGGGGACGCTGCTGCAAGCGGGTGCGAGCATGTCGCTGTTCGCCGAAAAACGCCTGTTGGAACTGCGCCTGCCTTCAGGCAAGCCCGGGGACAAGGGTGCGGCGGCCTTGATGGAATACTGCTCGCGCCCCGCTGAAGACACGGTGTTGCTGATCAGCCTGCCCAAGCTGGATGGCAGCGCGCAGAAAACCAAGTGGGGCAAGGCGCTGGTAGAAGGCCCGCAAACTCAGTTCATCCAGATCTGGCCAGTGGACAGCAACCAGTTGCCGCAATGGATTCGTCAGCGCCTGTCCCAATCGGGGCTGTCGGCGACACAAGACGCCGTAGAGCTGATTGCCGCCCGGGTCGAAGGCAACTTGCTTGCCGCCGCCCAGGAAATCGAAAAGCTCAAGCTGATGGCTGACGAAGGGCAGATAACGGTCGAAACCGTCCAAGGCGCAGTGGCCGATAGCGCTCGCTTTGACGTGTTCGGGCTAGTGGATGCGATCCTTAACGGCGAACCCGCCCACGCGTTGCGCATGCTTGAAGGGCTGCGTGGCGAAGGCGTGGAGCCACCGGTGATTCTGTGGGCCCTGGCCCGGGAACTGCGGGTACTGGCTAATATTTCCCTGCAATTCAGTCAGGGCACACCGTTGGACAAATGCTTCAGCCAGGCCAAACCTCCTGTGTGGGACAAACGGAAACCGCTGATGAGCAAAGCCCTGCAACGGTACTCGGCGCAACGCTGGGCGCAACTGTTGCTGGAAGCCCAGCGCATCGATGCGCAGATCAAAGGCCAGGCGGCGGGCTCGCCGTGGATGAGCCTGAGTCGTTTGTCACTGTTGATGTCTGGCCAGCGCCTGACATTGCCTGCTGAATAGCTGTTTCACCTGACAGCACAGAACCTATGTGGGAGCGGGCTTGCTCGCGAATACGGTGGTTCAGTCAACCTGTATAGTGACTGACACACCCTATTCGCGAGCAAGCCCCACCTTTTAACGGTGCACACGTTCAGATCTTCTATATTTCCTACACAGCGCCGGGCTTTACAGCGGCGCCACTTCGGCAGATGATTTGCACCGCTTCATCCCATCTCAAGCCCACATAAAGAGAGCACCGACATGAGCAAAAAGCCATCCAAGCATGGCCCCAACAAGGCCAAATCCATCATCGCCCAGCCACTGTTCCGCAGCCGTCAGGAACGCGCCGGCAAGGGCAAAGGCAGCTACCGCCGCGAAGCCTTCCAGTCTAATAGCTGGGAGGCTTCTTACTTTCTGGCTGCCTGAAGGCAAGCGCCCCTCCGGCATGATAAGGTCTGTACCTGATTTGTAATCCCTGGACCTGTGCATGCCCTCTAGTCTTTCCCGTCGTTGGCACCTTCGCCAATTGATTGCTGCCTCCAGCCTCATTCTGCTTGTCGCCTGCGCGGAAAAACCTACCGCCGCGGACGCTCAACCCCTGCCAAGACTCCAGACCGTGCCGGCCGTTGCGCCTGCTGTGGTTGCGCCCTTGGCTGTGGACAACCTTGATATCCAACCGACCCAGACCTTTGCCGAATGGCAGGCTGGCTTTCGAGTGGAAGCCCTCAAAGCGGGTATCACCGCTGCCGTTTTTGATAACGCCTTCGCTAACGTCACACCCGATATGGCGGTGATTCGCGCAGACCGCAGCCAACCGGAATTTTCCCGGCCAGTATGGGAATACCTCGACGGTGCCCTGTCGCCAGTGCGCGTGCGTAACGGCCAGGCCTTGCTGATCAAGTACGCCGATATCCTGCAAAGTATCGAGCAACGTTATGGCGTCGACCGCCAGGCGTTGGTGTCGGTGTGGGGTATGGAAAGCAACTTTGGCCAGTTCCAGGGCAATAATTCGGTGATTCGCTCCCTGGCGACCCTGGCTTATGAAGGCCGTCGCCCGGCGTTCGCCCAGGCACAACTGCTGGCGGCGCTGCAAATCATCCAGCATGGCGACATCCAGGCCGACCAGATGAAAGGCTCCTGGGCCGGTGCCATGGGCCAGACCCAGTTCATCCCGACCACCTACAACACCCACGCCGTCGACTTCGATGGCGACGGTCGTCGCGATATCTGGAACAGCCCTGCCGACGCCCTCGCCTCCACCGCGCACTACCTGCAAAGCTCCGGCTGGCAGAAAGGCCAGCCGTGGGGCTTTGAGGTGAAACAACTGCCGGCGAACTTCGATTACGCCCTCGCCGATGGCGGTATACGCAAAAGCGTTGGCGAGTGGATGAAGCTTGGCATCCAACTGCCGCCGGGTGCGAGCATGCCGCCAAACGTCGACTCCTTGTCCGCCGCCCTGCTGCTGCCGGCAGGCTACCGTGGCCCGGCGTTCCTGGTGCTGGATAACTTCCGCGCAATCCTCAAGTACAACAACTCGTCGTCCTACGCGCTGGCGGTAGGCCTGTTGTCAGAGCGGTTTGGTGGCGCGGGTGTGATTCGTGGCGATTGGCCAAAAGATGAACTGCCGCTGAGTCGTTCCCAGCGCATTGATTTGCAGACGGCGCTCAGCGCCAATGGGTATGACGCTGGTAACCCGGACGGCATTATCGGCGCGAATACGCGTAAGGCGATCCGGGCAGCACAGCAGTCGTTGGGTTGGCCGGCGGATGGGTATCCGACGGTGAAGCTGCTGGAGTCGTTGCAGAGCCGGTAAATCGGCTTACGGCGACTGCCGCTTTCGCGAGCAAGCCCGCTCCCACATTAGACCGCACTCCAACGTATGGACACGGTTGAATGTGGGAGCGGGCTTGCTCGCGAAGACGGCATGACAGGCGAAAATTACTTCAGAACAACATCCTGTTCCAACACCACCCGCTGCTCCCACATTAGACCGCACTCCAACGTATGGACACGGTTGAATGTGGGAGCTGGCTTGCCTGCGAAGACGGCATGACAGGCGAAAATTACTTCAGAACAACATCCTGTTCCAGCCCCACCCGCTGCTCCCACATTAGACTGCACTCCAACGTATGGACACGGTTGAATGTGGGAGCTGGCTTGCCTGCGATAGCGGCCTGACCAGCGACAAAAATCAGCAGCTGGACACGACATCCTGTTCCAACACCACCCGCTGCTCCCCGGCATCCAACCGCACCAACGCGCCCATTGGCAACGTCAGGTTCGGATCGCAGTGGCCACTGCGCCAGCCGGACAACACCGGTATGCACAACGGTTCGAAGGTCTGCTTCAGCAGTCGCGAAAGCGCAGCGTTATCCACACCCGACACATCCCCCACCAACACACCCGCCACCTGGGCCAGCTTGCCCGCCAGGCGCAAATGGGTCAGCAGGCGGTCAATCCGATAAATCGGCTCGTTGACGTCTTCGATAAACAGGATGATGCCTTCAGCGTCGATTTCGTAGGCTGTGCCCATCACCGCCGCGATCATCGACAGGTTCCCCCCGAGCAAACGCCCACACGCGATACCGGGCTCAATCGTCGTCAGCGGATAAGCCACCGGGTGCGCGAGCACGCTACCGGCGCGGAGTTGGCCACGTAGCATGCTGAACAAGGACGACTCGGTAGGCTGCTGCTTGTCACCGAGCAGGTCGGCGTTAAGCATCGGCCCATGAAAGGTCACGAAACCCGCATAACGGTTGATGGCAAGGTGCAGAGCCGTGATATCGCTATAACCCACGAACGGTTTGGGATTGGCGCGAATCAGCTCGAAATCCAGCCGGTCAAGCAAGCGCGGTGTGCCGTAGCCGCCACGCAGACAGAAGATGGCATCGATTTCAGGATCGGAGAAAGCAGCATGCAAGTCACGCAGGCGCACGTCATCACTGCCGGCCAGGTAGCCGTCGCGCTCATACACACCCGAAAATATCCGCAGTTCGTGGCCACGGGCGCGCATCCATTGCCCGGCTTTTTCAACATCCAGTGCGGCAGGACCGGCAGGGGCGATCAGGCCAATCACACCTTCGGCACGTAAAGCAGGCACAGCGGCCGCGAGTTGAGTCTTCATCCATGCTCTCCCTCTATATAACAACGCAGAACGAAATGTGGGAGCGGGACCTTGTGGGAGCTGGCTTGCCTGCGAATGCATCACCTCGATAAACGGATAGATCGAGGTGTCTGTATCGCAGGCAAGCCAGCTCCCACACAAGCCCGCTCCCACATTGGATAAGCGGCGTTACGCAAACCCCTATCAGGAAACCAGGCTTGCCTTGACCAGCTTGGCCTGCTCATCAGCGTGGTACGAGGAACGTACCAGCGGGCCTGACGCCACGTTCTTGAAGCCCATCTTGTAACCTTCCTCGGCAAACCAGGCGAAGATGTCCGGGTGCACGAAACGCTGCACCGGCAAGTGGCTGCGGGACGGTTGCAGGTACTGGCCCAGGGTCAGCATGTCGATGTCGTGTTCGCGCATGCGCTTCATGACTTCGATCACTTCTTCGTCGGTTTCGCCCAGGCCCAGCATCAGGCCGGATTTGGTCGGGATGTGCGGCATCATCTGCTTGAATTTCTGCAGCAGGGTCAGCGACCACTGGTAGTCCGAACCCGGGCGCGCCGCCTTGTACAGGCGTGGCACGGTTTCCAGGTTGTGGTTGAACACATCCGGTGGCTCGGCCGCGGTGATTTCCAGCGCGACGTCCATGCGACCGCGATAGTCAGGAACCAGGGTTTCGAGCATCACGTTCGGCGACAGCTTGCGGATTTCGCGGATGCAGTCGGCAAAGTGCTGGGCACCGCCGTCACGCAGGTCGTCGCGGTCTACCGAGGTGATTACCACGTACTTGAGTTTCAGGTCGGCAATGGCGATGGCCAGGCTTTCCGGCTCGTTGACGTCCAGTGGCTTCGGCCGGCCATGGCCAACGTCGCAGAACGGGCAACGACGGGTGCAGATGTCACCCATGATCATGAAGGTGGCGGTGCCGCCGGAGAAGCACTCACCCAGGTTCGGGCAGGACGCTTCTTCGCACACGCTGTGCAGCTTGTGTTTGCGCAGCAGGGCCTTGATACGGTCGACTTCCGGCGAGACCGGGATGCGCACGCGAATCCAGTCCGGTTTTTTCGGCAGTTCGGTGGTCGGGATGATCTTGACCGGGATGCGTGCAACCTTCTCGGCGCCGCGCAGCTTGACGCCGGCTTCCACCTTGGCACGCGGGGCCGGGGCCGGACGTTCGGTAACATCCAGCGTCGGGATCATGGTTTGCACTGCATCAGTAGTCATAATCAGTCGATTCCGCCCGTGAGGGTCGTCTGCTCAGCATAGTCGAGGTGTTTGACGAGCTGCGCACGCAGCCGGGCACTTACCTCGGCAAATTTAATCGGTGTGGCGTGGTCGCTCAGTTGGGTCATCGCCAGCCCGGCGTAACCGCACGGGTTGATCCGCCGAAACGGCGCCAGGTCCATGTCCACATTCAGGGCCAGGCCATGAAAGGAACAACCGTGGCGAATCCGCAAACCGAGTGAGGCGATTTTCGCGCCGTCCACGTACACACCGGGTGCATCGGGCTTGGCCGCAGCGCTCACGCCGTAACTGGCCAACAGCTCGATCAGGCAAGCCTCCATGCGGCTTACAAGGTCACGTACGCCAAACCCAAGCTTGCGCACGTCCAGCAATAGATACGCTACAAGCTGACCCGGCCCATGGTAAGTCACTTGACCGCCTCGGTCGACCTGCACCACCGGGATATCCCCCGGCAGCAGCAGGTGCTCGGCCTTGCCAGCCTGGCCCTGGGTGAACACCGGCGGGTGCTCCACCAGCCAGATCTCATCCGGTGCCGAACTGCCGCGCTCATTGGTGAAGCGCTGCATGGCGTGCCAGACGGGCTCGTAGGCCATCTGGCCGAGCTCGCGAAAGCCCAGGACCTGTGACATCACAGCACCATGTGCACGAAGCCGGTGGCCCGCAGTTCGCTGTTGATGTCGTAGAGCTGGTCTTGACCGGTCGCAACGATGTGCAACTGGATCGTGGTGTATTTACCGTTGGAGCTCAAACGCTCGTCCACCCGGTTGTCGTTGATCGTCGCGTGTTTACGCACAATCTCGAGAATCTTGTCTTTGTTGCCCACACCGGTATCGCTGATCACCTTGACGGGATAGTCCACGTTCGGGAATTCGATCTTTGGCGCCTTTACTTCTTTATCGGTCATGGCGTAACGGCCTCGTAAGCGTAAGCCGTGGCGACGGGCAAAGCCCCGTGTCGGATCAACACGGGGCTTTGCAGGTGCACACTTATCAGTTGAACAAGCTGTAGAAGAATAGACGGATGCTATCCCACACGCGGCGGAAGATACCACCTTCGTCGACGGCGTCCAGCGCGATCAGGTCGGCGCTGTGCACCACCTTGTCGTCCAGTTTCACTTCGACTTTACCGATAACGTCACCCTTGGCGATTGGCGCTACCAATTGCGGGTTCATGGTCATGCTGGCAGCGAGCTTTTTCAGCTGGCCTTTAGGCATGGTCAGGGTCAGGTCTTCAGCCAGGCCGGCTTTGACTTGATGGGTTGCGCCTTTCCATACCGGCGCCTGCGCCAGTTCAGTGCCCTTCTGGTAGAAGGTCTGGGTTTCGAAGAAGCGGAAGCCGTAGGTCAGCAGTTTTTGCGTTTCGGCCGCACGGGCCTGCTCGCTGTTGGTACCGAATACGACGGCGATCAGGCGCTGGCCATCACGTACGGCGGACGACACCATGCAGTAGCCGGCTTCGTCGGTGTGGCCGGTTTTCAGGCCGTCGACGGTCTTGTCGCGCCACAGCAGCAGGTTGCGGTTAGGCTGCTTGATGTTGTTCCAGAAGAATTCCTTCTGGGAGTAGATCGCGTAGTGCACCGGGTCAACACGAATAATCGCGCGAGCCAGCAGCGCCATGTCGTGAGCCGACGAATAGTGTTCCGGGTTCGGCAGACCAGTCGGGTTCATGAAGTGGCTGTTGGTCATGCCCAGGTCGCCAGCGGTTTTGTTCATCATGTCGGCGAACGCATCTTCGCTGCCGGCGATGTGCTCGGACAGGGCCACGCTGGCGTCGTTACCGGACTGGATGATGATGCCGTGCAGCAGGTCGCTCACGGTGACTTGCGAACCCACCTTGATGAACATCCGCGAACCGCCGGTGCGCCAGGCATTTTCGCTGACGGTGACCGGGTCGTTTTCGCCGATCTGCCCGCGACGGATTTCCAGGGTCGCGATGTAAGCCGTCATCAGCTTGGTCAGGCTGGCCGGTGGCAGGCGCTGGTCACCGTTGTTCTCGACCAGCACGTTGCCGCTGGCGGCATCCATGAGAACCCAGGCCTTGGCGGCCAGTTGCGGGGAAGCCGGCACCATTTCAACCGCCCAGGCGGCCGGAGTGATGATCAGCGAAAGAAGCAGGCACGTGCGTTTGGCTAAGGTGGTGATGTTCATCCGTCTCTCGAAATTGCTTATGGAAACTTGCCCTCGCGGGCAAAACTATTCAGACAGCCCGCTGCCAGACTGTCACGTGTTCGGTTGCCCGCTCACCCCTTGCCCCTGGGTTTTTATTGTTCAACGAGCCAACAACCAGGGCCCAGGCCCGCGTACGCGCCTGAGCCATCAATCTTTGTTATTCGGCGGTGACCACGCTGGGTTGCCCCAGATTGGCCAGACGCACGCTGTTCTGAACCTGCGCCACTTCGCTTGGCGACCCGATCGGCCCCATGCGCACACGGTGCAAGGTCTGCTGGTTACGCACGATGGAGCTGATGAAAACCGGCGCGTTGACCATGCCGCTGAGCTTGGACCTTAACAGTTCTGCCGCATCCGGGTTGGCGAAAGCACCCACTTGCAGGTACTGACCGCCCACGGTAGAAGCCCCCGGAGCCGCGCGAGGCACGACAACGGTGTCCGGCGCGTGCTGCGCCGGAGGTGGCGTCCACTGTTCGATCTTGCCGGCGGATGCAGTCACTTGCGGTTGCGGGGTTTGCGGCTCGTTGAGCATCAACGGTGCCGGTTTGCCACGCTGGGCCCAATACTGCGCCGGGTCGATGCCTTCTACTTTCACCCGCGCAGTGCCGATTTCGGCATAACCGAGTTTCTTGGCCGCGGCGTAGGACAAGTCGATGATCCGGTCCGAATAGAACGGGCCACGGTCGTTGACCCGCAGGATCACCGAGCGGTTGTTGTCCAGGTTGGTGACGCGTACGTAGCTGGGCAGCGGCAACGTCTTGTGGGCCGCGCTCATGCCGTACAGGTCATAGACTTCGCCGTTGGCGGTGTTCTGGCCATGGAACTTGGTGCCGTACCAGGACGCCGTACCCGACTGGACATAGGTCTTGGAATCCTGCAGCGGAAAGTAGTTTTTGCCCAGCACGGTATAGGGGTTGGCCTTGTACGGCCCGGTGTGCAGGGTTGGCGTGGCATCCGGGATTTTCGAAACGTCGACATCCCACCACGGCGCGCCATCTTTGTGCGCGCGGTTGATGTCCAGCCCAGGCTTGGCACGGACGATAGCGCCGCCCTTTTGCACTGGCGCGCGGCTGGTGGTGGATGAGCAACTGACGACCAGCAAGGACAACGCGGCAAACGCCACCAGCTTGAGCGGTTTATTGAACGGCGGTACCCGCATTACTTGTTGCCCCGTGCTTGGACCAGCATGTCTGACAGCTGATGTACGGCCATGGCGTACATCACACTGCGGTTATAACGCGTGATTGCGTAAAAATTCTTCAGGCCCATCCAGTATTCCGGGCCGTTTTCGCCTTCAAGGCGGAACGCCGTCACCGGCATATCGTCGCGTGGCGCATTCTGACTCGACCAGCCCAGCGCTCGCAACTCCCCAACGGTCTTGACCGGCTCGATTCCCTGGGTCAGGCCCTCATCGGCGCGATCACCGGTGACATCGGCACGGATCACCACGGGCTCGCCAGCCACCCAGCCGTGGCGCTTGAAGTAGCTGGCCACGCTGCCAATGGCGTCGTCGGGGTTGCTCCAGATATTGATGTGGCCGTCGCCGTCGAAATCCACTGCATAAGCGCGAAAGCTGCTCGGCATGAACTGCGGCAAGCCCATCGCGCCGGCGTAGGAGCCTTTGAGGGTCAGCGGGTCGACCTGCTCTTCGCGGGCCAGCAACAGGAATTCGCGCAGCTCCTTGCGGAAGAACTCGGCGCGCGGCGGGTAATCGAAGCCCAGGGTCGACAAGGCGTCGATCACCCGGTAGCTGCCGGTATTGCGCCCGTAAAAGGTTTCAATGCCGATGATCGCGACGATCACCTGAGCCGGCACGCCGTACTCCTGCTCGGCACGGGCCAACACGGCTTCGTGCTGGCGCCAGAAATCCACACCGCGGGCCACACGGGCGTCGGTGAGGAACATCGGGCGATAGTCTTTCCACTGTTTTACGCGCTCGGCGGGACGCGAGATCGCGTCGAGGATCGCCTGCTTGCGCTGGGCTTCACGGAATATGCCCATCAACTGCTCACCGGCGAAACCGTAGTCGCGGGTCATTTCACCGACGAATTCGGCGACCTGGGGTGAGCCATCGTAGTCACCGGCCTGCACCTCTTGCGTCGCGCCCAGCAGCCCAATCAGGCCCATCCAGGACGCGTGCCGAGTCGCCCAGCCGCGCATTACTTGCATTGACATCTTCACCTTATTCAAACCTGCGCGATCCACTTGCGATGCGTATGAATCGACATCAAAACCCCAAACGCTGACAGCAATGTCACCAGCGAAGTTCCGCCGTAGCTAATGAACGGCAACGGCACCCCAACCACCGGCAACAGGCCACTGACCATACCGATGTTGACGAAAACGTAAACAAAAAAAGTCATGGTCAGGCTGCCGGCAAGCAATTTGCCGAACAGCGTCTGCGCTTGCGCGGTAATCACCAACCCGCGACCAATCAACAGCAAATAAATCAGCAACAGCGCGCAAATGCCCACCAGGCCGAACTCTTCGCCCATTACCGCAATGATGAAGTCCGTGTGGCTCTCGGGCAAAAAGTCGAGGTGCGACTGAGTGCCCAGTAACCAGCCCTTACCAAATACACCGCCAGAGCCGATGGCGGCTTTGGACTGGATGATGTTCCAGCCGGTGCCCAACGGGTCGCTCTCCGGGTCGAGGAACGTCAAGATCCGCTGCTTCTGGTAGTCGTGCATAAAGAAGAACCACATGGCCACGGCCACCGGGATCGCCGCAGCCAGCACGCTGAGGATCCAGCGCCAGCGCAAGCCGCCCATAAACAGCACGAACGCACCGCCCGCGAGGATCAGCAGCGAGGTGCCGAGGTCCGGTTGGCGCACGATCAGAATGAATGGCACGCCGATCAATATCAGGCTGATCCCCACGTGCTTGAGCTGTGGCGGCAAGGTGCGCTTGGACAGGTACCAGGCGATGGTCGCCGGCATCAGGATCTTCATGAATTCCGACGGCTGGAAGCGAATCACCCCCGGAATGTTGATCCAGCGCGTCGCCCCCATGGCGTTGTGGCCCATCACGTCCACCACCACCAACAGCAATACGCCGGCGACATAACCGAGTGGCACCCAGCGCGCCATGAAACGTGGCTCCAACTGGGCAATCACCACCATCGACAACAGACCCAGGCCGAACGACGAGGCCTGCTTGATCAACAGGTCCCAGTTCTTGCCGCTGGCCGAATAAAGAACGAACAGGCTGCCGGCTGCAAGGGTCAGCAGCAGGATCAGCAACGGGCCATCAATGTGCATGCGCTGCAGCAACGTCGCACGCCGACGCATCACATCTTCGCTGGAGAGGATGCGGTCAAAATTACTCTTCACGGGCCGTAACCTCGGTGCTTGAAGGGGGGCCGCCATATTCGGGCTTGAGCTTGCCGTCGTCGGCCAACAGCCAGGCGTCCATCACTTGGCGCACCACGGGCGCTGCGACGCCGGAGCCGGACTCGCCGTTTTCAACCATCACCGCCACCACGATTTTCGGGTCGTCGGCCGGAGCGAAGCCGACAAACAAGGCGTGGTCACGGTGGCGCTCTTGAACCTTGGAACGGTCATATTTCTCGCCCTGCTTGATCGCGACCACCTGGGCGGTACCGCTCTTGCCGGCAATGCGATACTGCGCGCCGACCGCGGCCTTGCGCGCGGTACCACGGGCGCCGTGCATCACCTGCTGCATGCCGTGGTTGACCTTGGTCCAGTCGGACGGGTCGCGCAGCACAATGTCGGGAATCGGGTTCTCATCCAAAGGCTTCTCGCCCTCAATGGTCTTGGCCAGGTGCGGGCGGTTCCAGATGCCTTTGTTGGCCACCAGCGCCGTGGCCTGGGCCAGTTGCAGCGGCGTCGCCTGCATGTAGCCCTGGCCGATCCCGAGAATCAGGGTTTCACCCGGGAACCACGCCTGGCGACGGGTCGCGCGCTTCCACTCCCGCGACGGCATCAAGCCGGGGGACTCTTCGAACATGTCCAGGGAGACTTTCTGACCAAGGCCGAACTTGCCCATATAGGCAGATAGCCGGTCGATCCCCAGCTTGTGGGCCAGGTCATAAAAATAGGTGTCGTTGGAGCGCATGATCGCGGTATCCAGGTCGACATAGCCGTCACCGGTGCGGTTCCAGTTACGGTATTTGTGATCGTAGTTGGGCAGCATGTAGTAGCCCGGGTCGAACACACGGCTCGATGCGGTCACGACGCCCGAATCCAGGCCGGCAATCGCCACCGCCGGCTTGATGGTCGAGCCTGGCGGATACAGCCCGCGCAGCACGCGGTTGAACAGCGGCCGGTCAACCGAATCACGCAGCTCGGCGTAGGCCTTGAAGCTGATCCCGGTCACAAACAGGTTAGGGTCGAAACTCGGTTGGCTGACCATCGCCAGCACTTCGCCGGTCTTGGGGTCCAGTGCCACCACGGCGCCACGCCGACCGCCGAGCGCCATCTCGGCCGCTTCCTGCAGCTTGATGTCCAGGCTCAGCACAATGTCCTTGCCCGGCACCGGGTCGGTGCGCTTGAGCACCCGCAGCACGCGGCCTCGGGCGTTGGTCTCGACTTCCTCGTAACCCACCTGGCCATGCAGCTCGGGCTCGTAGAAACGCTCGATGCCGGTTTTGCCGATGTGGTGGGTGCCGCTGTAATTCACCGGATCGAGGCTTTTCAGCTCTTTCTCGTTGATTCGGCCCATGTAGCCGACCGAATGCGCAAAATGCGCCCCTTGCGGGTAGTGCCGCACCAACTGCGCCACGACTTCCACACCGGGCAGGCGGAACTGGTTCACCGCGATCCGCGCGATCTGCTCTTCAGTCAGTTCAAACAGGATCGGCACCGGCTCGAAGGGCCGGCGCCCCTGCTTCATGCGTTTTTCGAAGATCACCCGGTCTTCCGGCGTCAGTTGCAGCACTTCGACGATGACATCGAGGATCTGCTGCCAGTCGCCGGAACGCTCACGGGTCATGCTCAGGCTGAAGCTGGGCCGGTTATCCGCGACCACCACGCCATTGCGGTCGAAAATCAGCCCACGGGTCGGCGGAATAGGCTGCACATGCACCCGATTGTTCTCCGACAGCGTGGAGTGATAGTCGTACTGGATCACCTGCAGGAAATACAGGCGCGCAATCAGCACCGCAATCAGACCCACCACCAAAAACGCGCCGAAAACGACCCGCGAGCGCACCAGACGTGCGTCTTTCTCGTGGTCCTTGATGCGGATCGGCTGGGTCATCGGGAGGGGCGCAGATTATTTGTGGTAAGGGTGCCCGGACAGAACTGTCCAGGCGCGATACAGCTGTTCACCGATCAGAATCCTTACCAACGGGTGCGGCAACGTGAGTGCCGACAGCGACCATCGCTGGTCCGCCCGCGCACACACTTCCGGCGCCAGCCCTTCGGGGCCGCCGACCATGAAGTTGACGGTGCGCGAATCCAGGCGCCAGCGGTCCAGTTCCACCGCCAACTGCTCGGTGCTCCAGGACTTGCCGTGCACTTCAAGGGTGACGATACGCTCGTTGGGGCCGACCTTGGCCAACATGGCTTCGCCTTCCTGACGGATAAAGCGCGCCACGTCGGCATTCTTGCCCCGGGTGTTGAGCGGTATTTCCACCAGCTCCAGCGACAGCTCAGCGGGCAGACGCTTGGCATACTCGTGCCAGCCTTCTTCCACCCACTTGGGCATGCGTGAACCGACAGCGATCAGACGCAGGCGCACAGCCGTTCCTTATTCCTGGTCTTTGTTGAGCTTGTCGAAGTGCGCGTGGCCCACTTCCGGGCTGTGGTGCTTGCCATCTGCCGCACGGCTCTGCTCGGCGCCTTTCCACAGACGCTCCAGGTCGTAGAACTGACGGGCGTTGGAAGTCATCATGTGAACGATCACGTCGTCCATGTCCAGCAGCACCCAGTCGCTGTCGCCCTTGCCTTCTTCACCCAGCGGCTTCACGCCTTGGGCTTTGACGGCTTCGCGAACCTTGTCCAGCATCGCGCCGATCTGGCGGTTGGAGGTACCGGTGGCGATGATCATGAAGTCGGTGATGCTCTGCTTGTCGCGTACGTCCAGAACCTGGATGTCCTGGGCCTTAACATCTTCCAGGGCAGCTACGGCGACTTTTACCAGCTCTTCGCCAGCCAGCTCAGGGCCGGTGTGCGCTTCAACTGGCAGCGGGGCGCTTTTGAAAGTGCCTTTACGCTTAACTTTGCTTACGTCTTTGTTCGTCATATAAAACTCGTTTTGCTCGTATGTTCGGGCGCTCGCTGCACGATTGTTCGTGCGTTCAAGCGCGCCTTTTCAGTTCGACGCACGGTAAAGCCCGTGCGCATCGATGTAGGCCAGGACCGCGTCAGGCACCAGGAAACGTACCGACTTCCCGCTGGCCAGCAGTTGACGGATCTGGGTGGCAGACACCGCAAGCGGGGTCTGCCAGACGAATGCAATATTCCCGTTCGGCCCGGTCAGGGCCAAGGGGTCACTTACCGACCGCGCGGCCAGCAGGTTGCGCAAGGCATCCGGCGGTTCGCTGTCGGCATCCGGGCGTTGCAAAACCAGGATGTGGCAATGCTGGAGGAGTTCCTCCCAGCGATGCCAAGAGGGCAGGCCGCAAAATGCGTCCCAGCCCAAAAGCAGAAACAACTGGTCATCTGCGGCCAGCTCGGCACGCATCAGCTCCAGGGTATCGACAGTGTAGGACGGTTTATCGCGCTTGAGCTCGCGGTCGTCCACCACCAGCGGCGGTATGCCGTCTACGGCAAGGCGCACCATTTCCAGGCGCTGCTGCGCTGACACCTGCGGCGTATCGCGATGCGGCGGCCGGGCATTGGGTGCCAGGCGCAACTCATCCAGCGCGAGGGCATCCGCGACTTCCAGTGCACTGCGCAAATGGCCGATGTGCACGGGGTCGAAAGTACCGCCGAGCAGCCCGATGCGTTTAGCCATCAAGTGCGCACATGACCGTCGCCGAACACCACGTACTTCTCGCTGGTCAGGCCTTCCAGGCCAACCGGGCCGCGTGCGTGGAGCTTATCGGTGGAGATGCCGATCTCCGCCCCCAGGCCATACTCGAAGCCGTCGGCAAAACGCGTCGAGGCGTTGACCATCACCGAAGCGGAATCCACTTCGTTGAGGAAACGCCGGGCATCGCTGAAATGCTCGGAAACAATGGCGTCGGTGTGCTTGGAGCCGTACTTGTTGATGTGTTCGATGGCCTGGTCCAGGTCATCGACGATGCGGATCGACAGGATCGGCGCCGTGTACTCGGTGTACCAGTCTTGTTCAGTCGCCTCGATCACGTCCGCGCCCAGCAGCGCACGGGTACGCTCGCAACCACGCAATTCCACACCCTTGTCCCGGTAGATGGCAGCCAGCGGCGGCAGCACGCGATCGGCAATGCCGACGTGCACCAGCAGGGTTTCCATGGTGTTGCACGGGGCGTAGCGGTGGGTCTTGGCGTTGTCGGCGATGCGGATCGCCTTGTCGATATCGGCGGCGACGTCGATGAACACGTGGCACACGCCGTCCAGGTGCTTGATCACCGGCACTTTGGCATCACGGCTGACGCGCTCAATCAAGCCCTTGCCACCGCGCGGCACGATCACATCGACAAATTCCGGCATGGTGATCAGCGCGCCTACGGCGGCGCGGTCGGTGGTTTCCACCACTTGCACCACTTCGGCAGGCAACTCGGCCACCGCCAGGCCCTGCTGAATGCAGGCGGCAATGGCGCGGTTGGAATTGATCGCCTCGGAACCGCCACGCAGGATGGTCGCGTTGCCCGACTTGAGGCACAGGCTCGCGGCGTCGATGGTCACGTTCGGGCGCGACTCATAAATGATGCCGATGACGCCCAGGGGCACGCGCATCTTGCCGACCTGAATGCCGGACGGCAGGTAGCGCATATCGCGGATTTCACCGATGGGGTCAGGCAGCTTGGCCACCTGACGCAGGCCTTCGATCATGTCGTCGATACGCGCGGGCGTCAGCGCCAGGCGGTCCAGCAGGGCTGGCTCGAGGCCATTGGCGCGGCCGTTGGCCAGGTCCAGTTCGTTGGCGACAGCCAGCTCGGAGCGCGAAGCATCCAGAGCATCGGCGGCGGCCAACAGGGCGCGGTTCTTCTGCGCAGTGCTCGCACGGGCGATCAACCGCGAGGCCTGCCGGGCAGCGCGACCCAGGCGGGTCATGTAGTCAAGAACGGACTCAGTCATGGTCAGGGAGTCTTGGCAAAGAGGAAAGCGGCAGATTATAGCTGTGACGCCGCCCGACTGACAGCGGTGTGGGGCGGATGGTCGAAATGAACTGTAAAAACCTGGGGTTCAGCCGTAATTAAGGCGGGAGTTGTTATTATTCCGTCACATTTAGCCGTATTAACCCCAGACAGCCATGCCCAGTTTTGCTCCGCAGCCCCCCGCCAGCGCCCTGCCCGACAGCTTCTTCGACCGTGACGCGCAAGTTCTTGCGCGAGAACTACTCGGAAAAGTCATACGCCATCGCGTCGGCGATTTGTGGCTTTGCGCGCGAATTATTGAAACCGAAGCCTATTACGTGGCCGAAAAAGGCAGCCATGCGTCGCTTGGCTACACAGAAAAGCGTAAAGCTTTGTTTCTGGATGGCGGCCACATCTACATGTATTACGCCCGTGGTGGTGACTCGCTGAACTTCAGCGCCCAAGGCCCCGGCAATGCCGTGCTGATCAAATCGGCCTATCCCTGGGTCGATGCCGTGTCTGGCCCGGCCAGCTTGGCGCAGATGCTGTTGAACAACCCGGACGCCAGCGGCCACCCTCGCCCATCGCAGAAACTCTGCGCCGGCCAGACCCTGTTGTGCAAAGCCCTGGGCCTGAAAGTGCCGATGTGGGATGCCAAGCGCTTTGACCCCGCGTTGCTTTATGTCGAAGACGTGGGCCAGGCCCCGACGCACATTATCCAGACCACCCGCCTGGGCATTCCCAGCGGCCGTGATGAACACCTGATGTACCGCTTCGTCGATGCTGGCTACGCGCCCTATTGCACTCGGAACCCGCTGCGCCGGGGCCAGGTCGAAGGTCGTGATTATTTTTTGATTTGAATTGAACATTGAGACCGGCCGCGCAGCGGATCGAATGTGGGAGCGGGCTTGCCCGCTCCCACAATTGATCTTCAGCGTCTCAGGTTATGTATTGAATAAAGGGAGTTGATTGTATGGGCCAATGGCTCGATAGCATTACCGGCTGGCTAACCCTGAACCCCGAATGGCTGGCCGTGGCGGTGTTTGTCGTCGCGTGCGTGGAATGCCTGGCCATTGCCGGGCTGATCGTGCCGGGCACGGTATTGCTGTTTGCCATTGCCGCACTGGCGGGCAGCGGTGCGTTATCCCTGAGTGAAACCTTGTTGTTGGGTTTCCTCGGCGGTTTGCTCGGTGACGGGGTTTCCTACTTCCTGGGCCGACACTTTCATCAGAACATTCGGCGGCTTCCGGGTTTGCGCCACCACCCTGAGTGGATGAATGGCGCAGAAACCTACTTCCATAAGTACGGTATCGCCAGCCTACTTGTAGGGCGCTTTATCGGCCCGTTGCGTCCGATGCTGCCGATGGTGGCCGGGATGTGCGACATGCCCTTCCCGCGCTTTGCCGCCGTGAGCATTGTGGCCGCAGCCGGTTGGTCGGTGGCTTATCTGCTGCCGGGCTGGGCGACCGGTGCCGCGTTCCGCCTGCCGCTGCCGGAAGGTTTCTGGCCGGAGGCCGGAATAGTCACTGCCTGCCTGGCGGTGTTGCTGGGGCTGAGTTTGAACAGCAGCCTGCGCGGCCATCGTCGTGCCACGTTGTGGATTGGCTGCGCCAGCCTGACGTTGTTGATCGCGCTGTTTATCGGCTACCCGCACCTTCATAACTTCGATCAGGGCCTTAGCGCACTGGTGCAGGAACACCGCAGCCCATGGCTGGACGAGGTGATGGTGCGGATTACCCAATTGGGTGAGTTCAAGAAGATGTTTGTCGCCAGCGCGGTGTTTACTGGCGTGTTACTGCTGGCACGCCAATGGCGGCACGCCGTGTTTGTCGGCGCCACCTTGGCCGGGGCGGCGGTGATCAACACCGGCACCAAACTGTTTTTTGCCCGTGGTCGACCGGAAATCCTCACAGACCCACTGACGAGTTTCAGCATGCCCAGCGGTCACGCCTCCGGCGCCTTCGCGTTTTTCCTGGCTCTGGCCGTGCTGGCCGGTCGTGGGCAACCCACGCGCTTGCGCCTGACCTGGATGTTGCTGGGCTGTATTCCGGCCGCCTTTATTGCGCTGTCACGGGTTTACCTGGGGGCGCATTGGCCCACGGACATCCTCGCCGGCACGCTGCTGGCAATGACGGTGTGCGCATTCAGTTTGACCGTCATCCAGTATCGAAGCCCGCTGCCGGCCATGCCGCAAAAAACCTGGTGGCTGCTGCTCCCGGTGCTGGTCGCGGTGCTCAGCGTTATCGCCCTCACCGGCACACCTCACGCCCTGTTGCGCTACGCCTACTGAGGGAACAGTTCGCCCTGCAATTCGTCGAGCAACATCTGGATTGCATCCAGGCGTTGCTGCGGATCGTCGAGTTGCAGCAGGTCGATCTTGTCGGCCTCGGTGAACGGCAACAGATAAGCCAGCTGATTGCCCAGGGCTTGCTGGCCATCGGCGTGGGTGCCCATGTCCAGCGAGGCGACCATCGGGTGCTCGGCCAGGGCCTGCAGCAACGCCAGCAGGTCAGCGTCCTCTTCTTCCAGAGGCTGGTCCGGCACTTCTTCGAGCCATTGCACCTCGGCCACCAGCAACTGGTCCTTCTGCACCCCGGCGTCACGCACGCGAAACCGGCGCCCGCCTTCGACGCGAATCCCCAGCAGGCCGTTATCCTGCTGTTTGAAATCGCGAATCAGCGCTTCACAGCCGACCAATGCGTAGCCGTCCGGGGCCACGCCCACTTCCCTGCCGTCGAGGATGCACACCACGCCAAAGCTTTCGCCCTTTTTCATGCAGCGGCTGATCATGTCCAGGTAGCGCGCCTCGAACAGTTGCAAATCGAGGGTGCAGCCAGGGAACAGCACGGTATTGAGCGGGAACAGCGCCAGACTCATAAAGGTTTCCTTAAACCCGGTTTAAACGATCACGGACACGGCAAGCGGCAGAAAAACCGCCGTGGCCACGCCCATCAGACTCATGGCCAGCGCCGCAAAGGCGCCGCACTCTTCGCTTTCCTGCAAAGCCACCGAAGTGCCGACGGCGTGGGCGGTCATGCCCAGGGCCATGCCGCGCGCCTCGGGGCTGTGCACACCCAATCGTGACAAGTAAGCCGGGCCGATCATCGCACCGATCACTCCGGTAATCAGCACAAACACCGCCGCCAACGCGGCCACGCCGCCGATCTGCTCGGCCACCAGCATGGCAATCGGTGAGGTAACCGACTTGGGCGCCATGGTCATCAGCATCCTGTGTTCGGCGCCAAACCACCAGCCCAGCAAGACGCACAAGCCGGTAGCCACCACACCGCCTATCACCAGCGTAGTAAAAATCGGCCAGAACAATTGGCGAATCCGCCGCAGGTTCAAAAAGAGCGGCACCGCCAGGGCCACGGTCGCGGGGCCGAGCAGGATGCCCATGATCTCGGTGCTCTTGCGGTACTCGGCGTAAGTCAGGCCGCAGGAGAGCAACACGCCGATGACCAGCAGCATCGACACCAGTACCGGTTGCAGGAAGATCCAGCGGGTTTTCTCGAACGCCGCCAGCACCAGTTGATAGGCTCCAAGGGTGATACCGATGCCGAACAGCGGGTGATGAATCACTGCCGTCCACGCGCCCTGCCAGTCGACGGTCATTGATCCTTCTCCTTGCGCTTGACCATGGACTGCATGAGTACGCCGACAAAGCCCATGGCAATCACCAGCGACAACACCAGTGCGCCGACAATGGCCCAGAAGTCCGCGGCGATGTCCTTGGCATACACCATCACGCCCACCGCCGGCGGCACCAGCAGCAACGGCAAATAACGCAACAGGCTGCTGGCGGCCAGGCTCAAGGGCTCGCCGACTTCACCGCGCCAGATCAGAAAACCGAGCATCAGCAGCAAGCCGATGATCGGCCCCGGCAGCACCGGCAACAGCAAATGATTGATGGCGGTGCCAATCAATTGAAACAGCACCAGCCATGTCAGGCCACGTAACAGCATGCGTTCTCTCCCCCTCGACGCTCGCCCGCATTATAAGCACGCCGGCCCTATGCTCCGGCATTCGCCAAAAGCATGGTGGGTTGACCGGGCTGGTTGCCCATGATGATCTAAGATGGATTTCGCACACCTATAAAAAACGATGAACCAAGGAGAGTCGCAATGCCCTATGTACCTGTAGCGCAACTCAAAGATTATGTCGGCAAGGACCTGGGACGTTCCGAATGGCTCACCATCGACCAGGCGCGTATCAACCTGTTCGCAGAGGCCACCGGCGATCATCAGTTCATCCACGTCGACCCGGTCAAGGCCGCCAAGACGCCATTCGGCAGCACCATCGCCCACGGTTTCCTGTCGCTGTCGCTGATGCCCAAGCTCATGGAAGACATCCTGATCATGCCCGAAGGCCTGAAGATGGCCGTCAACTACGGGCTGGACAGCGTGCGTTTCATCCAGCCGGTGAAGGTTGACTCCAAGGTCCGGCTAAACGTGACCCTCAACGACGTTACCGAGAAAAAACCGGGCCAATGGCTGCTGAAGGCCACCGCCACCCTGGAAATCGAAGGCCAGGAAAAGCCTGCTTACGTCGCCGAGTCGTTGTCACTCTACTTCGTATAAGGCTATGCCTGTGGCGAGGTGAGAAACCTTGCCACAGTGTATGTAAATTTATGTATGAAACTCGCAGCTGCGGCATACTCGGCGCTTAATTATCCGGATCCCGCTATGCGCCCACTCGCTCCCCTTGCCCTTGCCCTGTTGCTCACCGCTTGCGGAGACGGCGAATCGCTGTTGCCGCCCGATGCGCGCCTGCCCGACGGCGGCCGCTACCGTGGCGATGTGGTCAATGGTTTGCTGCAAGGCCAGGGCCGCGTGGACTACCCCAACGGCAGTTGGTACGCCGGCCAGTTCGACAAAGGCCAGTGGCACGGCCAGGGCGAATGGCATGGCAGCAACGGCGAGGTTTATAAAGGCCAGTTCCAGCAAGGCCTGTTCGACGGCCAGGGCAGCCTGACCACGGCGGGCAGCAGCTACGTCGGCGGTTTCAAGAACGGTCGACGCAATGGCGAAGGTACCCTCAAAGAGGGGCAAATGACCTATCGCGGCGAATTCAAAGACGACCAGTACTCCGGCCTCGGCCGCCTGGAATTGGCCGACGGCAGCCAATACCAGGGCCAGTTCGCCCACGGCAAACCGAATGGCGAAGGCCAGCGCAACGACGACAGTGGCAACCAGTTCAGCGGCCACTTTGTCGACGGCCAGCTCGAAGGCAACGGCACCTTCAACAGCGCCGACGGCGATATCTATGTCGGCCAGTTCAAACAGAACCAACTCAATGGCAAAGGCCGTTATGAAAACGCCGACGGCGACGTGTGGATCGGCCAGTTCAAGGAAGGCGCACTCAGTGGCAAAGGCGAGCTGATTGGCGTCGATGGCAGCCACTATGTCGGCCAGTTCAGTGAATGGCGCTTCTCTGGCCAAGGCCGTCTGAACCTCACCGATGGCAGCTTCTATATCGGCGGCTTCGACAGCGACAGCTATCAAGGCATCGGCACCCTCGTACTCAGCGACGGCACGGTACAGGCCGGCACCTGGGTCAACGGCATGCGCGTGCGCGATGCCGACGGCAAGCTGCTGCCCGACCCGCTGGAAATCGGCGTACTGGCCCAAGGCCGCTTGCTCGATGCCGCCCTCGCCGCCGTGCCGCCCTCAACGGGCGCCGTCGAGTTGTACACCCTGGCGCTGGCCGGTGATGGCAAGCAAAGCGTGTTCCTGCGTGAGGCCGATTACGTCAGCAACATGCTCGCCACCCGCTTCGGTGCGCGCGGGCAGATTCGCCTGGTCAACCACCGCGACCACATCGCAGACCGCCCCCTGGCCACCCGCGAAAGCCTGCGCCGTGCGGTGCAAACCCTGGCCGAGCGCACCGGGCCGCAAGACCTGGTGTTTATCTACATGACCAGCCACGGCACCCACGAGCACGAACTGGTGCTGGACCAACCGCGCATGGAACTCGCCGACCTGCCCGCCGATGAACTGGCAGCCGTGCTCGCGCCGCTGAAGAACCGCGACAAAATCATCGTGATTTCCGCCTGCTACTCGGGCGGGTTTATCCCGGCACTGAAGGATGAGCGCACGCTGATCATGACGGCCTCCCGTGCCGACCGCGTGTCGTTCGGTTGCTCGGAAGAGGCGGACTTCACCTACTTTGGCGATGCCCTTTTCGCGCAAGCCTTCAACCAGACCGATGACTTGCAGCAAGCCTTCAAACTGGCCCAACTGCATGTAGCCGAACGCGAACAGGCGGACAACTTCGAAGCCTCCGAACCGCAGATCTGGGCCCCCAAAGGGGTGATCGCCCATTGGCAACTATTACGTAAACAGCAGGCACGAAAGGCGCTCGAAAGCGTCTCAATGAATAGCAAGGAAGCCAAAGGCAACTAAGCTGTAACGTGTAACAAGGGGGAAACACCATGTACCTGACACCTCAGCATATTTTGCTTGCCGGGGCCTCCGGGCTGACGGGCGAGCACCTGCTGGACCGCCTGCTCAATGAGCCCACGGTGACCCGCGTACTCGCGCCGAGCCGCAAACCACTGGCCGAACACCCACGCCTGGAAAACCCCGTGGGTGACCCGGCGGTGTTCCTGCCGCAACTGAGCGGCCAGGTGGACATCGCCTTCTGCTGCCTGGGCACGACCATCAAGCAGGCGGGTTCCGAAGCCGCCTTCAGCGCTGTCGACCTGGACATGGTGGTGGCCTTCGCCAAGCGCGCACGGGAAATGGGCGCACGGCACCTGATCGTCATCAGCGCCATTGGCGCCGACCCGAAATCCTCAATCTTCTACAACCGAGTCAAAGGCGAGATGGAACAGGCGTTGAGGGCGCAGGACTGGCCACAACTGACCATCGTGCGACCTTCATTACTGCTGGGCGAACGACTGGAACCGCGCTTGGCCGAGCAGGTGGTCGGGACATTGTCGCGCTTGATTCCGGGCAAGTATCACGGCATTGAAGTCTGCGAACTGGCCCGTGCCATGTGGCGCCTGGCGCTGGAAGAGCAGGACGGCGTGCGGGTGGTGGAGTCGGATGAGTTGCGTAAGCTCGGTAAATAACCGCGCGCTGCGCGTGCCGGCGTCATCGCAGGCAAGCCAGCTCGCGCATTTACAATGCGTTGTCCGGTGGGAGCCGGGCTTGCCCGCGATGGGGCCAGCACGAGCGCCCTCGGCTACAGACCGCCCGTTGCGTTAAACCCCACACCCAACACCGTCAACGCCGAGAGCGGCAACAGCAAGGTGTCGAGCACCGCACTGGCCGGCAGATCGACATGTGGATAGCTCGGTGCCTCAGCGCCAAAGCGATCTTTGGCGCAGCAGCCGCCGTTAATAGCATACAAATCCAGGCGCGTACCGGCATACACCACCGGTGCGCCAGGCTGCGCGGCATCCAGCGTGCGCGCCGTGGCGCAGCCCGTCAGCTGCAACGCCAACACCACCAGCAGCACCTTATTCATCACTGCTCAAATGGTGCTCGCCCCAACGCGGCAGCATGTCCTGAGGAATATTCAGCAGGTTGAGAATCCGCGCCACGACGAAGTCCACCAAGTCATCGATGGTCTGCGGCTGATGATAGAACCCGGGCGATGCCGGCAAAATGGTCACGCCCATGTTCGACAACTTGAGCATGTGCTCCAGGTGGATACTCGAATACGGCGCCTCGCGCGGTACCAGGATCAACTGGCGACGCTCCTTCAAGGTCACGTCCGCCGCACGCTCGATCAGGTTGTTGCAGGCACCGGTGGCAATCGCCGACAAGGTGCCGGTGGAACATGGCACCACCACCATCGCCGCCGGTGCGCCCGAGCCGGAGGCCACTGGCGACATCCAGTCCTCTTTACCATAAACCTTGATCTGACCCGCCGCCGCACCGGTGTATTCGGTGAGGAACGCCTGCATCATCTGCACCTTGGGCGGCAGCGCAACATCGGTCTCGGTGGCCAGCACCAGTTGCGCGGCCTTGGAGATCAGAAAATGCACCTCGCGGTCTTCGCGCACCAGGCAATCGAGCAAGCGCAGGCCGTAGGGCGCGCCGGAGGCACCGGTCATCGCCAGGGTGACGCGTTCCGGGCCACTCATTTCAACGCCTCGGCCAGCTTGCCGTGCAGGCCGCCGAAACCGCCGTTGCTCATGACCACCACATGGGTGCCGGGCCTGGCCTGATGCTTGACGTGTTCAATGATGCCCTCGATGGAATCGCAGACGGTTGATGGCACCGTGCAAAGCGCGGCGATGGCCGGCAGGTCCCAGCCGAGGTTGGCCGGTGCGTACCAGACCACCTGGTCGGCGTCATTGACGCTTTCCGGCAGGCCATCACGGTGTGCGCCAAGCTTCATGGAATTGGAACGCGGCTCGACAATCGCGATGATGTTGGCCTCCCCGACACGCTTGCGCAGGCCATCCAGCGTGGTGGCAATCGCCGTCGGGTGGTGGGCAAAGTCGTCGTAGATGGTAATCCCATTCACGTCGGCGACTTTTTCCATACGCCGCTTCACGCTCTTGAACGCGCTCAACGCGGCGATGCCCATGGCAGGCACCACGCCCACGTGCCGCGCGGCTGCCAGGGTCACCAAGGCATTCGCGACGTTGTGCTGGCCGGTCATGTCCCACTCGACAATGCCCTGTGCTTCGCCTTCGAACAGCACTTCAAACCTGGAGCCGTCTTCGCTGAGCAACTTGACCTGCCACTGCCCGCCCGCACCGGTCGTTTGCACGGGGGTCCAGCAGCCCATCTCGATCACCCGCTGCAAGGCAGGCTCGGTGGTCGGATGGATGACCAGGCCTTCACTCGGGATGGTGCGCACCAAGTGGTGGAACTGACGCTCGATGGCCGACAAATCGGGGAAGATATCAGCGTGATCGAACTCGAGGTTGTTCAGGATCGCGGTGCGCGGGCGGTAATGGACGAACTTGGAGCGCTTGTCGAAGAAAGCGCTGTCGTATTCATCCGCCTCAATCACGAAAAACGGTGTATCGCCCAAACGCGCCGACACCGAGAAGTTTTGCGGCACACCGCCAATCAGAAAGCCCGGGCTCATGCCGGCGTGTTCCAGCACCCAGGCCAGCATGCTGCTGGTGGTGGTCTTGCCGTGAGTACCGGCCACCGCGAGCACCCAACGGCCTTGCAGTACATGGTCCGCCAGCCACTGGGGGCCGGAGACATAAGGCAACCCTTTATTCAGTACGTACTCGACCGCCGGGTTGCCACGCACCATGGCGTTGCCGATCACCACCAGGTCCGGGACCGGGTCGAATTGCGAAGGATCGTAGCCTTGGGTCAACTCAATACCCTGGGCTTGTAGTTGCGTGCTCATGGGCGGGTAAACGTTGGCATCGGAGCCGGTGACGTGATGGCCCAATTCTTTGGCCAGAACCGCCATCGAGCCCATGAATGTGCCGCAGATACCGAGAATATGAATATGCATGGTTGACCTCGTAAAACATCGAGGCAGGTTAGCGCAGGGAGGGGCAAATCGCACTATTTATAGGGCCTGCCGGCAGCGAGGCGCATCCCTGCACTTCGTTTGGTCGTTCACGTCAGGCGATGGCTATGAATATCTGGCGTGGACAGGGTTGCGAGTGGCCTGACAGCAGCAGGCTTGCTGCCAAACCTGGAAAAGAACCCTCAGGCAGTACGGGTTGTCTTACCAGCGCCTATCGGGCTGCCTGCAACTGAGAAGGCTGCTCGGGCGGTGTCGGACCCGATTCGTTCTCCTGAAACTCTCCGACCGTCTCAACAGGTCCAGAACCATCCTTTATAGAAGTACCCATGTCATAACGAAGATTACGCAACTCTTTCACCGTAATGGGCGTGAAGTCTTTCAACACAGGGCCATAGGGCTTCAGTGTCTGGAGATCTAAGGCGTACCAGTTGTTGCCTTGTTTCCCCGCAACGACGGGCGTGTTGCTACTCCTTTCACCTGCCCGCCGATAAGTGCCTTCGGCGATGCTCTGTTTGGAACCACCGTGAGGGATGCTCCAACCACGCCCAGAGATGCGAAGTTTATTCGCAAACGAGGACAAGGTGACAGGGACCCCCGCATTCAAAGCAGTCTTGCCCAATTTGAATAAACCACTCCCCACATCATAAACAGCCCCTAACGGGTTTGCAGCCTTAAGCCCTGACTTGGCAGCCCCTTTGAGAAACGTCAAGGCTGAACTTACCCCTTTGGCACCGACGCTAGCCGCTTTGAAGCCGCCTTTAGCTGCAGGATTAAACAAACCGATAAAGTCAAAAACCCCGCTAACAGCGGCATCATGTTTATTGCCTTCGATTATATTTTTCACCAGGTCGTGAAAGGGAAGAAGGCTCAGGATGAAGTTATTGAAAATTTTTGCTCGAGCGCTGCTTTTTTCGGAGTCGCTCATGCCATTGGCCGCGTCTTTAAGCTGACCGACAGCATGTTTATAAAGATGACTTATCTGCCTGGCAAACATGCCGGACCTCTCCGATGAAGTATTCCTCGGCTTAAGCGTATGGGGCTCTTCCAGTTCGTTAGCACCGCCCGTACTCCAGATAGTTGTTAAGCCGTAACGCTCCGCCCCAACACTCACACTGAAAAAAGGTGCACGGCGACTGGACTTTACACTCCACCCCTCAGGGACGCCAGGCAGAGGATCGCCCTCCTTGATGATCCCGCCTGACTGTGGCGAGTAAATATACTTAACCGTTTCACCTTTCAATGCAGTGGTGATGAGAAACGCACCACTTCCGAACATCTGAAATAACGCATTACTCTCACTGTCTTTAGGAAAATCAGACGCTTCCACCTGGCTCAAATACCTCGTTTCTACACCCCCGAACTCAAATCGCTTCCGATCTTCATCCCGCAACTGCGATACGTGATACTGGAACATCTCACCTGCCGTCTTGCTGAAGCTGTCGGTGTACGCATCAAACTTCTCAAAGAAATCTTTCTTGATATCAGGCAGCGCTTTCATGCCTGGATGTAAAATCTCATTAGGAAAGGTTGAAATAGTAGAATTCCAGCCGGAGTCAAGTGTTCCAGACATATAAAGATTCAACAGAGAGTCTGTGAGTCTACTTATCCCCGATTGGCGGGTGAGTATTTGTTTTTCAAACAGGTGCGCGTGTTCTTCGCCGTATACCCGCGTTAATTCCGCCAGCGCCAACTCCCGGCGAGTCGGCAGTGAAGCCGTAATACCTTTCAGAGTCGCCGCCAGGCGATTGGCCTCTGCTTCCATGGCAGCCGTTACGCTCGCGATGGTTTCAGCGGAATAGCCCTCACTGTTTTGCTTGATAATGCCTTTAGCTATACCCCAGTCGACCACTGCCTGCACGGTAGCCGCTTTCGACTGATACTCTTGCTCCAGTGCAACGGGCTCCAGAGCCCCATGCTCCCTGATCTGATCATAGCGCTTGCCCGCCGACGATCCCGGGGTGCTCTGCTCGCGGCGAAATACTTCAGCGCTGAACATTACCCATTGCAGGGAGCCAAAAACCACTGATGGCGGCACATCCTTGACCAAAAACTCCGGAGCCGACATAGCCAGCAATTGGTAGGCAGCTACTTTCGCCATCTCGGGGCCGACGATACTTTCCATATGGGTTTCAAAACGCTTGACGATCTCAGCTGGCGTACGCCCCACGTTGTCTTGTTGCCGCAAGTTATACCCGGCTAAATGATCGCGCTCCACCCCCGCTGATGACCGGTTGGCTTCCAGCCCTAACGCCGTGAGCAGTGCTTCATGGCCACTGGTAGCGGTGGGCAATGCGCCAATCGCTTCCTGCAGCTGCTTACCCAATGCACGGGCTTGATGGGTGTCGATCAAGGCGTTGAGAAACGCTTCTGGATGGGTAGCGGCCAGCGCCCTCACAGACTCTGGAACTGCACGTTTCAAATACTCGAAAAGACTGGGGGCCTTACCCTCTGCGTCCAGCGGAACCTGAGTTTGAAGCGCCTTCCAGGCACTGACGGTTTCGACTATCTTTTCCTGAGCATCCTCGCCCAGTGGCACACTTTTAGTCAGCAACCCGCCACAATTACCTTCACGTGGCGCACTTAATGGCGGTGCAAACAATACGCGCTCCAAATTGGCAAGTGCTTCCAGTGTGGTTGGCACGTGCAAACCGTAAGCGGCCACCAATTGCTTGAGGTTCATCGTGACAGGCTGCGGCTGGTCTTCGCGCCAAAAGACAGAGTGCGGTGCGATCTCTACGACGATGGATTCCAGATCCGGCTTCGCGCCGGGCGCCTCAATCTGTTCTTTCAAAGCGGCGAGCAGGTTGTGCTGCGTTTCGGCTTCACCCGTTTTATTTAAAATTTCGGCAGGCACATGATGGTCGGGCAACGCTTTCGGACGTTGGCCATAAATAAATTGACGAACAACGTTTGAGTCGACCGTGTTCGGAGTGTGTCCTGGCCAGTCACGTTGATAAACGTCACGGCGGCTCAAGGTGCCATAAGGCGCCAATTTTTTAGCGATGACCATCAAGTTATCAAACAACGCTTTACCGCCCGGAATATCATTGAGCTCAGGGGAGTCACTGTTTATTTTATTACTTCCGCCGTCAAACCAGATCTCACCTTTGTTGGATTCAATATGAGTGAATGCACCATACCCACCAAACATGTCCTCCAGTTGCTTGAACGCAGAAGAATGGGTCGCACACTTCAGTGCTTCAACCCAACGGCCCAAGGTCGACTCGGGTGGAACCGTTACGCGCGATCCGGCTGAAGACTGCTTCAAAGAATCTTGCTCGACACGCGCATCGGCCGCTGTTCGGGCCGCCTCAGGGCCACCCGACGAAGTGTGCTCACTCATCGTCGACGGTGCACTGCCCGCGTTAGGGTTCCGTTGAGGAAAACCACTCATTGGCAAGCCAAAGGGCGCAACATTTATAGTAGGCACAGTCATATTTCATCTCTCTTTCAGGCTTTCGATGAACGGCTCGCAAACGCACCTGAATCAACAGCGCGCATCGCGAAAACTTTTATAAGGCCAGCCACGTTTAAGGCTTACTTAATAAGCGCTAACCTTCAAAGTCAATCATTCGAACAGCCCAAACTGGCGAGCCATTTTAATTCCCTATACCCTGAGCGCAGACCCACTGACCAGAAAACCAACCAGACAGTGCTTGACATTGAAGAGCGGCTTCCCCGGCACTCGAACATTAAGTGGCCCACACCACCCAATAAGTTCCAGAACAACTAAACCATGAGACAGTTATATCGATTGAATATAACTAACAACCCCATACAGCCTACCTATTAACGGAAAACTGCTCTTTGAGAATAGTTCAACGGGTGAAGGCGGTCGTCCGGCGTATCCATTGCTGGCCATGTTGCAGGCTCATCGGATGCAGAGCGGGTTCGGTTACAGCGATCCGGCGTTGGAAGAAGCACCTTACGAGACCACGATCCTGCGCCAGCTTTCGGGGCTGCATCTGGATCGGATTCCCGATGAAACCACGCCCCTCAACGTCCCGCGCCCACTGGAGAAACATGTGTTGGCGAGCGGGAGTTTGCAGGCCATCAATGGCTATCTGGGTGATCGTGGTTTGCTGCTGCGTCACGACACGCCGGTCGATGCGACGATCAGTTACTGCACGGCGAGGAAACTTATGTGTGCGGGGATGCGCAGGTACGGGCCAAGGTTGAACATCCGTTTCGCATGATCAAGCGCCGGTTTGGCTATACGAAAGTGCGCTTTCGTGGCTTGTCGAAAAACATCGCTCAACAGACAACCTTGTTCGCTTTGTCGAATCTGTGGAGGGTGCCAAAACGGTTGATGGGTACAGGCGAGGTGCGTCTGTAATGCGGGCTGATCGCCTTGAAACAGCGCGACCAGAGGAAAGAATTATGAATTAAGGGCAAGAACGTTCTGTTGTTCGCCGGACCTTTGATTTTTAAGCCTCAAGTAGCGAGGGCATGAAAAATCGGTGGTTACTTCAGAACTTTCCTAAAGGCTGATCAACCGCCTCAGCCCCCTATGACTCAGGTTGGGCGGTGGACTCTTCGGCGAGCACAAGTAATGAGGAAAGACAGAAACAGGCAACGTCAGAATAATCAAAGTATTCACCCGCGCGAGGGTTGCTGTATGAAAACACGGTAAGCAGTTGCCCCTATTACGCGAGCAACTGCTTACGCAGTGGATCTGTCGGAACAACCCACTACAACGGGTACAACGCTGGCATTATCTATAGCTTGGCTTTGATAGCGTTCATCAGCCCGGTGATATATGCCATTCTGGATTCCATGCCAATAGCCCGGCTCTTGATATCATCTTCTTGCGCACCGGGTGTCGGGTCCTCAACTTTAACATTCAGCGCTTTCGCTTCTTTAGCAAATTCTACTTCAAGGAAGTCAAGCATCTCATCAAGATAGTCCATCCGCTCTTCATTTGTCTTGGCCAACCATTCCACGCTTGGTTTGACAGCCTCCTCTGAGCGAAGGCCACCCAACGTATTGGCTAATAGGAATACGCCCTTCTGAGCATCATCGACCAGCCGCGACTCCATAACATGTTGCTCTGTGGCCGGAGTTTTCGGTGGATTGATTATGGGTTTAAGAAATTCAATAGCGACGTTGGCGGCGAGTGTCCCGGTAACTGTTAAGGGTACTGTGATCGCTGCCGTAATTCCGGCGACCTTGGCAATATTTCGCATTTCAAGCGGAAGTGCTCGATCCGCCTTCGCAGCTTTAGCCTTCACCACCGCCTCGGCGCTTTCTTCCAGGTTACTCTGCGAAAAAGGCTCCACCTCCTTTCCGTCTACTCGACCTGCCGTCGGCTGATCAAATAGCTTATCCCGGGCGTCAGCATCTTTTTGAGCTTGCCACTTCTTCCTGTTAGCTTCTCTGTGTTGAGCCACTTCCGGAGTAACTGGGGCCTCTGTATCAGGGGCATCCCCAGTCTGGCGATGACCCGTGGCTTGCCCCGGCCCGTCGAAACCCACTTTTTTATCAACAAAACCCTGATCAAAATTGTTATTGCTACCGTCTGCCGGCTTGGACCCTCCCGGGACTTCTACCTTAGGTGCTTCACCTGTCCTTATAGAACCAGGCGTTTCGGTCCTGGTGAATCCACCACTGAAAAACTCCCCAATCTTTGAGAATACTACCGGCCTTGCCGCTGCATTTGAAAACATCATAATGATCTACCTAATGATTGATGTGCATTAGAAAGCCATCCATTTCTTCCACTTACTGTGTAACAGATAGGCCGCAAGCAGTTCCAAGCTACAAAACAAATAGTTCAGCCCTATGACCAATACGCAATAATCCTGGAGAATACTTTCCAGGCGCGCAGGCACACTTTACCAGCCAGCCTGACACTAATCAGCCTGCTAAATTGCTCAAAGATGCGCATCGCTTATAAAGCACTCACACTGATGCGGGGAGCGCTCGCCAATCCACCCGACTGAACATCATCACGTTTTATTCGACGGTGCCAGTGCGCTCAGCACACCAAATTGCGCTAACTGAGGACCAAATGGTGTATTCATGAGGGAACTGTACGCATACCAAGCCCCCTTTTTTAAGACAGCGACTATTGGCCTACGCACACCCTCTGATTCCACCTGATAGAAGCCCTTGACGACATCACCGTCCTTATAAGTCCTTGTCACTTCATAAGACCTATAGTTGCCTTTGAGTCGAGGAAGCACCTCATCTGCATGCTTGTACACCCTCTTTATATCTTTACTTACAGCCAGCACCCCCCGCTTAATATTTCTCGGAAGGTTAATAACATCGGTAACGCCCACCGAAGCGCCGAGACCCGCAAAAAAAGAGCGTTTGAGTACTTTGCCTGCTGACTTGCCCAGTTTCATCGCCTTGTTCGCGGCACTTGCCCCGGGAAGAAAGAACCCCAAAATATCGAACCCGATATTAAAAACTGCGCCCGCAACATTCCCCGATATCGCATCCTTAATACCGTCGTAGAAAGGAATAAGCGAAAGGAGAAAATCATTGACGGCATGAATACCTGCTGTATTTTTTTCAATCCTCGTTTCACCGACAGCCTTGGCTTTCAAATACCCATAATCTTTAGTGAAAAACTTACCCACCACGGTAGCCAGCGAACCGTTGCGTCGAGAAAAATAAGGAACTCGTCCTTCACCGGTGACCTCCGGCAAATCACGGTCCTGGTGGGCGACATCAAATTTCGTAAAAACATTATACGTGCCGGGTACGCGAACTTTGGAATCCGGGGAAAAATACTTGCTGTCGTCAAAATGTGACTGTTCTTCAGCCCCCCCCTTTTCCTTAACGATTTTTCCTAGGCCTGGGAAGTAACTATAGTACTCGACCTTACTATCAGCTCCCTCCACTTTCATCAGTACACCTTGCCCCCCTTCCAACTCTTTGAGTTCATGAGGGGTCGGCGTTCGTGGTCGGCGCCCGGGGTACAGTTGGCTGCTGTTCGTTTCTTCTGTACCCAAAAAAGGGCGAGACACGCTCATGAACGTGACATCCGCTTGGTTTATACGCTCTTGTTCGACTCTAGGCAGCAGAGAAACCTGGTACTTGAACTGGATAGCCCAGGCCGCTGCTTGAGTCTTTGTATAGTCTTCAAACGTTTCAGAAAATGTTTTATTGATGTCTGGATCAAGCTCGGAAAAGCGAGATTTAATCGTTGCCCAAGGTAACTCCTTTTCATTTAACGGCGCCCACCATTCCAGATTAATGGGCGTCGTCATGTAGACATCAAGGGGCGATACACGATACGTGTCATCCCGAGTACTTCTTAATGTTTTCTTCGTCGGGTCAACACCCGGGAACACCCGCTTGAATTCAGCCAGCGCCAACGCCTCCCGAGTGGGCGCTGGCTTCATCAGCTCAGCGCGTGCCCACGCCAATTCCTTTTTCTGCTTTTTTAACACCGTTAATGATTGCTCAACGTCTTCGAACGTATATTGACCCTGGGGGTTGTTTTTAATCACCTGATTAGCGAGGCCCCACGCAATAAGCGAATCGGCTGACGCGGCAGCTAACTCGTCCCCACCGTCAAGAATACTAAGCTGCGCATCCGCATAGTTCATGACTTGACTGAGCGTCATGTTCCCTGAGGCGCCGGGCGCTTCTTGCTCTACCAGGGCAACCGCTATAGAAAAATCCGCCCAAGTATGAGACCCATAAACAAGTGCAGCAGGAATGCTTTTTACCAAGAGTTCAGGGGCGACGGCTGACAGTAATAGTTGCGCAGCAAGAGGCGCCGCTTCAACACCCACCTTAGTTTCAAGGTAAGCGGTAAAACGTTTGACGATTTCAGCAGCAGAGGCACCCACATTGTCGCTTTTATAGAGGTTATAGCCCGCCAAGTTGAAAGGTGATTTTCCTGGGTTAGGGTCAAGCTCTTGCAAAAGCGCCGCAGTCAAGGCCTCAGTTGCACCGGTCGGCGACGCTGCTGATTTGATTCTAGCTTGTATAGTTTTGCCCAACGCCTGCGCCTCGGGCGACCGAATGAGTTGGTCCAATGCTAATGAAGGGTTGTCCGCAATCACCTTCTTTGTAGACGTCGCAAGTGTGCTGATCAGGCCGCGTAACAAACTGCCTGCCCCAACCCCTGCCTGCGGATCAGGAGCCTGACTTGCATGCTTCAACTTCCACTGGTCCACCACCGCTTTCATCTTGCGTAATTCAGTTGTGTTCAGCAGCGCACCAATATGCCTGACGCCCCCAGCGTCAGCCCCAGGCACCCTGTGCGCAAGGTCAAAGGTCAGTGCGTTAGCCAGGCCATGTGCCTCCGTGCTGTTGACGGGTAGTTTATGCCCTTGCCTTTCGAGCAGTTGTGCAGCACTTATCTCCCGGCGCTGATCGGTAAGAAATAAACTTGAACGTCGGTCAATCGGGACCCTAACGTTATTCAGGTCGATCTTCCCTTCGGCATCGTCTACCGGGGACCTCAGTGCAGCGATAAGTGCATGACGGTTAGCGTCATCACCCTGCGCCTTGCCCTGCTCCGCTAATGCTTCTACCGATCGCTGCGACGCATACCCCACAGGTGCAAACTCAAACGCGGCGCCTTCTTTTAATTTCTTACGGTGCGAGGCAGCTTGCGAAGGGGAGAGATCGATAGGCTCTCCGTAAAATCGCCCCACCGTGTACAACGGCACCTTACCGTCCGGCCAGGGGTAATTGAACGCCTGCCCGGGCATTGGAGCGATCCCTCTGGCAATCGACAACAGCACGCGAGAAACATCTGACCAGCCCGAATCATCTTTTAGGGAAAACGTTTGCATCTTGCCATTTACAATGCCGGTCAACTCCCCGAAGAAGGGATCCAGTTTGAGGCTTCTGGTATCAAGCCCCTGTTCTTTCGCCCACGATAAAAATCCAGGGCTTTTGAAAGCACTGTCCAATGGGTTCCGCCAACGCCCGAGTGTGGACTCAGGGGTAACTTGAACGTCAGGCGGCGCTATTGAGGTGTGATAGGAGCGCGTCGCTAATGCGATCGCGTAGGGCTTCGCCAACTGAGCGTCAGCCATTGAACGCGCTTCGGGGGTGTCTGGCGTTGGCGCGTGTGTGTTGCTGTGAACGACTGCATTATTGATGCTCACCCTGGCGGCAGTCGCAGGAGGTTCGCCTACCGTGTTGCCTGATAAGGTAGGCGTGACTCTAACGCCTTCAAAATTTGTCATTTCCACACTCGCGCACGATTCAAATGAATAACTGTTCGTACGCTGAGTGGTGCAATGCCTTACAAATCATACAAAAAAAATTCGGGGAAATTTATCCAGATATTTCAGCTATAAACACTGCCCTCATCAGTGACTAATAGTCAGGTTTCATACGTGCTGCGGTAACAACGAGCAGATCACGCTTGTGGACACCGTTCGATTCCATGCTTGCGTAACTTCCGGTAAAGCGTATTCCGGCTCACTCCCAAACTCTCTGCTGTGTGGGACATGTGCCAATGTTGCTGCTTCAGTGCGTTGAGCAACACTACGCGCTCTGCATCGTCCAGAGCGCCCCCCTGCCGGGGCTCGACAACCATCGCCGCTCGCGCCTGGCGAATGAGGGGCGGCAAATCGTCTAACCTGATTCGCCCGTTCTCGCACAAGGCCGCCAAGGTGCGAAGTACGTTGCGCAATTGCCGGACGTTGCCCGGCCAGGCGTAGTCGAGCAACGCGTGGTGCGCCTTCTCTTCAAGCAACACAACCTGCCCTGCTGCTTCTTCCGCCAGCAAAAACGCCAGTAATTGCGCTTTGTCGCTACGCTCACGCAAGGGCGGCACGGCAATTTCAAGACCGTTGAGACGATAGTAAAGATCTTCGCGGAAGCTACCATTGGCAACACGTGCTAACAGGTCACGATGGGTGGCGCTGATGATTCTGACGTCTACCGCCTGCGGCGCACCGCCGATGGGCACCACCACGCGATCTTCCAGCACCCTTAAAAGACGGGTTTGCAACGCGAAAGGCATGTCGCCAATCTCATCGAGAAACAGCGTGCCGCCGTCGGCTTGCTGTAATTTGCCGCGCATACCTTCTTTCAGCGCGCCGGTAAAGCTGCCGCCGCGGTAACCGAACAACTCACTTTCAATCAGGTTTTCCGGGATGGCGGCACAGTTGAGAGCGACGAAGGCGTTGTCGGCACGCGAGCTGGCCTGATGCACGGCCTTGGCGAACGCCTCTTTACCGCAGCCGGTTTCGCCGTTGATCAGCAGCGGCACGTCGCGTTCGAACACCCTCAGCGCCTTGTTAAAATCACTCTGCAACGCAGGGTCACCCAGGCAGATACCCGGCAGGCGTGGCGCCTCGGGCTTGGGCAGCGGCGCGGAAAAACTCCGCGCCTGCCCGCGCAGCGCGGCGAATAACTGCCGGCCATCCCGCGTACGCAACGGCCAGCTGGCCGTGGCATTGGCGCTGGCGCGGCCGAGCAGTTGGTCCAGCGAACACTCGAAAAACGCCTCGACCGGCTGCCCCAACAAGCCGCCGCGAACCTGCCCCAACAGGTTCAGCGCGCTCTGGTTGACCGCACAGATCCGGCCTTCCCCATCAAATGCCAGCAACCCTTCGCTGAACAGCCCCACAGATTCTGCCTGCAGGTGAAAACGCAGCAGCCAGTGGTTCTCAAAATGACGCAGGAAGTAACAACTCTCGATCATCTTCGCCGACAGGTTCACCAGCGCCATGGTGTGGAACTGGCTCTGGCGCGACACCGCCTCACGCGCCGACGACACGTCCAGCACCGCCAGCAACTCACCCTGGGGGTCGAACACCGGGCTTGCCGAACAGGTCAGCCCCGTATGGCGGCCACGAAAGTGCTCATCGCGGTGAATCGTCAGGGACTGGCGCTCGACCAGGCAGGTGCCGATGCCGTTGGTGCCTTCGCACGCCTCGCTCCAGTCCGCACCCAGCCACAGCCCGGCGCGCTCGAAAATCTTGCGCTCGGACGGCGCGGTGACGCAGTTGAGGATCACCCCGCGCGCATCGGTGAGCAGCACCGCATGGCCAGCGCCGGAAAGCTGTTGATGCAGGCTGTTCATCTCGCTGCCGGCGATGCTCAGCACTTGTTGCAGGCGTTCGCGGCTTTCCAGCAGGCGGCCGTGCTCAAGCACGGTGGGGGCGATGCTCAATGCGGGGTCGAGGTGATAATCCTCCAGGCAACGCAGCCAGGAGCGGGCGATGGACGGGTCGCTGCCGGGGCCTTGAGCAAGGTCTTGCCCGCGTGTGACGGTCAGGACTTGCTGGGCATGGCGACTGAAATGATCGTTGTGCATGTTCTTATTATTCTCTCTGCGTGAGAACAGCCAGCATCCCCCAGCCATCCGACCATTGCAATCCCGGGCAGACCCACCGGTCACAGGCTGTACCGTTTATGGCACAAACTGTCACCCCGCCTGTACCACAACTGTCACAGCAACGCCTTGCGACAAACCCCAACCCCTTGATTTACCTGGCCTGCAAAGCAGTGGCCCAACCTTTGCTCTACGCTTTATCAAGCGCAACACCGCTGTACTCCAATAAACATAAAAGTCAGGAGATACCCACCATGCGTTATGCACATCCCGGTACTGAAGGCGCGATCGTTTCGTTCAAGGCCAAGTACGGTAACTACATCGGCGGCGAATTCGTTGCGCCGGTGGATGGCAACTACTTCACCAACACCTCGCCGGTCAACGGCAAGCCCATCGCCGAATTCCCGCGTTCCACTGCCAAAGACATCGATAAAGCCCTCGACGCCGCCCATGCCGCCGCGGATGCCTGGGGCAAGACCTCGGCCCAGGACCGTTCGCTGGTGCTGCTGAAAATTGCCGACCGCATCGAACAGAACCTCGAACTGCTGGCCATCACCGAAACCTGGGACAACGGCAAGGCCGTGCGTGAAACCCTCAACGCCGACATCCCGCTGGCCGCCGACCACTTCCGCTACTTCGCCGGTTGCATCCGCGCCCAGGAAGGCACCAGCGCCGAGATCAACGAACTCACCGCCTCCTATCACTTCCACGAACCGCTGGGCGTGGTCGGCCAGATCATCCCGTGGAACTTCCCACTGCTGATGGCCGCATGGAAACTGGCGCCGGCCCTGGCCGCCGGTAACTGCGTGGTGCTCAAGCCGGCCGAGCAAACCCCGCTGGGCATCAACGTGTTGATGGAGCTGATCGGCGACCTGCTGCCGCCAGGCGTGCTGAACGTGGTGCACGGTTACGGCAAAGAAGCCGGCGAAGCCCTGGCCACCAGCAAACGCATCGCCAAAATCGCCTTCACCGGCTCGACCCCGGTGGGCTCGCACATCATGCACGCGGCGGCCGAGAACATTATTCCGTCCACCGTCGAGCTGGGCGGCAAGTCGCCGAACATCTTCTTCGCCGACATCATGAAAGCCGAACCTTCGTTCATCGAAAAGGCTGCCGAAGGCCTGGTGCTGGCGTTCTTCAACCAGGGCGAAGTGTGCACCTGCCCATCGCGCGCACTGGTGGAAGAGTCGATCTACGACGACTTCATGAAAGTGGTGATGAAAAAGGTCGAGCAGATCAAACGCGGCGACCCGCTGGACACCGACACCATGGTCGGTGCCCAGGCGTCCGAGCAGCAATTCGACAAGATCCTCTCCTACCTGGAAATCGCCAAGGGCGAAGGCGCGCAACTGCTGACCGGCGGCAAGGTCGAGAAGCTCAGCGGCGACATGGCCGGTGGTTATTACATCCAGCCGACCCTGCTCAAGGGCACCAACGAAATGCGCGTGTTCCAGGAAGAAATCTTTGGCCCGGTGGTGAGCATCACCACGTTCAAGGACGAAGCCGAAGCCCTGGCGATCGCCAACGACACCGAGTTCGGCCTGGGCGCCGGCGTGTGGACCCGCGACATCAACCGCGCCTACCGCATGGGCCGTGCGATCAAGGCGGGCCGCGTATGGACTAACTGCTACCACCTGTACCCGGCGCATGCCGCGTTTGGCGGTTACAAGAAGTCCGGCGTGGGCCGTGAGACGCACAAGATGATGTTGGACCACTACCAGCAGACCAAAAACTTGCTGGTGAGCTACGACATTAATCCGTTGGGCTTCTTCTAACTAAACCCTGTAACAGGCGCCCAGTTCTCAACTTGAAATGCAATTCAAGTGTGAGAGCTGGCTTGCCTGCGATGCAGGCACCTCGGTGTGTCAGGCACAGCGAGGTGATGCTGTCGCAGGCAAGCCAGCTCCCACACAAGCCTGCTCCCCTATTGAATCTCCACATGTCCTTGCAACTCGCATTCGGCACAAAGATGCCGAATTAGAACAATAACAATGGAAGGTACTTCCCTATGCCTAGCGAACCCACTGGCTCTTCCGTCGACTTCGAAAAAGTCGGCAGCGACTACTTCCAACAACGCGAACTTAAAAAAGGCGCCGCCGGCTGGGTGCTGTTAGTCGGCCTTGGCGTTGCCTATGTTATCTCCGGCGACTACGCCGGCTGGAACTTCGGCCTGGCCCAGGGTGGCTGGGGCGGCATGTTCCTCGCCACCTTGCTCATGGCCACCATGTACCTGTGCATGTGCTTTTCCCTGGCTGAACTGTCTTCGATGATCCCCACCGCCGGCGGCGGCTACGGTTTTGCCCGCAGCGCTTTTGGCCCTTGGGGCGGGTTCCTCACGGGCACCGCCATCCTGATCGAATACGCCATCGCCCCCGCCGCCATCGCGGTGTTCATCGGCGCTTATTGCGAGTCGCTGTTCGGCATTGGCGGCTGGATGATTTACCTGGCGTTTTACATCATCTTTATCGGCATCCACATCTTCGGCGTGGGCGAAGCCTTGAAGTTGATGTTTGTGATTACCGCCGTCGCCGCGATTGCCCTGGGCGTGTTCCTGGTGTCGATGGTGCCGCACTTCAACGTCGCCAACTTGCTGGATATTCCGGTGACCGAGGCCAAGGGCGCCAGCACGTTCCTGCCGTTCGGCTACGTCGGTGTGTGGGCGGCGATTCCCTATGCAATCTGGTTTTTCCTTGCAGTCGAAGGCGTGCCATTTGCCGCTGAAGAAACCAAAAACCCTAAACGCGACCTGCCACGCGGCCTGATCGGCGCCATTGTGGTGCTGACCAGTTTTGCCCTGCTGATTCTGGTGATTGCACCGGGTGGCGCGGGGACTTACGCGCTGATCAAATCGGGCAACCCGCTGGTTGAAGCACTGGCACTCTCCTACGGCGGTTCAACCTGGATGGGCGGCTTCGTCAACCTGGTTGGCCTGGCGGGATTGATCGCGAGCTTTTTCTCGATTATCTACGCCTATTCGCGGCAGATCTTCGCGTTGTCCCGTGCCGGTTACCTGCCGCGCAAACTGTCCCAAACCAACAAAAGCAAAGCGCCAGTGCTCGCGTTGGTGATCCCCGGCATCATCGGTTTTGGCTTGTCGCTGACCGGCCAGGGTGACTTGCTGATCCTGGTGGCGGTGTTTGGCGCAACCATTTCCTACGTGCTGATGATGGCCGCGCACATCACGTTGCGCATCCGTCGCCCCAAAATGGACCGTCCGTACCGCACACCGGGCGGCATTTTCACTTCCGGCGTGGCGCTGGTGCTGGCGTGCGTGGCCGTGGTGGCGGGCTTTCTGGTGGATCCACGGGTGGTGATTGGCGCTGCGATCATCTATGGAGTATTAATTGCTTACTTTGCTTTCTACAGCCGGCATCACTTGGTAGCAGGCACGCCGGAAGAGGAATTCGCGGCGATCCAGGCCGCAGAGGCCGCCTTGCACTAACTGCCGTAAACCTCGACGCGGGCGCTTTACTCACAGCCTGCCCGCGTCGCCAAGGAGACACTGTATGGCAAGCTTTTCCCACGCGGTGGGTGCTCAAACCTACCGCTTTGACAGCCTCAAGGACGTGATGGCCAAGGCCAGCCCCGCACGTTCCGGAGACTTCCTGGCCGGTGTGGCCGCGCAGAACGACGGCGAGCGGGTGGCCGCGCAGATGGCGCTGGCGAACATTGCGTTGAAACACTTCCTGGAAGAAGCGCTGATCCCCTACGAAAGCGACGAAGTCACGCGGCTGATCATCGACACCCACGATAAACAGGCGTTTAGCGTGGTCAGCCACCTGACCGTCGGCGGCCTGCGTGACTGGCTGCTCAGTGACGCGGCCGACGAACAAAGCCTACGCGCCCTGGCGCCCGGGCTGACACCGGAAATGGCCGCCGCCGTCTCCAAGATCATGCGCGTGCAGGACCTGGTATTGGTCGCGCAGAAGATCCGCGTGGTCACTCAGTTTCGCGGCACCATGGGCCTGCGCGGGCGCCTGTCGACCCGCCTGCAGCCCAACCATCCTACGGACGAACCGGCGGGCATCGCCGCGAGCATTCTCGACGGCCTGCTCTACGGCAACGGCGACGCCATGATCGGCATCAACCCGGCCACCGACAGCATCGCCTCGATCTGCGCCATGCTGGAGATGCTCGACGCGATCATCCAGCGCTACGAAATCCCGACCCAGGCCTGCGTGCTGACCCACGTCACCACCTCCATCGAGGCCATTAACCGTGGCGTGCCGCTGGACCTGGTGTTTCAGTCGATTGCCGGCACCGAGGCCGCCAACGCCAGTTTCGGCATCAGCCTGAGCGTGCTGCAGGAAGGTTACGAGGCGGGCTTGAGCCTGAATCGCGGCACCTTGGGCCAGAACCTGATGTATTTCGAAACCGGCCAGGGCAGCGCCTTGTCGGCCAACGCGCACTTTGGCGTTGACCAGCAAACCTGCGAAACCCGTGCCTACGCCGTGGCGCGGCATTTCAAACCGTTCCTGGTGAACACCGTCGTAGGGTTTATCGGCCCCGAGTACCTGTACAACGGCAAGCAGATTATCCGCGCCGGCCTCGAAGACCACTTCTGCGGCAAGCTGCTCGGCGTGCCGATGGGGTGCGACATTTGCTACACCAACCACGCCGAAGCCGACCAGGACGACATGGACACCCTGCTGACCCTGCTGGGTGTGGCCGGGATCAACTTCATCATGGGCATCCCCGGCTCCGACGACATCATGCTCAACTACCAGACCACCTCGTTCCACGACGCCCTGTACGCCCGCCAAACATTGGGTTTAAAGCCGGCGCCGGAATTTGAACAGTGGCTGGCGAAAATGGGCATCTTCACGCAAGCCGACGGCAAAGTGCACTTCGGCAACAGCCTGCCACCGGCGTTTCGCCACGCCTTGAAGCAATTGGGATGAAGGAGCCGCCCGTGCAAGTAGAACTGCCTGATAATCCGTGGCTGGAACTGCGCCGCCTGACCCCGGCGCGCATTGCCCTGGGCCGCACCGGCACCAGCATCCCCACCAGCGCGCAGCTGGATTTCCAGTTCGCCCACGCCCAGGCGCGCGACGCGGTGCACCTGCCCTTCGACGCTGCGGGCCTGAGCGGCCAAATGGCCGAACGCGGGCGTGAGAGCCTGTTGCTGCACAGCGCTGCGGTTGACCGCCATATGTACCTGCAACGCCCGGACCTGGGGCGCCGCTTGAGCGATGAGTCGGCGCAACGCCTGCGCGACTATGCAGCCGCCAACCCTGGCGGCGTAGACCTGGCTATCGTGGTGGCCGATGGCCTGTCGGCACTGGCGGTGCATAAACATACGTTGCCGTTTCTTACACGCATGGAGGAACAGACCCACGCCGAAGGCTGGTCCTTGTCGCCGGTGATTCTGGTGGAACAAGGCCGTGTGGCGGTCGCCGATGAAGTCGCCCAGTTACTCGGCGCCAAGATGGTGGTGATTTTGATCGGCGAACGACCAGGGCTCAGTTCGCCGGACAGCCTGGGCCTGTATTTCACCTATAACCCCAAGGTCGGCCTGACCGACGCCTATCGCAACTGCATCTCCAATGTGCGCCTTGAGGGGTTGAGCTACGGCATGGCCGCGCATCGCCTGCTGTACTTGATGAAAGAGGCGTGTCGTCGGCAGCTGTCGGGGGTCAATCTCAAGGACGAGGCGCAGGTTATGACCCTCGAATCCGATGATCCCGACCTGATGAAAGGCAATTTCCTACTCAGCCCACCGGATGACCAATAGCAGCGCGATTGCACTTTTTTTCACCATTAGGCAGCATCCAGTCACGGCCGCTTGTGTGGTCATACCCCTTTGGAAGTTGAGGCCTGGCATGCGGATTACTCAAGCGACCCTGGAACACCTGGACCTGTTGACGCCACTGTTCGTCAAATACCGCGAGTTCTACGGGGCTTTGCCCTTCCCGGACTCGTCGCGGGCCTTTCTGGAAAAGCGCCTGCGCCGAAAGGAGTCGGTGATCTACCTGGCCCTGGCCGATGACGACGACAAGCGACTGCTTGGGTTTTGCCAGCTGTACCCGAGCTTTTCGTCGCTGTCGCTGAAACGGGTATGGATCCTCAACGACATCTACGTGGCTGAAGACGCCCGCCGGCAGTTGGTGGCGGATAACTTGATGCGCACGGCGAAAAAAATGGCCAAGGAAACCCATGCGGTGCGGCTGCGGGTGTCGACCAGCAGTAACAATGACGTGGCGCAGAAGACTTACGAGTCGATCGGGTTTCGTGAAGATACGGAGTTCAAGAACTACGTGTTGCCGATCAGCGAGGACTGAGAGAACGCCGCTGATCCCTTGTGGGAGCTGGCTTGCCTGCGATAGCGGTGGGCCAGCCAGCACTGTGTTGACTGACACTCTGCTATCGCAGGCAAGCCAGCTCCCACATTTAGACCTGAGTCATCTTTAAGAGCGAGCATGCCCGGAATACCCACGACATCCCCCGCTACAAAACCAACACGCTTTTCACCTCTCAATACGTATAATGCCGACCCTTCAAGGTCGTAAGAAATACGGCATACACTTGTAGCCTTACTTACCCGTAGCCCCCGCACTGGCCTGCTGAGCCGGGCCATTCACACAGGTGCCATCCATGGATTTCAACCCGCTCGACCTGATCCTGCATCTCGACGTGTACCTCGACATGCTGGTGAGAAACTACGGAGTGTGGATCTACGCCATTCTGTTCCTGGTCATTTTTTGCGAAACCGGGCTGGTGGTCATGCCCTTCCTGCCGGGTGATTCCTTGCTGTTCATCGCCGGCGCTGTCGCAGCAGGCGGCGGCATGGACCCGATATTGCTGGGCGGCTTGCTGATGCTGGCGGCGATTCTCGGCGACAGCACCAACTACGTCATTGGTCGAACGGCCGGGGAACGCTTGTTCAGCAACCCGAACTCGAAAATCTTCCGCCGCGACTACCTGCAAAAAACCCACGACTTCTACGACAAGCACGGCGGCAAAACCGTGACCCTGGCGCGCTTCCTGCCGATCCTGCGCACCTTTGCGCCGTTCGTCGCCGGTATCGCCAAAATGCCCTACCCGCGCTTCTTCGGCTTCAGCGTGTTCGGCACCATCCTGTGGGTCGGCGGCCTGGTAACCCTGGGTTACTTCTTCGGCAACGTGCCGTTTATCAAGAAAAACCTCTCGCTGCTGGTGGTGTTCATCATCCTGCTGTCGCTGGTACCGATGATCATCGGCGTATTCCGCAGCCGCTTTGGCCGCAACTCTTCCGAAGCCAAGCCGCAGTAACCCGCGATGTGGTCCCTCAGCGCCTGGCGTCGCCGGCGCCTGCTGGCCAAGCACCCGATTGCCGATGACACCTGGCAACGGGTGCGCCACCACCTGACCTTCCTCGACGGCATCAGCGCCGAGCAAGACCAGTGGCTGCGTGAAGCCTGCGTGGTGTTTCTCAGCGAAAAACACCTCACCGCCCTGCCCGGCGTCGACCTGCACCAGGAACAACGCCTGCTGCTCGCCGCCCAGGCGCAATTGCCGCTGATGAACCTCGGCGACCTCGATTGGTACCAGGGTTTCCACGAAATCGTGCTGTACCCCGACGACTTCCTCAGCCCGCAGCGCCATCGCGATGCCAGCGGCGTCGAGCACGAATGGGATGGCGAACACAGCGGCGAAGCCTGGCAACAGGGCCCGGTGATCCTCGCCTGGCCCGGCGTGTTGGCCAGCGGCCAGTGGGAAGGCTACAACCTGGTGATCCACGAGCTGGCGCACAAGCTCGATATGCTCAACGGCGACGCCAACGGCCTGCCACCGCTGCACCACGACATGCGCGTGCAGGAATGGGCCCGCGTGATGCAAAGCGCCTTTGACGACCTCAACCGTCAGCTGGACGCCAACCCGCACGCCGACACCGAAATCGACCCCTACGCCGCCGAAAACCCGGCGGAGTTCTTTGCCGTCACCAGCGAATATTTTTTCAGCGCTCCGGATTTACTGGTCAGCACGTATCCCCAGGTGTACGCGCAACTGAGCCGCTTTTATCGGCAGGACCCGTTGGCCCGCCTGACCCAACTGCAAGCCAGCGACGCCCTCTACCAGACTGAACGCCACGCGCCACACGACGTCTGACGCATAGCGTCGGCGTCAGAATATGCCTATAATCGCCGCCACTTTTAGGCCAATCCGGCCATGTTCCATGGCCAACTACGGGGGCAACGCCCAATGAGCTACAGCAAGATTCCGGCTGGCAAAGACCTGCCGAACGACATCTACGTCGCCATCGAAATTCCGGCCAACCACGCGCCGATCAAATACGAAATCGACAAAGACAGCGACTGCCTGTTCGTTGACCGTTTCATGGCCACCCCGATGTTCTACCCGGCCAACTACGGTTTCATCCCGAACACCCTGGCTGACGACGGTGATCCCCTCGACGTGCTGGTAGTAACCCCTTACCCGGTTACCCCAGGCTCGGTGATTCGCGCGCGCCCAGTCGGCATCCTGAACATGACCGACGACGGCGGCGGCGATGCCAAAGTTATCGCGGTACCCCACGACAAGCTGTCCCAGCTGTACGTGGACGTGAAGGAATACACTGACCTGCCGCCACTGCTGCTGGAACAGATCAAGCACTTCTTCGAGAACTACAAAGACCTCGAAAAAGGCAAATGGGTGAAGATCGACGGTTGGGGCAACGCAGACGCCGCCCGCGCCGAGATCATGAAGTCGGTCGCTGCCTACAAAGGCTGATACCCGCTCCTCATTGCCCTGGCAATCAAAAAAGCCCCGACTATTCGGGGCTTTTTTTGTGGGAAAAATTAAACTCCAAGTTCAATGTTTAATGCGCAGCGTTTAAAAAAGTTAGATGACTGAAATATCGGACTACAACTAAGCAAATCCCTACACGCGCAATTCAACACATGGTTTATTTGATGTATTTTTCCGGCCAGTAAACTCTGCGTTTATGAATACATCAGGTGATCGACTAAAAGCGTTATTACGGGAAGTTCATCTTTCCGCCTCCGACTTCGCCAAGAACCGCGGTGTCACGCCTCAACACGTGAACAACTGGTTCAAACGCGGCGTGCCCATGGGCCGACTCAACGAGATCGCAGAACTGCTCTGCGTCTCCAGCCGTTGGCTACGCACCGGCGAAGGCCTCAAACACCCACCGGCCAACTTCCTGCTGGAAGGCCCGGACACAGCCAAAGGATTGCGCACCCGCGAAGACAGCGGCAAATACCTCACAGGCCCCGCCTGCCTCCCGGAAAAAATCGACGTGGAGATCGCCCTCCACCCCACCTTCACCTCCACCGAACGCATCCGCGTCTCCCTGCACACCCTCGAAACCCTCAACGTAAACCCCGACCGCGCCGTAGGCGCCTACATGGTCGACAACAGCATGATCGACATCATCCAACAAGGCGCCACCCTCGCCATCGACCGCGGCCGCAGCCAAATCACCGACGGCGAAATCTACGCCGTCGAACACGACGGCATGCTACGCATCAAATACCTCTACAACCGCCCCGGCGGCGGCCTGCGCATGCGCAGCCACAACGCCAGCGAACACCCCGACGAATACCTCACCCACGAGCAACGCTTCGAACAGAACTTCGAGATCGTGGGCTGGGTGTTCTGGTGGTCCACCCTCAACAACCGCCGACCGGTGCCACTGGACGAACACCTGCTGGGCTGGGAAGGCTCTAAATCGGACCCGGAGGTAGGCATTTGAAATGAATGTGGGTATCATGCGCCGCACATTTGGCAGGGGATGGCTTTGCGCTATCTATCCTGCTCGGCGATGCGGAGGAGTTCCCGCTGATGCCCCTACTATTCAGCCAGACGTGATGTGGGCTGAGCGATTTGAAGGCTGGTGAGGTTTGTCAAAAACAAGCTGAGGCAGTCCCCGAGAAGCCGGCCACAAGCCGGCTTTTTAATGCCCGTGAGAATTACAAACCAATTGTCCAAACAGCTATTGGACAATTGGAATAAGCAAAAGCGGGTCAGCTATCGAGATACCCATCTCTCAAGGCACACTACCTCGGCTGCAAACACTCCACAGCCCGATCCGCCACCATCTTCGCCATCTCCACCAAATGCATCACCGCCCTATGCGGCGCCCCCAGCGGTTCACCAAGCACTTGCGACGTAGCCACCGCACACTGCAGCAACTCGGCCACTCGCACCCAGGCATCCTCGAAGCTCAGCTCTTCGTTAACAGTAAATGGCTTAGTCGCAGCCGATGACGGCAAATCCGAAACAACGTTATCCATAGAAAACCTCTAGCGGTAAGTGATTACCACCGTCCTTTCGCGACTAAACGAGCAGAGGTGGCGGCTGTACGCAGGTTAGTCGACCGGCCGCTAGGCACCGGCGCACCCGAAGGTGCCCTGCGCACAGCCACCATAAAGTGCAGCTGAGAAGACACCTGGCTTTGGGATGGCGCGTGCGCCTAGCGAAGTCCGGGCGACTAAACCCGATCACTGAATGTGCAGTGACGGTCCGCAGCCTAGTCGCGGGATTTTGCTGGCGCAAGCCGCTGGGATTCTCTAGGAAACGTCCTGCAAATGAAAGGGACCGGTACTGCTGGCCCTCCAACCATTGTCACCTATGCGTTGACAGTCTTACCTTTCCCACCCGATTTATCCCCCACGCCCCACCCATTAATCTGTGCCCATGTTGAACGCAACGCCAAACCGACCTAAACAAAAAAGGATTTCAATCATGAGCACTCCAACTCTCAGCCGCTTGAACAAAGACGACGCCGTAGTCCTGCTGGTCGACCACCAAACCGGTCTGATCTCGCTGGTGCAGGACTTCTCCCCCAACGAGTTCAAGAACAACGTGCTGGCTCTGGCGGACCTGGCGAAGTTCTTCAACCTGCCGACCATCCTCACCACCAGTTTCGAGCAGGGCCCTAATGGACCGTTGGTGCCGGAGTTGAAGGAGATGTTTCCGGAGGCGCCGTATATCGCTCGTCCTGGTCAAATTAATGCGTGGGATAACGAGGATTTCGTTAAGGCGGTCAAGGCGACTGGGCGTAAGCAGATCATCATTGCGGGTGTGGTGACGGATGTGTGTGTGGCGTTCCCGACGTTGTCGGCGCTGGCGGAGGGGTTTGAGGTGTTTGTGGTGACGGATGCGTCGGGCACGTTTAATACCACGGTGCAGCAGGCGGCGTGGAGCCGGATGACGCAGGCGGGGGCGCAGTTGATGAATTGGTTTTCGGTGGCGTGTGAGTTGCAGGGTGACTGGCGCAATGACATGGAAGGGTTGGGGAATTTGTTGTCTCAGCGGATTCCTAACTATCGGAATTTGATGAATGGGTATGCGGCGGTGACGGCGCGTCAGGGCTGAGGTTGAGGGGCTGTGTGGCCGGCAAAAAACTGTCGGAGTGGGCTTGCCCGCGATGGCGGTGGGTCAGTCAATCTATTCGGTGACTGACACACCGTCTTCGCGGGCAAGTCGAATCGTCGCACCGCCGCTCCCACATTTGATCTTGGCTGCTTTGAGCATTGCGTTGGTGTTTACCGCTAACTCACTCAGTCGAGGATCAGGTGCGGCAAGAACCGGCTTGAGTCCTTGGTGATCAAGCTATTGTCTTCGCGCACGCCAATGCCGGCGGCCTGATCGCCAATCACCCACGACCCAATCAGCGTGTAGCTGTCGCCAAAGCGCGGCAGCGGTGCAAACTCTTGGAGGATAAACGGCGCATCCGTGTAGGGGCCGTCTTCTTTTACGATCAGGCCGTCGGCGGTTTGCAGTTCGATATTGGCGCCTTCGCGGGAGAAGAACGGCTTGCGCACCCAGCCTTTTGGCACGGCTTTGCCGGGGTCGGTATCCAGGTGGGACGCGAGCAGGTTGGGGTGGCCTTGGTTGAATTCCCACAGCAGCGGCAGGATGCCTTTGTTGGAGAGGATGGCTTTCCAGGCGGGCTCGAAAAACTGCGTATCGCACTGGGCAATCGCGGTGCCGAAGGGCTCGTGGAAGATGAATTCCCAGGCGTGCAGTTTGAACAGGTGGGGAATCCAGCGATCTTCGAGGTCGACGAAACGGCCGTCGCTGGTCAGGCCGATGTCTTCGATGTCGATGTGGCGTGATTCGATGCCGACCTTTTCCGCGACGAGGCGCAGGTAGTCGGTGGTGCCTTTGTCTTCGACCGAGTCTTTCATCGAGGCGAAGTAGAACGGCTGGTTGACCTGCAATTGGGCGAAGGCCTGGTGCAGTTTGGTGTCGATGCTGTTGAACTGGTCGGCATGCTTGGGCAGCAGGCCGCGTTCGATGCATTGTTCCAGCCAGCCCCATTGAAACGCCGCGGCCTCATAGAGGCTGGTCGGCGTGTCGTAGTTGAGTTCGAGCAGCTTGGCGGGCCCGCTGCCGTTGTAGGAGAAGTCCATGCGCCCGTACAGGTGCGGGTGGCCTTCGAGCCATGAGGTTCGAATCATGTCGAAGAACGGCGCGGGAATGCTCAGGCGTTCCAGCAACTCTTCGCTCTGAACCACGCGGGCCACGAGGTCCATGCACATGTCATGGATCTCGGTGGTCGGGTCTTCGAGGTCGCGCTCGATTTGCTGAAGCGTGAATTGGTAGTACGCGCGCTCGTCCCAGTAGGGTTCGCCGTCAATGGTGTGGAACAGAAAGCCGAGGCTGTCGGCAGTCTGTTTCCAGTCATGACGTTCTGCGCATTGGATTTTTTTCATGGCCCGGTTTCCTTAGCTGCTCGACCCGCCGCCGCCCCAGCCGCTGCGGGCGCTGGCTTTGCTGCCGAAGCCGCCACGGGAGGTAGAGGACGCCACGGACACCGGCTTGCTGGAGGAGCGCAGCGTGTTGGTGTAATTGCTGCTGCCGTACCTGGCCTGGTTGGAACGGCCGAATGTCGCCCCATTCGAGACCCGCTGGTTAAGCGTCGAGTTGCCGTAATTGCCGCGATCATCGCGATAGCGATACACCGGCTCGGAGCGGTAGCTGTTGCGATTGTTGCTGAGCATGTTGCCGATCAGCAGGCCGGTCAGCAGGCTGCTGGTGGAGAAGCCTGAGCCGCCACTGTTCGCTTGAGAACCGCCGGCTTGCGCATTGGCCGCATCGACCTGGGATTGGGTCACCTGGCCGGCGGCGGTCAGTTCGAAACCGCCCAGCTTGGGGATGAACTTGCCGGTGGAATCCTGCTGGCACCAGTTGGCGACAAAGTCGGCATCGCAATCGGCCTGGCTGTCGTACACCGGGGCAATGCGCCGGTGCTCGGCCATGGCCGTCATGTAGGCGTCCGAGCACACATCCACCGGCAGCTTTTCATCGGCGCATTGCTGAACAGACTGGAAGTTGTACTTCTTCTGCAAATCGTAGGTTTTTTCCGTCGGCCCACAGCCGGATATCGCCATGGCGACCGACGCTGCCAGCGACAGCTGGACGTACTTGCTTCGTTTCATCGGGAGCTCCGTGCGCGATCAGTTCTGGGTAGGCGTCATGCACGCGGCATTCAACATGCCGACGCTGATGGCCACGGCGGCCACGTAGATACCGGCCGCGAGTTCGCCATTCTTGATGCGCTCGGACGTGCCTTTGAGCACCAGGCTGGTCAGCAGAAAGGCCAACAGTTGGACGCCGGCAGCGATCACCGCCCAGACGACGAAGTCGAGGATGCTGATCGAGTAGGCAATCACGTTGCTGGCCGGAATGGCGAAACCGATGATGGCACCGCCCAGGGCGACCGCCGCCGACACGTTGCCCGCACGGATCAGTTCGAACTCCTTGTGCGGTGTGACGCGGGTGTAGATGAACTGGAACAGCGCGAAGATGACGGCAGCCCCCAGGATGTACGTGACAAACCCGAACACGGCCGCTTTGTTCAGGGAGATGGAGAGAGCTTCTAGCATGGATTTCTTCCTTTTTTAGAGCGCATTCAGGTCGGTTGTGTACAGCGAAATGCCCAGCGAGGTGCTCAGGCTGATGGTGCCTTCCGCGTCTTCTTCGACGGAAAACAGCAAAAACTCTCGACGATCGGTCAGGCCTGTGTCGCGGGCGTACAGCATCGAACGGTGCTCGACGGTGTAGGCGGTCTCGGGGTTGCTCACCTGTTCGGTCATCGCCACCAGTTCTGTCTGGCCGGCCTCGCTGCCCCACACACGGGCGTACTCGACGCCGTCGTGGGTGTAGGTCGGCAGCCCGATCAGGCTTTGTGGCCCGGCCAGCCGGCGCAGTTCCGCTTCACTGCTGAGGGTGACGACGCTCAGGTAGTTGAACAGGATCACCGACTCGACCTGCCCGGCGATCTCGCCGGTGGTGTGCACCTGCAGCCAGTAATCTTCGTCGTTCATGTAGTAGCGCGACAGCCAGGTCGATTGCCCGAGGTCAACGGTGCCGTTGGCCCAGATCTCCTGGGAGCCGGGGATCACCACCGTGGTTTTCTCATCGAGCAGCAGTTTCAGGCTGGTGTCGAACATCACGCCTTTGCCCGGCGCCAGGCCCAACGGGCCCGTAACCGGCAGGGTTTGGCCTGCGGTCCATTTCGATTCTGTATTCGCTTGCGGGGCCTCAAGCCCCATCAACTGTTTAAACCATCCCATTGGAGATTTCCTTGAGGCGGGTGGAGGCGATGTAGAAGAGTTCGCCGCCTTCAACGCGCGTGGCGCCAGGCGGGTTGATTGACGGTTGTTGAGCACCTTTGGCGCGATAGCCGATGAGGGTGGCGTTGTGCTGTTCTTTCATCCGGGTGTACAGGTCGCCGAACGTTGCCTCAAAGGCCTCGGGCAATTTCATCAGGTATTGGGTGGCGCCTTGCCCCACGCACAGCAGCTCATTAATGACCACTGACGAGCCCGGATCCTGAGAGGCGCGCACCAACATTTCGATGGCCATGCTTGAGGTGCATTCCAGGCTGGGGGCGTAGGAGCTGGCGAGTGCGGCAATTTCACTTTCATTGAAGTGGGCGACCACATGCCCCACAGGGCTCAATTGATTCACCGCCAGCACGGTGGCCAGCGTCAGGTCATCAGAGGGGGTTCGCACCAGCACCCGCTCGGCACCGGGAACACCTGCGCGCCGCAGTAACGCGGTAGAGGACAGACTTTCGCCTCTGACGAACGCCGCTTTGCCCGGCATCGGGTTTTCGTCCAGCGTGCAATCGCAAATGACGATCAGGTTGTCGTTCGAGGTTTCGTCTTGAAGCAACAACTCAATGACCCGTTCGCTGGTCGCGCCTTCCCAGCCGATGAGCACGGTGTGGCCAACCTTGCCAGTGAAATCGCCTTTGCCCTTCATGCCTTTTCTCCATGCATCAATAACACTGCTGGTGGTTTTTCCGATGGCTGCGGTCAGCAGCGCAATGCCCCCAAGCATGACCCAGGTGGCGACAAAAACTCGCCCCGCCGAGGTCTGCGGTGCGAGGTCGCCATAGCCGACAGTGAGCGTGGTGGTGAGATAGAAGTAAATAAACGTGGCGGGCGCGGTGAGGTGGTGTTCGCCCAGAAACACCAGGCCCAGATACGCCGTGCTCAGGTGTACGCCCAAGGCAATGACCAGCCCTGCCCAGCCGAAGCGGTGAAAGAGGGAGGCGGCGTAAAGGCGCAACAAAAGAAAAATCGACATGTCGTCCCTGATTCCCTGGGTACTTGATTCCTGATGACGTCAGCGCCCCGGCGTCTGGATGCTCAAGTGCGTTCACCCGGCATTAAACCTGCTGCGCGGCGCAGAGAGAAGTACCTTGGCCGCAATAAACCCGGCGAGTGCACCAAACAGATGGCCTTCGAAGGAAATCCCCTGGCGCGGCATAAAGCCAAGGATCAGCCCGCCATACAGCAGCGCCACGACAGCGGCGGTGATCAGGTTGCTCCAGCTCCGGTGGAACCAGGCGCGAGACAGCAGGTAGGCCCATAGCCCGAATACCCAGCCGCTGGCACCGACGTGTACGCCGGTAAAACCGAACAGCCAGACCAGCGAGCCGCCCAGCAGAATAATGATCGCGCTGACGGCGATGAACCGGTTGAGCCCTTCGACAATGACCAGGGTGCCCAGTACCAAAAAGGCAATCAGGTTGGCGCTCAGGTGCGCGAAGGACGCGTGTAAAAAAGGTGAGGCGAGGATGCCGAACAGCCCCTGCACCGTTCTCGGGACCAGGCCGAATGCCATGAGGCTGTAACCGGTGGCTACATTGAGCAGTTGCAGCGCGACCATAAAGACGGCCAGGCCTGCGATTGTCTTGAAACCCTTCAGGGTATCCATCCTGACCTCGACGTAAAAAAAGGAAGGGCAGACCTTAATGCCGGTCAGTTAAGTGCAAGCCCCTTGTGGGAGCAGCGGTGCGACGACTCGACCGGCTCGCGAAAGCGGTGGGTCAGTCAACATCAATGCTTGCCGGGCCGACGCATTCGCGAGCAAGTCGAATCGTCGCACCGCCGCTCCCACATTTGATCTTCACTGCTTTGAGCATTTCGTCCACTTAACTGACCTGCCCTTCCTGCTGCGGCGTTATTTACTGAGCCGACTTTTGCTTCAGGCGTTCCAGAATCGCATTGGCGCTGCCTGTGTCCGGCGTGATGCCGGCTTCGCGCAGCTTGCGCTCCAGGTCGGTGCCCGTGGATGCCTCAGCCAGCTCATCCTGGGCTTGCAGTTCAGCGGCGCGTTGCTGCTGCTTGGCTTGCAAGCGGTTCAGCGTACCGACGGCGGTTTCCAGCTTGCCGTTGGCGCCGCCACTGGCGATGGACGCACTGACCTGGGCCTTTTGTACGCTTTCGCGCGCCTTGGCCATGTCCACTTGCTGGCGCAGGCTTTTGATCCGGCTTTCGGCTTTGGTGATGTCTTTGCGCATGCTCTCTGCATACCCGCCGAACTCGGTGGTCTGCTTTTGCTCGACGTCACGTTCGTTGGTCAGGCTCGAAATGGCTTCGGCGACTTCCATGGCCAGGTCTTCGCGATTGGCCTGGATAGCTGCCATCGCCTTGGACTCCAGGTCCTTGATCTTGGCGTCGTACTCGCCCACGCGATCAGCCGCCAGCTTGTGCTTGGCCATGATGCTGACCAGCTCACGCTTGGCGTTGGCCAGCGCCGTGTCGGCGTCGCGAATTTCCTGGTCGAGGATGCGCAGGGCTTGTTGGTCAACGATCGATTCGCCGACTTCGCTGGCACCGCCACGCAGCGCGGTGAACAATTTGCTCCAGATGGACTGAGTCATTGGATACTCCCGAATAATTAATTGAAGAAACGTTCGAAGGCTTCGCTGGCGCGCTGCACGTTATCAACCAGGGTTTTCACCTCGGTCACGATGTTGGTCAGGCTGGAGTCGGAACTCAGTGCGCCGAACATGTTGTAAACAACTTGCCCGTTAGGCATGGACTCGATACCGATCGAAGACAACGGGAACATTTCCCGGCTGCGCAGCACCGCGTCATTGAATGCGGTTACGTCGTTGATGGACTCGACGTCGACCAGCACGGTGTCCACGATGATCTGCTCGCCCACTACCGCGATGTAAATCGGCAAGCCCCCGAAGTCGTTCATTTCCAGCTTGATGCTGGACTCGGAGCCTTGAACCAGAGAAAGCGTAATGTCGTTGGACACCACTTCGTCCAAGGCCTGAAAAGCCGTGAAGAGGCGATCGATATTCCAGTTAGTACCTGCGCTCATGAAATTCTCCGACATGAATGAGCCAGCCAGAATCGGCTGGCGAAGCTGTTTCTCCATCTGCTTGAGCAGGCTTCGGTTTTCGGGAAGCACCCAAGTCTCGTGTTTCACATAACCGGCGGCTGCCAGGCCCGCGCGCATCTGCTTCATGTAAAAGCTCGACGGCTTTTTCGCGGGCGACTTCAAGCGCTCTCCCTTGCGGCTTGCTGAATCGGTATCGGGCCCTGCTGGCGGGCTCGATGGAGAGCTGCTTTTCATGGTACTGACCTCGTTGTGAAAAACTCACGCGTGAGAAAATCTACAGGTAAATCTCGGCTTGCTCAATAGCTCACGCGTGAGATTTTTTCCCGGCGTTTCCGCTCGATCCAAACGCACTCCTTGCCCAAGGGTGGCACGACTGCATCGCAATCTGATGAACGGTTATTCGGCACTGACAGCGCATCAACACTCCGCTTGCCGCGCTCTAGGATAAGCCTGCCTTTAACGACGAGCTTTTTTGCAGGTGCCGGCCCCTACTCTCTGAATGTTCAAAATTAGCCTTGGCGTTGTGAATTGTTGTGAAGGCCGGGCAAGTGGGCCAATTCGTCATGCTAAGTTGCGTGACGTTGTCATTTGCAGCACTTACGCACAGCGGCCGACCCACTAAGTCCGCCCTCTTGTTATTCAATAAACAGCCTCGGGTAGTTATCCAGGAAGTTGGGCGCCCCTGCGCGTCTTAAAAGACGCCGGCGCAATAATTACATCAGGAGAAGAACCATGGTAGCGAAGGTAGAAACGACCCCAAAGGACGCCGCGGTCACCCCTGAAAGCTCCGTCGCTGCCTGGGAAAAATCCGTCAAAAAAGCTTCTGCACCGAAGGATGAGTTGGGCAAAGGCCAGAAACGCCCCGAAGGTGATACCCGCTCGGCCCAGCAAATCATTGATGACACGCCGCTGCTCGTCCAGCTCGGCAACCAAAGTGGGGTCAAGGACAACCTTAAAAAGCAGGTCGGCGATTTTGAGAAAGATGCGGACGCGGCCTATCGCGCCTCCAAGGTGCTGGAGCATGTTGAATACATTGATGAAGACGGCAAGCTGACCGATGGCAAGAATGTCGGCAACACCAGCATCGACGGGTTCACCAAGGACGGCGAGGCTCGGCACGGCACCGAGGCAGGCCGCCTGCAGGATTTCGGCAAGTATGGCTATTCGAGCCTGCGCGGCGAGGTGGTGAAGTCGGACTTGGGCGACCAGCAGAAGCGCCCTGAGGGTGACACGCGCTCGGCCAAGGAGATTATCGACGCCACGCCGCTGTTGAAAAACCTGGGTAACCAGAGCGATGTGAAGGAAAACCTCAAGAAACAGGTGGGAGATTTCGAGAACGATGCCGACGCCGCGTACCGCGCCACCCAGGTGCTGGAGCATGTTGTCAGCCTCGATGAAAACGGCAAGTTGCTGACCGGCATCGACGCCAGGAATAAAGACAACGACAGCATTGATGGCTTCACCAAAGACAAAGAGGCCCGCCACGGCACCGAGGCCGGCCGCTTGCAGGATTTCGGCAAGTACGGCTACTCAAGCCTCAAGGGCGACCTGATGCACGTCAAAGACGCGACGCATACCGACAAGGCCGCGCCGCCCGATGAGCCGCAGGACGTGCAGGCCCTGCGCGACAAGTACAACATCCCGACCTTCGGCGCCGAAGGGTTGATGGACATGGAGTTGCCCAACGACAAGACCGTGGGCGGCCAGACGGCCGAGAACTTTGTGCAGGGCATCCGCGATGACATCAAGAGCGGCAAGCTGAGCGAAGACTCGGATGAAGCCAAGATCGTCAAACTGATGGACGCCCAGGCCGCACTGGACAGTGGCTACGACCTGTACGGCTATGCCGAAAGCATCAACCTGGGCAGCGGCACTTACCGGGAAACGGATAAGACCCCGACCAAGTTGAACGGCAAAGACGTGAAGGAGATGGTCGACGAGGACAAACTTGCCAAAGAAATTTCCACGTTGATGGGCAAGGAAGGGATTAAGGATCGTTACGACGCAGAACTAAAGAAAAGTGTCGGTAGTTTGTCGGAAGATCGCTTGAATGAAGTGCGCGAACAAGTGTTCCCGGCCCTGTTCAAAGATGGCACCCGTGATGCCAACTTGAACTTCGAAGAATATGTAATCGCCATGAATGACTCGGGCGATCCAAAAAAATCGGAAATGGCCGAGTTGGACGTGGACCGCTATTTCGAGTCGCTGCGTATTCTCGAACCGGACAGCTACACCGCGCGCCGTCAGACCTTCGACCAGAACATGATGACGCACCAGCTCAACACCTACATGGAAAACCCCGACAAGGTGTCGCCGGAAAATGCCGAAAGTGGGCTGAAGGCCTCGTTCACCATGATCAAGGGCGGCATCAACGCCGCCTTGGGTGGGCTGGACAAGGGCGACAAAGCCTACGACATGTACAAAAAAATGAAGGATGAGATCGACATCCTCGACGGCCATATCAAAGGGCTGACCCCGGCGGAAAACAAACAGATCGCAGCGGCGATTCGTCTCGCTGCCGCCAGCGGCGACCCGAAAGCCATCGACAAAGTGGTCGACACCCAATTAAAGGGCCTGGGCGCCAATCGCGAGGCGGCCGCCGGTTCCTTGAAGACGGTGCTGCACACCGCCAGTTCCACGGGCGGGCTCAGTGCCATGGCGGGCACCATGAACCTGGTCAGCGGCGCCCTGCAGCTCGCCAATGGCGGCGGCAACATGACCGACGACCAGAAAATCGCCGCCGCGAAAGACCTGGTCGCCGGCTTGAGCTTTACCAACGACTTCCTCAAGTTCGGTTCGAACATTGTGGAAACCCTGGGTGGCTCTAAAACCTATGACCCTGCGGTGGACAAAGACGGTAAAGGCCCGCCCAAAATCAAAGCCACCGAATGGCTCGGCCTGATCGATGAGAACCTGCCGGATATCTGGGGCAAGAAAGCCACTGAAAAATCTGACGCACTGGCCGCATCCATCAGCACCCGCGTCAAAGAGTCGTCCGAAACCCTCAAGAAGCTCGACGTGGGCAACCTGTCGGCCGATGAGGTCAAGGAGTACGACAACGCCGCCAAATCCCTTGGCGAACACATGGGCGTCAAGGACATTCCCGGCAAAGGCACGCCAGCTTCAAAATCCGACATTGCGATCGCCTCCGGGCGCTCGTTCCTGCGCTTTATGGGCGGCGCTGGCCTGGATTTGACCGGCGGCGTGATGGACATCGTTTCCGGCGCGCGCAAACTGAAAACTGCCAAGACCGCACTGGAAAAAACCGACGCGGCCTTCACGCTGGGCGGTGGTGCGTCCGGCACCGGCATGGCGATCGCCAATACCATCGCGATGTTCGCCCCCAAAGGCGCGCACCTGGCAGGCAAACTGGCCGGTGATGTTGCCGCCACGGTTATACGCGGCCTCGCCATCGGTGCCCGTGTGGCGGGCCCGATTTTCGCCGTGGCCGGTGTGATCTTCGGGGTGGCAGGCACCCTGATCGCGGAGGCGGTCGAGCATGCCAAAATGCAAAAGCTCACCGATTCCCAAGGCAAGTTCTTCAAAGACCTCGCCGCCGCCGGCGTGACCAAGGACGACTGGGGCGACAAGCTCGAATACGCGCGTTATGCCACCTATATGTATGGGGGCCGGGACACGCCGGACGACAAATCGATGTTCGAGTACCAGTCGGACGAGTGGAAACACTTCAAGGAAACCCAAGACAAAAAAGGCAGCTCGCTGGCGCGGTTGGCGCCCTATCTGCACAAAGACAGCGACCCCGACAGCAAGAACCTGTGGGAAAAATTCCTGGCGGGCGGGACCAGTTCCAGCGGGCCGCATGGCAGTGAGCGGCACACCGATGACTGGCGGCCTTGGGGCAGCACGGACATGGACACGGGGAGCAAGAACACGGCCTGATGTTGCGTAGGCATTTTTCAAGCAAGCCCCTGCTCTTCTGTTAAGCGCAGATCCCTGCGGGAGTGGGCTTGCTCGCGAAAGCGGTGGTTCAGTCAACCTCAATGTTGGCTGGGCCGACGTCTGCGCGAGCAAGCCCGCTCCCACATTTGATCTTTGCTGCTTTGAGTATTGCGTTCGCTTAACTGACCGGCATTGAGGCAAGCCGGTGGATGTTTGTGCAGCAGCCTGCTGCACAAATACTCCGCAGCACTAGCCCGGCCCTTGACTCTCCCCTATACGGCACACCCTACCCTGAACACCTCGACGTTCAGGACCTCACCCCATGCACCAACGCATCCTGGTCATCCTCGGCCACCCTTCCACCACGAGCCTCTGCTCAGCCTTGGCCGAAGCCTACATCCACAGCGCAAAAGTCGCTGGCCACCCAGTACGCGTCCTATCCCTGGGCGATCTCACTTTCGACCCCGTTCTTCACCACGGCTACACGCAGATCCAGGCGTTGGAGCCCGATTTGATCAGCGCCCAGTCCGACATCCTCTGGGCCACCCATCTGGCTTTCGTTTTCCCGATTTGGTGGGGCGGTACTCCGGCGTTGTTGAAGGGGTTTATCGACCGTATTTTTCTACCCGGCTTTGCCTTTAAATACCGCGAAGGCAAGTTGTTTCCTGACAAGCTGCTGCTCGGCCGAACCGCGCACTTGTTGGTGACCCTGGACACGCCGCCGTGGTATTACCGCTGGTTCTACCGCATGCCGGGCATTCATCAGCTGCGCAGCGCAACCCTGGCGTTTTGCGGCATCCAGCCGATCAAGACGTTGCTGTTCGGGCCGGTGCTGGGATCTACGCCAGCGCAACGGGCAAAGTGGCTGACACAGGCTGGCGGATTGATGGGAAAAGGGAGTTTTCATGTACATCGGCAAAGCCGCGCAACTGTCGGGCACGACCATCAAGGCGATTCGTCACTATGAGGCGATTGGCCTGTTGCCAGCACCGCAGCGGGAGGGACGTTATCGGGTCTATTCAGCGCAAAGTGTCGAGCTGTTGGCGTTGATCAAGTGCGCCCAGCAGTTGGGTTTCAAGCTCAAGGAGTTGCAGGAGATTTTGCACGGGCACGAGGCTGATGCGTTGCCTTGGGAGCGCGCAGACCAGGCCATCACCAGCAAGAAGCACGAACTGGCCGCGCAGATTGCCGGGTTACAGCAGATGCAGGCGGGGTTGACCGCATTTGAAGCACAGCTTAAGGACGCGCAGGGGCAGTGTTATTTAACCGCTGACAGTGACTGACTTTCCCGGACGACGACGCCTTCTGGCTCGGTGTCTGGTGGACGATGAGCCGAATAGGATGCGCAATCGGCTCACAAAATGAGCCGAATAACGTTTTTATTCGGCTCACGCACCCAGGCATGCCCCATGGATCATCCGTACTGGATCTGGCAACACACCGATTGGCCCCACTTTCATTGGCAGCCCGGACAGCTGGCGGTCTTGCTGCGCGAGTGCGGGCAAGCCCAAGGCAAGCTGCTGGGCATGCTTGGCTCCGTCAGCCAGACAGTCAGTGCGCAGAATGAGCTGGATGCGTTGCTGCAAAATATTCTGACCTCCTCGGCAATCGAGGGCGAGCAGCTGAATGTCGGCTCCGTGCGTTCCTCTCTGGCGCGACGCTTGGGCCTGGAGGCGATGCAGGACGGCCAAGTGAGTCGACGCAGTGAAGGCCTCGCCGAACTGATGATGGACGCCACCGAGCAATTCGCGCAGCCGTTCACTCTTACGCGCTTATTGAATTGGCATCACTGGGTGTTCCCCACCCCGGAAGCTGGCGTTGCCCCACGCGCGCTCAATGTCGGCGCACTGAGCGGAGATGAGCCCATGCAGGTGGTGTCGGGGCGACTTGATCGGCCAACGGTCCATTTCGAGGCGCCACCGCGCCGAGGCCTGGAGCAAGGGCTGGGTGATTTTCTCGAATGGTTCGAAACCAGCCGCAACCAGCCAGAGCTGGACCCGCTAATCCGCGCTGGCGTCGCGCACTTCTGGTTTGTCACGCTGCATCCGTTCGATGACGGCAATGGTCGCCTGACCCGCGCAATCACTGATTTGGCATTGGCCCAGGGCGACCATCAGGCCATCCGTTTTTATGCCATGTCAGCCAGCATTCTCGAGGACCGCGCCGGTTATTACCGCGCGCTGGAATCCAGCCAGAAGGCCACACTGGATATCACTGATTGGCTGGCGTGGTTTTTGAAAACCCTGTTGCGCAGCCTGCAGCAGGCGATGGCGCGAATAGAACGCGTCCTGGGCAAGACCCGGTTCTGGCAGCAGCACCGCGACCTCTCGTTGTCCACCGAACAGATCAAGGTACTCAACCGCCTGCTCGACGGCGGTGAAAAGGGCTTCGAACACGGCATCAGCGCCGCGCAGTACCAGGCCGTGGCGAAGGTGTCCAAGGCTACTGCAACCCGCCATCTGGCTGATCTGCTGGAAAAAAATTGCCTGGTCCGCTTGCCCGGCGGAGGCCGTAGTACGCGTTATCAAATCAATGGCCGAGACGACTGAAGCGCCCTGCTCATTTGCCCAGAATCCCCATGTCTGCTAGTGTCGCGCCGGTTTACCGTCTACCGGAATAGCCGCCATGGCCCGCAAAAAAGTTGCACTCGATTTCGAACAATCCCTCGCCGACCTGCAAACCCTGGTCGAGCGTCTGGAGAACGGCGAGTTGTCGCTGGAGGACTCGCTGACGGCGTTTGAGCAAGGTATCGGCCTGACCCGCGACTGCCAGAGCGCCTTGGCGCAGGCGGAGCAGAAGGTCCAGGTGCTGCTGGAACGTGACGGGGAGTTGGCCGAAGAACCTTTCGATGCGGAACAGCCGGAATGATCGACGCGTATCAGGCCAGTAGCCAAGCCCGGGTGAATGCGGCGCTCGAGCCCTTGTTTGTTGCGCCTAGCCCGGAAATGAACCGCCTCTATGCTGCCATGCGCTACAGCGTGATGAATGGCGGCAAGCGTGTGCGCCCGTTGCTGGCGTACGCCGCGTGTGAAGCCCTCGGCGCGCCTGCCGAGCAGGCCAATGGCGCGGCGTGTGCAGTCGAGCTGATTCACGCCTACTCCCTGGTGCATGACGATTTGCCGGCAATGGACGACGATGATTTGCGTCGCGGCCAGCCGACCACTCACAAAGCCTTTGACGAAGCCTATGCGATCCTGGCCGGTGACGGCTTGCAGAGCCTGGCGTTCAGCGCATTGCTGGACCCGCGCCTCAACAGCGTGAATGCCGAGATCAGCCTGCGCATGGTCACGGCACTTGCGGTGGCCGCAGGCCCGGCCGGCATGGTCGGCGGGCAAGCGATCGACATGGGTTCGGTCAGCCTCAAGCTGGACCAGAAAGCCCTTGAACACATGCACCGCCACAAGACCGGCGCGCTGATCGAAGCTGCCGTGCACCTCGGCGCCTTGGCCAGTGGCCGTGCAGACGCTGCGCAACTGGCCGCCCTGCAGACCTATTCGCGGGCCATCGGCCTGGCATTCCAGGTGCAGGACGACATTCTCGACGTTGAAAGTGACACCGCGACCCTCGGCAAGCGCCAGGGTGCGGATGCCGCACGCGATAAACCGACGTATCCGGCCCTGCTCGGCCTCGAAGCAGCCAAGGCATATGCCCTGGAACTGCGTGACCAGGCCCTCGAAGCCCTGCGACCTTTCGACGCGGCGGCCGAGCCGCTGCGCGACCTGGCGCGGTATATCGTCGAACGCCGCCACTGATAACGCGGGCTATTAGCGCCGCATATCAGCCAAGTTCGGCGCTCTGCGTGGGCAGTTTGCACGGCTTGAGGTAAACTGCCGCCTCTTCTATACCTATAACGATTCGCCTGATGCCCACGACGTTCCAAGAGATTCCCCGCAAGCGCCCGTCCACGCCCCTGCTCGACCGTGCTGCCACGCCGGACGGCCTGCGTCGACTGGGTGAAGCCGAGCTGGAAACCCTGGCCGATGAGTTGCGCCTGGAATTGCTCTACACGGTCGGTCAGACCGGTGGGCATTTCGGTGCAGGGCTGGGCGTTATCGAGCTGACCATCGCCTTGCATTACGTGTTCGACACCCCGGACGACAGGCTGGTGTGGGACGTGGGCCATCAGGCGTATCCGCATAAAATCCTCACTGGCCGTCGCGAGCGCATGGGCACCCTGCGCCAGAAGGACGGCCTGGCCGCCTTCCCGCGCCGCGCCGAAAGCGAGTACGACACCTTTGGCGTCGGCCACTCCAGCACCTCCATCAGTGCAGCGCTGGGCATGGCGATTGCCGCCCGCCTGCAAGGCAGCGACCGCAAGGCGATTGCCGTGATTGGTGATGGCGCGCTGACCGCCGGCATGGCCTTCGAAGCGCTGAACCATGCGCCGGAAGTGAACGCCAACATGCTGGTGATCCTTAACGACAACGACATGTCGATCTCGCGCAACGTCGGTGGCCTGTCCAACTACCTGGCAAAAATCCTCTCCAGCCGCACCTACGCCAGCATGCGCGAAGGCAGCAAGAAGGTGCTCTCGCGCCTGCCCGGCGCGTGGGAAATTGCCCGGCGTACCGAAGAATATGCCAAGGGCATGCTGGTGCCTGGCACCCTGTTCGAAGAGTTGGGCTGGAACTACATTGGCCCGATCGACGGTCATGACCTGCCGACCCTGATCGCCACACTGCGCAACATGCGTGACCTCAAGGGCCCGCAGTTCCTGCACATCGTCACCAAAAAAGGCAAAGGCTTCGCCCCGGCGGAAGTCGACCCAATTGGTTACCACGCCATCACCAAGCTCGAACCTCTGGACGCTCCCGCCGCCGCGCCGAAAAAGGCCAGCGGGCCGAAGTATTCCGGCGTATTTGGCGAATGGCTGTGCGACATGGCCGCTGCCGACCCGCGCCTGGTGGGCATTACCCCGGCGATGAAGGAAGGCTCCGACCTGGTGGCGTTCAGCGAGCGTTTCCCGCTGCGCTATTTCGACGTGGCGATTGCCGAGCAGCACGCCGTTACTTTCGCGGCCGGTATGGCCTGTGAAGGCGCGAAACCGGTGGTGGCGATCTACTCCACGTTCCTGCAACGCGGGTATGACCAGCTGGTTCATGACGTGGCGGTGCAGAACCTCGACGTGCTGTTCGCCATCGACCGCGCAGGTTTAGTCGGCGAAGACGGCCCCACCCACGCCGGCAGTTTTGACTTGTCCTACTTGCGCTGCATTCCCGGCATGCTGGTGATGACGCCGAGCAACGAGAACGAACTGCGCAAGATGCTCAGCACCGGCCACCTGTACAACGGGCCGGCCGCCGTGCGTTACCCACGCGGCAATGGCCCGAATGCCATGATCGAAAAAGACCTTGAGCCGATTGAAATCGGTAAAGGCATTGTTCGCCGCCAGGGCAGCAAAGCCGCGTTCCTGGTGTTTGGCGTGCAACTGGCCGAAGCCCTCAAAGTCGCCGAGAAGATCGACGCCACCGTGGTCGACATGCGCTTCGTCAAACCGCTGGATGAAGCCCTCGTCCGCGAAATCGCCGCGGGCCATGAGCTGCTGGTGACGGTCGAAGAAAACGCCATCATGGGCGGCGCTGGTGCAGCGGTCAGTGAGTTCCTGGCGCGGGAAAATATCCTCAAGTCGGTGCTGCACCTGGGCTTGCCGGACGTGTATGTCGAACATGCCAAGCCGGCGCAGATGCTCGCCGAATGCGGGCTGGACGAAGCCGGTATTGAAGCGTCGGTGCGCGAGCGCATGGCACTGCTCGGCCTGTAAACCGACCTCCCGGTAGAAACCGGGTCAACATGTGGGAGCGGGCTTGCCTGCGATAGCGGTCTATCGGACACATTGAAGTTGAATGTGCCGCCGTCATCGCAGGCAAGCCAGCTCCCACATTGGTTTTGTATTGCTGATGAACGCTAGGGACAGCCCATGACCCGCCTTCGCTTTGCCCTGCCCTTGCTGCTGCTCCCGGCCACTGACCTGCTCGCCGAACCCTTTGAGCGCGACGACGCCCTGAAACTCCCCAACGTAGTGATCAGCGCCAACCGCCAGGTCCAGGCACGCAACGACAGCAGCGCCGCCAACACCGTGTTCACCCGCGATGACATCGACCGCCTGCAACCCACCACCCTAAGCGACTTGCTGAACCGCGTACCCGGCGTGCAGTTGGCACAGAGCGGTGGCCGTGGCAGCGCGACCAATATTTATATTCGCGGCACGTCCACCGCCCAAAGCCTGGTTCTGGTAGATGGCCAGCGCATCAGCAGTTCCACCACCGGCACCAGCAACTTGCAATACCTCAACATCGATCAAATCGAGCGAGTAGAAGTGTTACGAGGTTCACGTTCGGTGATCTACGGCAGCGATGCCATTGGTGGAGTGATCCAGATCTTCACTCGGCGTTACACCGAGCCCGGCCTGCAACCGCGCATGCATGTGGGCTTTGGCAGCAACCAGACGTGGGAGCGCAGCGTGGGATTGTCCGGGGGCGACCCACAAACCCGATTCGACCTCAGCGCCAGCTTGGAAGACACCGCCGGGTTCAATCGCACACGGACCTCCTACCCCAGCGATGGCGACGATGACGCCTACCGCAACCAAGCCATCAGTTTCAGTCTGAGCCATGCCTTCACCGATGATCTCGACGCCGGCATAAACGTGCTGGACAACCATGGCAAGAGCGAATTCGATAACCCTTACGGTCGCTTTGACTCGGTCACCTATCAAGCTTTCCAACAGCAGCCCTACACCCACTTCACCGTAAGTAGCGTCAGCAGCTATGTCGATGCGCGTATCAACGACATTTGGAAGTCTCGCGTAGAACTGGGCCACAGCGAAAATCGTGAAGAGACCCAGGATAAACTTAGCGACGAACGCAGTGTGTTCAACACCTACCGCGACTCGCTGAACTGGCAGAACGACTTAACCCTCAATGAACAGAACAGTCTGATCCTGGGCGCCGACTGGTACGAAGACCGGGTCAACAGCAGCACCGCGCTGGCCGAAGACAGCCGCTGGAACCGTGCTGCGTTTATCCAGCACCGCTTTCAAACCCAGTACTTCTCCACGGAACTGGGCCTGCGTCGCGACCAGAACCAACAGTTCGGCGGTCACAACAGTTGGAGCGGCACCTTAACCCTGCCGGTAAACCCGGATAACGATCTGTTACTGAGTTACAGCGAGGGCTTCCGGGCTCCGACGTTCAATGACCTGTACTACCCGGACGAGTTTGGCTTTAAAAACAGCAACCCGAATTTGAAACCCGAAACCTCCAAAAGCTACGAAGTGCAGTGGCGTAGCCAGCTCAGCGACACCAGCCGTCTGGAAGCCTCGCTATACCGCACGGATATCCAAGATGCGATTGTGTTCGCCAGTGGCGGCCCGCAAAACGTCAGTTCGGCACGCATCAATGGCGTTGAAGCCGCGCTCAAGCAAGAGTTGTTCGGCTGGCAAGGTAGCCTCGGGCTGGCAATGATAGACCCGCGCGACCGAGATTCCGGCCGCACATTGGCGCGTCGTGCCAGGCGCACCCTGAGCCTGGACGTGGATCGCCAATTCGATCAGTTCGGCGTCGGCGCCAGCTGGCAAGCGGTAAGCAGCAGCTACGACGATCCGAAGAACCAGCATCGTTTGGGTGGTTATGGGGTGCTCGGGCTACGCGCCAGTTGGGCCGTGAACCGTGAAATCACGCTGAGCATGAAGGTCGATAACGTGCTGGACAAAGGCTACAACCGGGAGCTGTATCAGTATCAAGGCCAACAGTATGGCTATCGGGAAGAAGGTCGGGCGTTGATGGTCGGGGTGAGCTGGGCGCCGGACATCTGATCGGCACTGGCTGCGATCACCTGGCAGAGCCTGGCCACCGCCTCCAACATTTGCCCGCTGGGCCGCTCCAGGCCTTTGTCCGGCACCAACAGCAATCGCCCCTGCCCCACGGCGTCAATCTGCGGCCAGGCTTTCCAGGCGTCCAGTTGCGGCTGATCCCCGGCCACAATTACCTCGGGATTACGCTGCAACACAGACTCAATACTGACCTGCGGCGCGGGCAGCTTCAGGTCATCGAATACATTACGCGCGCCGCACACACTCAGCGCATCGCTGATGATTTGCCCACCGCCCACGGTGTACAGCGGCTGGTTCCACACTTGGTAAAACACCCGCAAGGGTTCGGCCCGGTGATAGCGTTGGCGCAGTTCGGTCAGGCGCTGGCGTAACTGCGCAGCCAGTTGTCGACCCGCCTCCTCGCGGCCCACTTGTTGAGCGATGGCTTGGATTTGAGACGTCAGTTGTTCAAGGCTATGGGGTTCGGCGACATACACCGGGATCTTCAGGCGCTGCAATTGCTCACGCTGAGCCGGGCCGACACTGCCGGGCCAGAGCAGGATCAGGTCGGGCTTTAGGCTGAGCAGGCGCTCCATGTTCAGTTGCCCGTAATGCCCCACCGACGGCACGTTCGCCAACGCCGCCGGCCGCTCGCCGCCGTCGAGCACGCCAACCAGCAAGTCGGCAGCGCCCAGTTCAAGCACAATTTCAGAGAGCGACGGCGCCAGGCTGACAACGCGTTCGACTGCCAATGCCTGGGCACTGAAGACCAGCAGCAGGACCGCCAGCCAGTGACGCCTCATCCCAGCTGACGCGGAATGCGATAGAGGTAAAACAGCACCAGCGTCGACAGCGCCAGCAAGCACAGCGGCACTGCTTCCAGGCCGACAAACACCGCCAACGCACCGATCCAGGCTGGCAGGGCAGCCACCAGCAACGCCGTGCGCCGACGTGCCGCGAGAGTGATCCAGGCAGCCGGTTCTTCGGGTGTGTCGAGGGCTTTGGAAGTGGCAATCAGCGCGTGTTTATAGCCATGAAAATAGCGCAGGCTCAAAAACATCGAGGCCACGCCGGCAATGAAGAACGGCATGGCCAGCACGGGAAGCAGGGATTCGGCCTGACCAAATACCAGATTGATGACGAACAACGGGAGCAATGCCAGGGCCAGGTACTGCCACCAGTTGAAGGACAGTCGGCGTTTTACCTGGCCACGGGTCACGCGCGGTCGACCTCGCCTTGATGCTCGTTGCCCATCATGTGGTCGAGCTTGCTGGCTTTGGTGGCCAGGTAGAGTTTGTTATGCGGGTTTTGCCCAGTGTGCAGCGGCACACGCTCGGCCACGGTGATGCCCATCTCGGTCAAGGCGTTGACCTTGCGCGGGTTGTTGGTCATCAGGCGCAGGGATTTCACCCCCAGATGTTCCAGCATCGGCAGGCAGATGCCGTAGTCACGCTGGTCGGCGGCGAAGCCCAGGCGCTCGTTGGCTTCGACAGTATCGGCACCGCCGTCCTGCAGCTCGTAAGCCCGGATCTTGTTCATCAGGCCAATGCCACGGCCTTCCTGACGCAAGTACAGCAATACGCCACGGCCTTCACGGGCAATGGCCCGCATGGCCGCTTCCAGTTGCGATCCGCAGTCGCAGCGCTGGCTGAACAGCGCGTCGCCGGTCAGGCACTCGGAGTGCACGCGGCCAAGCACCGGCGCGCCGTCGGCGATGTCACCCAGGCTGAGCACAACGTGCTCGCGCCCGTTGGCCTCTTCGAGAAAGCCATTCATGGTGAACGTGGCAAAAGGGGTAGGCAGCTTGGAAGCAGCGACGAAAACGACGGGCACCGTGTGCTCCTGATTTCAGATTTCACAGAGGGCGCCATTGTAACAGCAGGTTCCTACAGACGCTTAAGCTGAATTATCGCTGATAAAGATCAATAGGTTCGATTGGCCTTCGTCTAGGTTCTATGCAGGTCAGAATGGATACGGCTGTTTCCAGCGCTCGAAAATCGGCTTCAGCTCGCCATTTTTGACCAGGGCCGCCATGCGCCGGTCATAGACGGCCATCAAGGCCCGCCCGCGCTCAGTGTCGGCAAAGCCTACATAGAGCGGCAGCTCGGCGATATGAGTGAGTTTGAATTGCGACGGTTCATCCGACTGACTCAGCACGTGTTTGGCTTCGGTAAGGGAATCGATGTAGAAGTCGACGCGAGCGTGTTGCAGCATCGGCAGGATGCCGTCACGGCGCTCGATCTGGTTGAAGTGGTGCAGGTTCGGCAAGTACGCCTCATACCGATAGCCGCGCACCCACGCCAAGCGGTAGTTGCCCAGGGTGGCGAGGCTCGGCGTCGGCGCAGTTGCCAGCCCGAGTGCGTAGAGGTGGTCGGCGTCGAAGTGCCAGTGCGGGTACAGCACGCCGCGGGCTTCATCGCGATAGGCGCCGACCCAGCCGTCCACCTCACCGCGCTGGGCCAGCCCGACCGAGCGGGTATAGGGCACGGTGCGGGTTTGCAGGGTAATGCCTGCCGGTTCGAAGACCTGACGCAATACATCCCAGGCCAGACCACTGCCATCTTTGTTGGTGTAGTTGTTCCATTCCTCACTGGCCAGCATGACCTTGCCAGGGACGGGCGCTTCATCTGCCAGCACCAGCGACGCGGCACACATCATGATCAGCAGCCAACGGCGCACAACCATGGTGACAACCTCCTACACCGTGATAACCGTATAGAGGGTAGCGCATGCTCGCAGGCTTACAGCGTCTCGTGAAAATGTTGATAACCGCGCACGGCCGGAGTGATGTCTTGCCCGGTGGCGTCGAGCAGCGTTACGCCCTGCCCTGCCTCGACCCGGCCGATCACATGGATCGGCCACCCGTTCGCCAACAAGGGCGCCAACTCGGCGCGCGGCAAGGTGAAGGCCAACACATAGTCGTCGCCCCCGCTCAACGCGGCGACACGGGCTTCATCATCACCGACAAACGCCAACAACGCCTTGGACAGCGGCAACTTCTGACGCTCAACCAGCAGGCTGACAGCCGAAGCCTTGGCGATATGCCCGCAATCGGCCAACAACCCGTCGGAAATATCCATGGCCGATGTCGCCTTGCCCCGTAGCGCCAGGCCCAGCGCCAACTGCGGTTGCGGCGACCAGTAATGGGCGAGCAAGGGCTCAGCGATGGCGGCGTCAGCCGTGCGTTGCCCCAACACCAACGGCAATGCGCCGGCGGCATTGCCAAGTTCACCGCCCACACACAGCAGGTCACCCGGCTGTGCACCGCTGCGCGTCAATGCCTGCCCGGCCGGTACTCGGCCAAACACCGTCAGGGTCAGGCTCAGCGGCCCGCGCGTGGTATCGCCGCCCACCAGGCCCACACCGCAGCTTTGCGCCATGGCATTCAAACCCTGGGCATAGCGTTGCAGCCAATCGGCATCAACCGTCGGGGTGGTAAGGGCAAGGGTAAACGCGAGGGGATGGGCGCCCATGGCGGCCAGGTCGCTCACTGCCACGGCCAGCGAGCGCTGGCCGAGCAGGAACGGGTCACACGGGTCGGCAAAGTGCACGCCGGCCACTAAGGTATCGGTGGAGATTGCCAACTGCTCCCCGGCGGGGAGCGCCAGCAAGGCGCAGTCGTCGCCGATCCCCAGGGCAATGCCTTCGCCGCCTTGCGCACACGGCGCGGCGGCGAAGTAGTTGCGGATCAGCTCGAACTCACCCATGGGGAACGTCAGCGCGACTTAGCGCTTGTGTTCCTTCACTTCGGCTTCGCGCAGGCGCGGGGCCAGCTTGTCGAGCACGCCGTTGACGAACTTGTGGCCGTCGGTCGAACCGTAGACTTTCGCCAGTTCGATACCTTCGTTGATCACCACGCGGTATGGCACGTCGACGCGCTTGAGCAGTTCCCAGGTGGACAGGCGCAGTACGGCGAGTTCAACCGGGTCCAGCTCTTCGAGGGTCAGGTCCAGGCAAGGCGCCAAGGCCTTGTCGATCTCGTCGAGGTTAGCCGGAACACCGTGCAGGATGTCGTGGAAGTAGCTCTGGTCGGCGAAGGTAAAGTCGTTATCGACGCGAAATTGCGCTTCGATCTCGTTTAGCGAGGTGCCAGCCATGTGGCGCTGGTACAGCGCCTGGGTAGCAAGCTGACGAGCAGCACGGCGCTTTTCGCTTTTCGATGGCTTGCCAGCGTCGGCAGGACGCTCGTCGCGCGGGTTGAAACGATCGCTCTCGTCAGAAATCACTTGGCCTCCAACTGCGACAGCAGGCTGACCATTTCCAGCGCGGACAGGGCTGCTTCAGCGCCTTTGTTACCGGCCTTGGTGCCGGAACGCTCGATGGCTTGCTCGATGGAATCTACGGTCAGTACGCCGAAAGCGACTGGCACTCCGAACTCCATGGACACCTGGGCCAGGCCCTTGGTGCATTCGCCAGCCACGTATTCGAAATGCGGGGTACCGCCACGAATGACCGCGCCCAGGGCGATGATCGCCGCGTATTCACCCTGCTGTGCAACTTTTTGCGCAACCAGAGGAATTTCGAAGGCGCCAGGGGCGCGGATGAGGGTGATATCGCTCTCGCTCACACCGTGGCGAACCAGGGCGTCAACGGCACCGCTTACCAGGCTTTCAACCACGAAGCTGTTGAAGCGGCCAACCACCAGGGCATAGCGGCCTTTGGGGGCGATGAAGGTACCTTCGATGGTCTTCAGGGTCATTCGACAAATCTCTTAAAGAGCCGGGACGCGAAAAGTGCGTCCCTCAGTGATGATTTAACCGCGAACACGGGGCAAAAATAGCCAGCCGTTATTCGGAGGGCACGTATTCTACAACTTCCAGGTCGAAACCGGATATCGCATTAAATTTCATCGGTGCACTCATCAAGCGCATTTTGCGTACACCCAGGTCGCGCAGGATCTGCGAACCGGCACCGACGATGCTGTAGGTGGTCGGCGTTTTGACCTGAGTGTTCTCGGCGGTTTCGCGAATATGCGCGAGCAACACGTCGCCATCCACCGGGTTGCCCAACAGCAACACCACACCGCTGCCTGCTGCGGAAACCGCGGCCATGGCAGCGCGCAGGCTCCAGCGGCCGGGCTGCTTGACCATTAGCAGGTCGCGCAGCGGGTCCATATTGTGCACGCGCACCAGGGTCGGTTCGTCGGCGCAAATGGTGCCCAGGGTCAGGGCCATGTGCACGTCGCCTTCCACTGAATCACGGTAGGTCACCAAATTGAATTGGCCCAGTTCGCTGTCCAGCGGCTGCTCGGCAATCCGCTGAACGGTACGTTCGTGGATCATGCGGTAGTGAATCAGGTCGGCAATGGTGCCGATCTTGAGGTTGTGTTCGGCGGCAAAGGCTTCGAGTTCAGTGCGACGGGCCATGGTGCCGTCGTCGTTCATCACTTCGCAGATCACGCCGCTCGGCTCGAAACCGGCCATGCGCGCCAAATCGCAGGCGGCTTCGGTGTGGCCGGCGCGAGCGAGGGTGCCGCCCGGCTGGGCCATCAGCGGGAAGATGTGGCCCGGGCTGACGATGTCTTCGGCCTTGGCGTCTTTCGCGGCGGCGGCTTGCACCGTGCGTGCACGGTCGGCGGCAGAAATACCGGTGGTAACGCCGGTGGTCGCTTCAATGGACACGGTGAACTTGGTGCCGAAACCCGACCCGTTGCGCGGCGCCATCAATGGCAGCTTGAGCAACTCGCAGCGCTCGCGGCTCATGGGCATGCAGATCAGCCCACGGGCGTGCTTGGCCATGAAGTTGATGTGCTCAGCCTTGCAGGCCTCGGCGGCCATGATGATGTCGCCTTCGTTTTCGCGATCTTCGTCATCCATCAGGATGACCATCTTGCCTTGGCGGATGTCTTCAACCAGTTCTTCGATGCTATTGAGCGCCACGCGGCACCCCCTTGGTCAGGATTTCAGGTAGCCATTAGCGGCCAGAAAACTTTCAGTGATGTTCCCGGACGGCCCTTGTAGAGAGACAGACTCTGCGGCCTTATCGCCCATCAGCAGGCGCTCCAGGTAACGGGCAAGCAAGTCAACTTCCAGGTTCACCCGGCGACCTGGCTGGTACGACGCCATGATGGTTTCGCTCAGGGTGTGGGGAATGATGGTCAGCTCAAATTCGGCGCCATTGACGGCGTTCACGGTCAGGCTGGTGCCGTCGACGGTGATCGAGCCTTTGTGGGCGATGTACTTGGCCAGCTCTTTCGGCGCACGAATGCGGAATTCGACGGCACGTGCGTTTTCGCTGCGCGCCACCACTTCGCCGACGCCGTCGACGTGACCGCTGACCAGGTGGCCACCCAGGCGGGTGGTCGGGGTCAGGGCTTTTTCCAGGTTGACCGGGCTGCCGGCTTTGAGGTCGTTCATCGCGGTGCAGTCCAGGGTTTCCCGGCTGACGTCGGCGGCAAAGCCATTGCCCGGCAGCTCAATGACGGTCAGGCACACGCCGCTGACGGCGATACTGTCGCCCAGCTTGACGTCGCCCAAGTCGAGCTTGCCGGTTTCAACCAGCAAGCGCACATCACCGCCTTTGGGGGTCATTGCGCGGATGCTGCCGATGGATTCGATAATGCCGGTGAACATGGCCTTCTCCTGGAAAACGGGACGGGCGCTTGAGCGCCCGGTCAGAATTATACGCTCGCTGCTGGAAGAGGGATGGCAGTGACTCGCCAGTCATCGCCTACAGCGCGCATTTCAGTGATCTTGAGTTGGGGGGCGTCGGCGAGTTTATCAAGCGGCCAGTCCAGCAAAGGCCGGGCGGCGGAGCCAAGAAACTTGCCGGCGACGAATATCACGTACTCGTCGACCAACCCCTGCTGGGCAAACGCACCCGCCAGGCTTGGACCGGCCTCTACCAACACTTCGTTGACACCTCTGGCCGCCAGTGCGACCAGCGCCGAGCGCAGGTCCACCTGACCGTCAACGCCTGGCACTACCAGGCATTCGGGCCCACGGGGGAACTGGTTCTCTGGCGTAACGCAGGTGATGACCAGCGCCGGGCCGGCCTTGAAGAACGGCGCGTTGAGCGGCACGCGCAGGCGGCCGTCGATCAACACGCGCAATGGCGGGCGGGACATGGCCAGTGCAGTGGTCGCTTCGTCCAGGCCCAGTTCGGCGGCACGTACGGTCAGGCGGGCGCCGTCGGCCAGCACCGTATCGGCACCGGTCAACACCACGCTGGCCTCGGCGCGCAGGCGCTGTACGGCGGCGCGGGCGGCAGGGCCGGTGATCCATTGGCTTTCGCCACTGGCCATCGCGGTGCGGCCGTCCAAACTCATCGCCAGCTTGACCCGCACGAACGGCAGGCCGTGTTCCATGCGCTTGAGGAAGCCCGGGTTGAGCGCGCGCGCTTCACTTTCCAGCACGCCGCTGTGGGTTTCGATACCGGCCTGGGCCAAACGCTGCAGGCCACGGCCAGCCACTTCCGGGTTGGGGTCCTGCATCCCGGCGACCACTCTCGCGACACCGGCAGTCACCAGCGCGTCGGCGCAAGGCGGTGTCCGCCCGTGGTGGCTGCATGGCTCAAGGGTCACGTACACCGTGGCGCCACGCGCCTTGTCACCGGCGGCGCGCAACGCATTCGGCTCGGCATGGGGTTCGCCGGTGCGCTCATGCCAGCCTTCGCCGACAATCTGCCCATCCCGCACAATCACACAGCCCACACGCGGGTTGGGATGGGTGGTGTACACGCCCTTGCGCGCCAATTCGAGGGCGCGAGCCATGTAATGGGCGTCGAGGATGGCCTGTTCTGCAGAAGGTGCGGTCATTTCTTTACCGGCTCACGGGCCAGGCGGTCGATCTCTTCGCGGAACTCATTGAGGTCCTGGAAGCGTCGATACACCGAAGCGAAACGGATATAGGCGACTTCGTCGAGCTTTTGCAGCTCGCCCATCACCAGCTCTCCAACCACCAGGCTCTTGACCTCGCGCTCACCGGTCGCACGCAGCTTGTGCTTGATATGCGCCAGCGCCGCCTCCAGCCGCTCGACACTCACCGGGCGTTTTTCCAGGGCGCGCTGCATACCGGCGCGCAGTTTGTCTTCGTCGAAAGGCTGGCGGCTGCCGTCGGACTTGATCAGACGTGGCAACACCAGTTCGGCGGTTTCGAAGGTGGTGAAACGTTCACCGCAGCCAGAGGCCAGGCATTCGCGCCGGCGACGTACTTGATCGCCCTCGGCGACCAGACGTGAGTCAATGACCTTGGTGTCGTTGGCACCGCAGAAGGGACAGTGCATGGTGGCAGGCAACAAAAAAAGGGAGGGCCATGGTAGCGCATCCCCATGGCAAGACAAGCCATAGCCTTTACGGTATATAGGCTGACTATTATGTTTCATATTTTTTAAGCCACGGATTTTGCCCTTTCTGGAGCCGTACATGCAGTTACGACCACTTGTTTTACTCACCCTGTTCAGTTTCCTGGTCGCCTGCAGCAGCGAAGCCCCGAAACCGTCGGTACCGCAACCGACGCCTGCCCAAGAGAAAAAAGTCCCCGGCATTGAAGACTTGGGCCCGCTGCCGGCTTATCAGCGTGAAATCAACGGCACCCTCAATGGCGTGCCGGCCAACGCCGAAGTCGAACTGGCGCTGCTGGTGATTGACGAGCGCAACCGCCCGCAACAACTGCTCGCCAGCAGTGTGTTGACCGGCAACGGCAAGCCCGTGGCCTTCCGCCTGCGCTTCAGCCCGGACGCCTTTCCGGCCGGTGCGCGGGTTGAATTGCGCGGTCGTGCCAGCCAGTCCGGCCAGTTGATCCTGCACCTGCCCGCCGTGCGCATCACCCAAGCCATCACCCAGACCACCGGCCCCCTGCAACTCGTCAAGGCACCATGACGCCACCGCTGGGCCTGCAACGGGCGCTGAGCGAACTGATCGGCGACGCGCAATTGGTGCCCTGCCCGCTGCCGGGCACCGAGCTCTCGTTGTGGCTGCTCGACGCGGACAATATGGACCGCGCCTTCAGCCCCGAAGAAACCCGGCGCATCCTGCATGAACCGCCCTACTGGAGTTTTTGCTGGGCCAGCGGCCTGGCACTGGCGCGCTACCTGGCGGCCAACCCTGAGTGGGTCGCCGGCAAGCGTGTGCTGGATTTTGGCGCCGGTTCCGGCGTGGCCGGGATCGCCGCCGTCAAGGCGGGTGCGCTGGAAGTGGTCGCGTGTGATTTAGACCCGCTGGCGCTGGCCGCTTGCCGGGCGAACGCCGAACTCAACAAAGTGGAACTGAGTTATTCAGCAGACTTTTTCGCCGAAGCCGACCGCTTCGACCTGATCCTGGTCGCCGACGTGCTCTACGACCGCGCCAACCTGCCGCTGCTCGACCAGTTCCTCACCCGTGGCCGCGAGGCACTGGTGGCAGATTCGCGGGTACGCGACTTTCAGCACCCGGCGTATCAACGCCTGGAAATACTTGATGCGCTGACCCTGCCCGATCTGGCCGAGCCTTGGGAGTTTCGCAAGGTGAGCCTGTACCATTCGCGGCGTTCTTGAGACCATCGCGGGCAAGCCCGCTCCCACAAGGGAATGCGGTCAAGTGCGGGAGTGGGCTTGCCCGCGATAGCGATCTGGACTCCATCACCTTATAGTTGCCCCATTCCCGCTTTATTCGAGACGCACCATGAGTGAGCCCACGCCGTACATCTTCGACGTCACCACCGCTAACTTCGACCAGGCCGTGATTCAGAACTCCTTCGAAAAACCCGTACTCGTGGATTTCTGGGCCGAGTGGTGCGCGCCGTGCAAGGCGTTGATGCCCATGCTGGCGAAAATTGCCGAGAGTTATCAGGGCGAGCTGCTGCTGGCCAAGATCGATTGCGAGGCCGAGCAGGATATCGTCGCGCGTTTTGGCATTCAAAGCCTGCCCACCGTGGTGCTGTTCAAGGACGGCCAGCCAGTGGACGGGTTTGCCGGGGCGCAGCCGGAGTCGGCGGTAAGGGCGATGCTGGAGCCGCATGTGCAGATGCCACCGCCGGCGGCCGCTGACCCACTGGAACAGGCCCAGGCGCTGTTTGCCGAAGGCCGTATCAGCGACGCCGAAGCGGTACTGGTCGCGCTGCTGGGCGAAGACAACACCAACGCTGCCGCGCTGATCCTGTATGCACGCTGCCTGGCCGAACGCGGTGAGTTGGGCGAAGCCCAAACCGTGCTCGACGCCGTGAAAAGCGACGACCACAAAGCCGCCCTCGCCGGGGCCAAGGCGCAAATAACCTTCCTGCGCCAGGCGGCCGATTTGCCAGACGCCGCCGACTTGAAAAGCCGCCTGGCGCAAAACCCGCAGGACGATGAAGCGGCCTATCAGTTGGCCATTCAGCAACTCGCTCGCCAGCAATACGACGCAGCGCTGGAAGGCCTTCTCAAGCTGTTTATCCGCAATCGCAGCTACAGCGAAGGCTTGCCGCACAAGACCTTGCTGCAAGTATTCGAATTGCTCGGCAATGACCACCCGCTGGTCACCGTGTACCGCCGCAAGTTGTTCGCCGCGCTGTATTAATCGCCGATCCAGCTGTACAGCGGCGTATCTCCGCCGCTGGCTACTTTCACGCTGGCACTGTGGCGCAGGCGCACCAACAGGCGTTTGCCTGACGCCGCATCACCCGACAAGCCTTCCAATTGGTCGAGTAACTCCAGCCCATTGAGTTGCCCGGCCTTGCGCAACAGGTCCTGGGCACTCTGCCACAGATCATCGCTGTGTTTGACCGGTGCATCTGCCGGCGCGCTGGGTACCGGGGTCGCCTGCAACTGCGCGCCCAGTCGTGCCCAATCGTCGTCGTCGAGCTCCACGGTCAAGTCCACCGGCAAGTCGCCGACGGTTCCACGAATTCGTAACATCGTCCTTACTCCCCGCACTTTTCCGACCCGCATGCTCCCACGCGACTTGCGCAACGCCAAGCGGGCGTTCAAACTCCCGGATTATCGTTATAAGATTACATAACAAAACTTTCATGTTCTGGAGCCTTCTCATGCGCCGTCTGCTGCTCGCTTTGCCGTTTGCCCTGTTGCCACTCGCCATTGCTCACGCGGCTGACGAGCACGACCATGATCACGAGCACGGCAGCCTCGGCGCCCACGAGCACGGTGTCGGTCGCCTCAATGCGGTACTCGACGGCCAGGCGCTTGAACTGGAATTTGACAGCCCAGCCATGAACCTCGTGGGTTTTGAACACCAGGCCACCTCCCCGGCCGATAAAGCCAAGGTCGCCGCCACCCGCAAACAGCTGGAAAGCCCGTTGGCCCTGTTCAATCTGCCAAAAGCCGCCGGTTGCGTGATCAGTACCCTGGAACTCAACAGCCCGTTGTTCGGTGACAAACCTGAAGCCGATCATGACGACGACGATGATGACCACGCCACCGACGGCAAAGGCGCAGCCGCCGACGAACATCATCATGATCACAGCGAAATCCACGCCCACTACCAGTTCACCTGCGCCACGCCGACTGCGCTGAGCAATCTCGACCTGAGCCAAGTGTTCAAGACCTTCCCCGCCACCCAGAAAATCAACGTGCAGTTGATTGGCCCAAGCGGCCAGCAAGGTGTGGAAGCAACGGCACAGGCAGCTACGCTGAAATTCTGATCTGAAAACCCACAACTGTGGGAGCTGGCAAGCCGGCTCCTACAGTGGATCGGCGCCACTTCCTACCACCAGGCGACCCTGATTTCCCATGACCCAAGCGTTAATCGAACTGTCTGACCTGGGCTTCAACTGGCCCGGCCACCCACAGTTGCTGGACATCCCCACGTTCCGCCTGGAAGCGGGGGAAACTCTGTTTCTCAAGGGCCCGAGCGGCAGTGGCAAAACCACCCTGCTCGGCCTGCTGGGCGGCGTGCAGAAACCCAGCCAGGGCAGCATCCGCCTGCTCGGCCAGGAATTGACCGAGCTGTCGGCGGGCGCACGCGACCGCTTCCGCGTCGACCACACCGGCTACATTTTCCAGCAGTTCAACCTGCTGCCGTTCCTGTCGGTGCGCGAGAACGTCGAGTTGCCTTGCCACTTTTCCAAGCTGCGCGCGCAACGGGCGATTCAGCGCCACGGCAGCGTCGATCAGGCCGCAGCCACGTTGCTCGCGCATCTGGGTTTGAACGACAAAAGCCTGCTGGAGCGCCGCGCCGACTCGCTGTCCATCGGCCAGCAACAACGGGTGGCCGCTGCCCGTGCGTTGATCGGCCAACCGGAACTGGTGATTGCCGACGAGCCCACCTCGGCCCTGGACTATGACGCTCGCGAAGCATTCATCCGGCTGCTGTTCGCCGAATGCCGCGACGCGGGCGCCAGCCTGTTGTTTGTCAGCCATGACCAGAGCCTGGCGCCGTTGTTCGACCGCAACCTGTCGCTGGCCGAACTCAATCGCGCCGCCACGCCCGCAGAGGTTTGAGATGTATTTGTTTCGTCTAGCCATGGCCAGCCTGGCTAACCGCCGCTTTACCGCGATCCTCACCGCTTTCGCCATCGCCCTGTCGGTGTGTCTGTTGCTGGCGGTGGAGCGCGTGCGCGTTGAGGCGCGCAACAGCTTCGCCAGCACCATCAGCGGCACCGACCTGATCGTCGGCGCCCGCTCCGGCTCGGTCAACCTGCTGCTGTACTCGGTGTTCCGCATCGGCAACGCCACCAACAACATCCGTTGGGACAGCTACGAGCACTTCGCCGCCAACCCGCAAGTGAAATGGGCAATCCCGATTTCCCTTGGCGACTCGCACCGTGGCTACCGGGTGATGGGCACCAACGAATCCTACTTCGAGCACTACCAGTACGGCCGCAAGCAGAACCTCGAACTGGCCAGCGGCCGCGCCTTCGCCACCGACCCGTTCGAAGTGGTGTTGGGTGCTGAAGTCGCCGACGCCCTGCATTACAAGCTCGGCGATAAGCTGGTACTGGCCCACGGCGTGGCAGTGGTCAGCCTGGTCAAACACGATGACAAACCGTTCACCGTGGTCGGCATTCTCAAGCGCACCGGCACGCCGGTAGACCGCACGCTGCACATCAGCCTCGGCGGTATGGAAGCGATTCATATCGACTGGCACAACGGCGTACCCGCCCAGGGCAAAGGCCGCATCAGCGCCGATCAGGCGCGCAATATGGACCTGACCCCGCAGGCGATCACCGCGTTCATGCTCGGTTTGAACAACAAGATTTCCACCTTCGCCCTGCAACGCGAGATCAATGAATTCCGCGGTGAGCCGATGCTGGCGATCCTGCCCGGCGTGGCGCTGCAAGAGTTGTGGAGCATGATGGGCACCGCCGAAAAAGCGTTGTTCGTGATCTCGCTGTTCGTGGTGCTGACCGGCCTGATCGGCATGCTCACGGCGATCCTCACCAGCCTCAACGAGCGCCGCCGCGAGATGGCGATCCTGCGCTCGGTCGGCGCACGCCCCTGGCACATCGCAACACTGCTGATCTTCGAAGCCTTCGCGCTGGCACTGTCCGGCGTGGTTGCAGGCACAGGCCTGCTGTACGTGTGCATCGCCGCATCGCGCGGGTATTTGCAGGCCAACTACGGCCTGGACCTGCCGATGGCGTGGCCCAGCGAATATGAATGGACGTTGCTCGCCGGTATCCTGGCGGCAGCGCTGTTGATGGGCAGCGTGCCCGCGTGGCGCGCCTATCGACAATCCCTGGCCGATGGCCTGTCCATACGTTTATGAGGAAGGCTTCGATGCGCCGTGCCCTGTTTGCCCTGTTGCTGCTGGTGGCCGTGCCCGCGTGGGCGACCGACCAGCCCAAGGACCTGTCCTGGCAGGAGATGATCCCGCCGGACGCGCCGCCGGAAATCCCCAATATGAAACCGCTGCACGACCTGTCGAACATGGCCGACGCATTGTCGGTCGAGGCGGCGCCTGCGGCCAAGCAGGACCTGCCCAACGCGCCGGTGGTGCAGAGCCTCGACGGCCAGCACATTCGCTTGCCGGGTTATATCGTGCCGCTGGAAGTCAGCGAAGAAGGCCGCACCACCGAGTTCTTGCTGGTGCCGTATTTCGGCGCGTGCATCCACGTACCGCCGCCGCCGTCGAACCAGATCGTGCATGTGAAAAGCGAAGTCGGGGTGAAGCTTGACGAGCTGTACCAGCCGTATTGGATCGAGGGCTCGATGCAGGTCAAACCGTCATCCAGTGAGTTGGCGGATGCCGGCTACCAAATGGATGCCGAGAAGATTTACGTCTACGAGCTGCAGGAATGAGCCTTGCTCAAGAACAGCACAGATCCCACGGTTTTTGAGCCGTGGTTACCCTTTCATTGAGCTGAGTCAAAGGATCGAATGGAACGATCTTTACCATTGGACGTACAACTTTTAACGTCCTTTTGGAGCTCCCATGAACAAGTCCCTGCTCGGCGCGTCCCTCTTCGCGCTCGCCCTCGCCGCCCCTGCCGTCCACGCTCACGAAGCGGGCGATATTCTGATTCGCGCCGGTGCAATCACCGTTAACCCGAAAGCAGACAGCAGCAGCGTGAAGGTTGACCAGGGCCCATTGGCGGGCACCAACCTGGGCGGCAAGGCGACCATGAGCAGCGACACTCAACTGGGCTTGAACTTCGCCTACATGTTCACCAGCCACTGGGGTATCGAACTGCTGGCAGCCACACCGTTCGAGCATGACGTGAAGCTCAAGAACACCGCGCTCGGCGCCGCCAACGGCAAGCTCGGCACCCTGAAACACCTGCCGCCGACCCTGAGCGTCGTGTACTACCCGCTGGACAGCAAGTCGGCATTCCAACCGTACGTGGGCGCCGGCATCAACTACACCTGGATCTACGACGAGCACGTCAGCAGTGACGCCCAGCAAGCCGGTTTCAGCAACTTCAAGGCGGAAAACTCCTGGGGCTGGGCCGCGCAGATCGGCGCCGACTACATGATCAACGACAAGTGGATGATCAACGCCCAGGCGCGCTACATCGACATCAGCACCAAGGCCACCGTGGACAACAACGCGCTTGGCCAAGGCACGCGCGCCAAGGTCAATGTGGACGTTGACCCAATGGTTTACATGGTGGGTATCGGCTACAAGTTCTAATCCCGGTTTAACTAACGCTGCATAACCCCTGTGGGAGCGGGCTTGTGTGGGAGTCGGGCTTGCCCGCGATGCAGACGCTTCGGTCTATCAGTCACACCGAGGCGATGCTATCGCAGGCAAGCCAGCTCCCACACAAGCCCGCTCCCACATTTGGTTTTGTGCGGTGTCAGCTACGCCGGTAGAACCGGTCCAGCAATGCCGGCAACCCGGCCCGCCACGCCCGTGGCTTGATGCCAAAGGTGTGGAGGATTTTCTTGCAGGCCAGCACCGCGTGTTGCGGTTCATCGGCCGCATCCGGCCGTGCCGCGTGGGCCTGGGCGGTAGGGGATTCGATCGCCAGCGGATGGTAGTTGCGCGCTTCGGTGAGAATCGCCTGGCCCAGCGCCAACGGCGTGGTCGCCTCATGGCCGGCGTAGTGATACGTGCCCCACAGCGGCGCCGCGCAATCGAGTTGCTTGAGCACTGAGATGATCACCCGTGCGGCATCATCCACCGGCGTCGGGTTGCCGCGTCGGTCGTCGGCCATCAGCAATTCATCCGGTTTCTCGGCACGGGCCAGGAAGCGCCCCAGGGTGCCGTCGACGCTGTCATCCAGCAGCCAGCCAAAACGCAGCATCACGTGTTGCGGGCAGGTGGCGCGCACGCTTTGCTCAATGCGCCACAACGCCTGGCCGCGCAGGCCCAAGGGCACCGGCTCGTCCTTTTCGCTGTAGGCGGTGGCACGCGAGCCATCGAACACGCGGTAGCTGGACGGTTGCAGCAAGGTGATGTTGTGGTGCTGGCACAGTTCAGCCAGGCGCTCGATCGCGAACTCCTGGGCAGCCAAGCGGGTTTCGCTGACCGCTTCGGCCTGGAACCAGTCGAAATAGTAGGCGAGGTTAATCAACGCATCGGGACGGGTGTCGTCGAGCAATTGGGTGAGGCTCGCGGCATCCCAGCCGTCTTGGGGCGGTTTGGGTGCGAGGAAACCGATGTCTTCCTCTGCACCGAGGCGAATCAGCGCCTGCCCGAGGGCATTCCCGCCGCCCAGTAACATAAGGCGCATTCGCATAGAGTGTGCAGGCCCGGTCTGTTTGGAACGATGGTTATTGTCGGCGGCCTTGTGAGCCATACCGTGGGTGTTTGCCAGAATCGTTGCATTTTGCGGGTTTGTAGCGCAACCGTCACTTATAAAGTGCGGGGTTGCAAGTTGCACCGGCCGGCCGCATAAATTGTGAATGAGCCTTCCCGAATCAACGGACACGGTCTTGGACGGTTTCCACCCCGCCGTCAGCGCCTGGTTCCGCAGCACGTTCCCCTCGGTGACCCGCGCCCAGGCCCAGGCTTGGCCGCTGATCCGCCAGCGCCGCTCGACACTGATCGCCGCGCCCACCGGCTCCGGTAAAACCCTGACGGCGTTCCTGGCTGTGCTGGATGACCTGGTCCATCAAGGCCTGGCCAACGGCGGGCAACTGCCGGATGAGACGTTGGTGGTGTATGTATCGCCGCTCAAGGCGCTGTCCAACGATATCCAGATCAACCTGCAAAACCCGCTAACCGGTATCACCGAGCAGTTGCAGGCCATGGGCTTGCCGCCGCTTGCGATCCGCACCGCCGTGCGCACCGGCGACACCCCGCAAAAAGACCGCGCGCTGATGCGCAAACGGCCGCCGCATATCCTGGTCACCACCCCGGAATCGCTCTATGTGCTGCTCGGCTCGGACTCCGGCCGGCAGATGCTGGCCAGCACACGCACGGTAATCATCGACGAAATCCACGCCATCGCCGCCGGCAAACGCGGCAGCCACCTGGCCCTGGCCCTGAGCCTGGAACGCCTGCAAGGCTTGTGCGCCGAGCCGCTGACCCGTGTAGGCCTGTCGGCCACGCAAAAGCCTATCGAGGCGGTGTCGCGCTTTTTGGTCGGCACTGGCCGTGAATGCGCCGTCGTCGATATCGGCCACGCCCGCCCCCGCGACCTGGATATTGAAGTGCCGCCGGTGCCGCTGTCGGCGGTGATGGCCAATGACGTGTGGGAATTGGTCTACGATCGCCTCGCCGCGTTGGCCCGCGAACACCGCACCACGCTGGTCTTCGTCAACACCCGGCGCCTGGCCGAACGCCTGGCCCGGCACTTGAGCGAGCGCCTGGGCAAGACCTCCGTCGCCGCCCACCATGGCAGCCTGGCCAAGGAAATGCGCCTGGACGCCGAGCAACGGCTCAAGGCCGGCGAGCTGCAAGTGCTGATCGCCACGGCGTCGCTGGAACTGGGGATTGATATTGGCGACGTCGACCTCGTCTGCCAGATCGGCTCGCCCGGCTCGATCAACGGTTTTTTGCAACGCGTCGGCCGCTCCGGCCACCAGGTCGGCGGCACGCCCAAAGGGCGCCTGTTCGCCACCACCCGCGATGACCTGATCGAATGCGCCGCCCTGCTCGACTGCGTGCGCCGGGGCGAGCTGGATACCTTGCACATCCCGGTCGCGCCGTTGGACGTACTCGCCCAACAGATCATCGCCGAAGTCAGCGCCCGTGAATGGACGGAGCAGGCGCTACTGGCGCTGATCCAGCGCGCCGCGCCTTACGCCACACTCGACCCGCGCCACTACCAGGCGCTGTTGCAGATGCTTGCCGACGGCTATAACGGCCGCCAGGGCATCCGCAGCGCCTACCTGCACCGCGACGCCGTGACCCACACCCTGCGCGGCCGCCGTGGTGCCAGGCTGACCGCCGTGACCAGCGGCGGCACCATCCCGGACAACGCTGACTACAGCGTGTTGCTTGAACCTCAGAGCCTGAATATCGGCAGCGTCAACGAAGACTTCGCGGTGGAAAGCATCGCCGGGGATATCTTCCAGCTCGGCAATACGTCCTACCGGATCTTGCGGGTCGAGGCCGGCAAGGTACGCGTCGAGGATGCCCATGGCCAACCGCCGACTATCCCGTTCTGGCTCGGCGAAGCACCGGGTCGCAGCAATGAATTGTCGGCGGCCGTGGCGCGTTTTCAGGGGCAGTTGGACGCGCTGCTCAGCGCCACACCCGGCAACCTGCAACCCGCCCACGACTGGCTCACTGGCAGCCTCGACCTGAACCGCGCCAGCGCCGAACAAATCCTCGATTACCTGGCACGCGCGCGCCTGGCCCTTGGCGCCCTGCCGTCCCAGGACACGTTGATCATGGAGCGTTTTTTCGACGCCTCCGGCGGCACCCAATTGATCATCCATACGCCCTTCGGCAGCCGCCTCAACCGCGCCTGGGGCCTGGCCCTGCGCAAGCGTTTTTGCCGCACCTTCAATTTCGAATTGCAGGCGGCGGCCAGTGAGAATGCGATCGTGCTGTCGCTGTCCACCAGCCACAGTTTCGAGCTGGATGAGGTGTGGCGCTATCTGAACAGCAACAGCGCCGAGCACATCCTGACCCAGGCGGTGCTGGATGCGCCGCTGTTCGGTGTGCGCTGGCGCTGGAATGCCAGTGTGGCCCTGGCATTGCCGCGCTATACCGGCGGGCGCAAGGTCGCGCCGCAGATCCAGCGCATGAAGAGCGAAGACCTGATTGCCAGCGTGTTTCCCGACCAGATCGCCTGCCTGGAAAACCTCGCCGGCGAGCGTGAGATACCCGAACACCCTCTGGTGGAACAAACCCTCGACGACTGCCTGCACGAAGCCATGGACAGCGAAGGTTGGCTGACCCTGTTGCGGCGCATGGAGCGCGGCGAAGTGCGCCTGATCAGCCGCGACCTGCCCGCGCCCTCGCCCATGGCCGCCGAAATCCTCAGCGCGCGTCCCTACACCTTTCTCGACGACGCACCGCTGGAAGAACGCCGCACCCAGGCGGTGCTCAACCGGCGCTGGAGCGACCCGCAAAGCACCGACGACCTCGGCGCGCTGGATGCCGAGGCCATCGCCGGCGTGCGCGAGGAGGCGTGGCCGGCACCCAATGGGCTGGACGAAATGCATGAGGCGTTGATGAGCCTGGCGTGCATCGCCATTGATGAGATCACGCCGCAGTGGGCCGAGTGGCTGCACGCCTTGGCCAAGGGCGGGCGCGCCTATCAACTGAATAATGGCCTCTGGGTAGCCGTGGAGCGCTTGAGTTGTGTGCAGGCGATTTATCCCAACAACTTGCCGTTGCTGCCGGGCTTCGATGAACCCTGGACCGTTGAGGATGCGCTGGCGGAAGTGCTGCGTGCACGCCTTGGCGGGTTTGGCCCGCTGAGCCTGATCGAGATTGCAGCGCCGCTGGCCCTGCCGGTGGCAGACGTCACGCAGGCACTGGCGCGCCTGGAACAGGAAGGCTACGTGCTGCGCGGCCGCTTCAGCCCGGGCGCCCGTGATGAGCAATGGTGTGAGCGGCATCTGCTCGCACGTATTCATCGCTACACGGTCAAGCGCCTGCGCCGGGAAATCGAGCCGGTGGCATTGCAGGACTTCATGCGTTTTCTGTTCGATTGGCAGCATTTGTCAGAGGGCACGCGCGGCCAGGGCAGCGCGATGCTGCCGCAGATTGTCGGCCAGTTCGAAGGCTACGCCGCTGCCACGTCGGCCTGGGACAGTGACTTGCTCAGCGCACGACTCAAGCATTACACCCCCACCTGGCTCGACGAGCTGTGCCGCAGCGGCAAGCTGGTGTGGACGCGCTTGAGCAACAAGACCAGCGCGATTGCGCTGCGCAGTACGCCCGTGGTGCTGCTGCCCCGCAGCCAAGTGCCGCTGTGGAGCGGGCTGACCGAACTCACCGACAGCACCACGTTGTCGCCCAAGGCGCAGAAAGTCCACTTGGCCCTGCGCGAGCACGGCGCGCTGTTTTTCGATGAGCTGGTGCACGAGGCCCACCTGCTGCGCAGCGAACTGGAGATCGCACTACAAGAACTGGTGGGCGCGGGGCTGGTGAATGCCGACAGCTTCGCCGGCCTGCGCGCCCTGACCACCCCCGCCAGCAAGCGCCTGGCGCGCAGCAGTCGGCGCGGGCGCGGGGCGTTTGTCGGCGGCATGGACGACGCCGGGCGCTGGGCCTTGGTGCGCCGCTCGCCCAGCGCCGCCGGGCCGCACTCGACTGAGACGCTGGAGCACGTGGCGATGACCTTGCTGCGCCGCTATGGCGTGGTGTTCTGGCGGCTGCTGGAGCGCGAGGCGGATTGGCTGCCGAGCTGGCGCGAACTACTGCGCACCTTCCATCGGCTGGAGGCACGCGGCGAGATTCGTGGCGGGCGGTTTGTCAGCGGGTTGGCGGGCGAGCAGTTTGCGCTGCCGGAAGCGATCCCGTTGTTGCGCGAAGTACGGCGCAGGCCGCATGACGGCAGTTTGATTGCCGTGTGCGGGGCTGATCCGCTGAACCTGGTGGGCACGCTGCTGCCAGGGAGCAAGGTGCCGGCGGTGAGCGGCAATCGGATTGTGTACCGTGACGGAGTGCCGGCGGCGGTGATGGTGGGCGGCAAGCAGCAGATTCTGCTGGAGCAGGATCTGCGGGCGATTCAGGAGAAGTTGATCAGGCATTGAAGTGGGTTGGCTTTGAGGGCCTCTTCGCGAGCAAGCCCGCTCCCACATTTTGACCGTATTCCAACCCTGTACTCGGTCGAGTGTGGGAGCCGGGCTTGCCCGCGATGAGGCCCGATCAAGCGCCCCAGAACTACTGGGTACGCGGCTGCTCCGTCAACACCAGCGACGCCGGCACCTCTTCATCCGGTTCATCCACCCGCGCCGTGCGCTTGGGCAACAGCACCTGCTGTGGATAAGTTTGCGCGAAGTGCACCTCGTCGCAGTTATCCACACGCTTTTTCAGGCGCTGGTTAAACGCGCGACTCACGGCATATTGCCCGCCCGACACGGTTCGGAATTGCGCCGTGAGCACCACGCCATTGAGGTCCATCTTGTCCACGCCAAAGACTTCCAGCGGCCCTTGCAGGTTGTACTTGAGGAACACGTCATCGCTAATCGATTGCCCGGTCTCGCGGATCAGTTCCACGGCTTTGTCCACATCGGTGTCATAGGTGAACTGCACCGAGAAGAACGCATAGGCAAATTGCCGCGACTGGTTGGTGACGGCCTTGATCTGCCCGAACGGCACCGAATGCACGAACCCCTTGCCGTCGCGCAGGCGCAGGGTGCGGATGGTCAGGCCTTCGACGGTGCCGGCGTGGCCGGAGTCGAGCACCACCCAGTCGCCGATGGACAACGTATCTTCGATGATGATGAACAGGCCGGTGATGACGTCCTGCACCAGTTGCTGGGAGCCGAAGCCGATGGCCAGGCCGACCACGCCGGCACCGGCCAGCAGCGGCGCAACGTTGATGCCGAGGTTGGCCATCGTGGTGATCGCGCAAATCACCACCAGCACAATTTTCACTGCATTACGCAGCAGCGGCAGGATGGTTTTGACCCGTGTGCTCGGCTGGCGGCTGGAGCGTTTGTTCACCGGTGGCTTGAGCGCCTCCTGGATGGCGGTGTCGAGTACCACCCAGAACAGCCACGTCATCAGCAGGATCAGGCCGATACTGCTGAGCGAATCGCTGATCGCCCGACCCACCGCGTTGCGCTGGGCAAATTCGAACAGCGACACGCCCCAGATGCGCCCGAGTAGTTCGATAAAGGCGATGGCCATCGCAATACGCAGGATCGCGTGTAACAGGCTGAGAAAGCGCTCCTTGTAGGCACTGCTGCGCTGGATCGCCACCTGGCTGCGGGACTTGAACAGGTGCTGTAAAACCGTACTGAGGAACACCGTGCCGATCAGCAGAATCGTGGTGAACAGCGCGCAACGCAGGGCCTTTTGGTTGTCGTCGCCAGCGCCGATCAGGTTGATTGCCGAGACCAGCACCATCAACAGAATCGGCCAGTACCACAGCCCGGAAAACACCCGCAGCGATTGCTGCAACGCCGGGTGTTTGAGGCGCTGGGCCAACGGCCGGTTGCGGATCAAATGCGCGACCGGGCGACGCAGACGCACCACCAGCACGCCGAAAATCACCGTTGCAAACAGGCCGGTAAAGACCGCGATACTGCTGGTGACATTGCCGCCGAGCTGGCGGGCGATTTGCGGGCTGATCAACGCGTCGCTGAGGGCGGCGAGAAAGCCGATCAGGAACAGGGGTTTGGGACAGTAGTCGCGAATGATCTGCACCGCAGGCCGCTTGTGGCCGAGGTTGAACATGACGATGACGCACAACAGCATCGAGGTGGAAAAGATGCCGCTGCTGGTGGCGTAGGCGAAACACAGCGCCAGCGCGCGCCCCACTGACGTGGGTAAGAAGTGACTGACGTAGAGGGTCAGCGGCAGGCAGATCAGCGCCGGGATCGTATACGGCAGCACATACCCAAGCACCGCTTGCAGACGCGCGCGCCGCTCGACGAAACGCCGCCGACTCAAGCGCAGCACGATGAAGCGCCCCAGCAGCGTCAACACCGCAAAGGCCCCCACCCACACGCCGGACAGCAACAGGAAATCCCCTGCCACGCTCCACGGCGAACGTTCGGCGGTCTGGTCGACCAGGCGCCCCACTTCATCCGCCGCACGGTCGGCGCGCAAGCGCCAGGCGTCAATGAGGTTCTGATTGAGGTCGAGTTTGTCCTGCACGTCGTCAATGCTGGTGCTGATGGCCCCCAGCAGGCCGCCTTCCACCAACAGCTCGGGCTTGGCCGGGGCTGCGGCGCTGGCCGGTGCGGCGGCAGGCGCCGGTGTTGCGGCTTGCAACGCGCCATTGCCCAGGAACAGCAGCGCGCCAAACAGTAATGCAGTTTTTAGATTCAGCAAAACACCGGGCTCCATCTGCAGGGTCTGTAAGGAACTGACGGGTTTGAGCCTTGATCGTTCCCCCCGTTCGGCACCTTTGCGCCCAGGGCAAATATCAAATGCCGATCGCTGTCTTTTTCCGCCTAAGCCAAACCCAGACACTGCGCTCCTGATTTACACCCACCGGAGTTGCAGCCATGCCTATTGCGTTGCTCGCGCTGACCCTCAGCGCTTTTGCCATCGGGACGACCGAGTTCGTCATCGTTGGCCTGTTACCCACAATCGGCGCCGACCTCGGCGTTGACCTGCCGTCCGCCGGCCTGTTGGTCAGCCTCTATGCCTTGGGCGTGGCCATCGGCGCGCCGGTGCTCACCGCCCTCACCGGCAAGGTGCCACGTAAGTTACTGCTGCTGTCGTTGATGGTGCTGTTCACCCTCGGCAACCTGCTGGCCTGGCAGGCACCCAGCTATGAATCGCTGGTACTGGCGCGGATCGTCACCGGCCTGGCACACGGGGTGTTTTTCTCGATCGGCTCGACCATCGCCACCAGCCTGGTGCCGAAGGAAAAAGCCGCCAGTGCGATCGCGATCATGTTTACCGGCTTGACCGTCGCGCTGGTCACCGGCGTGCCGCTGGGCACGTTTATCGGCCAGCACTTCGGCTGGCGTGAAACCTTCCTCGCCGTCTCGGCGCTGGGTGTGATCGCGTTTATCGGCAGCCTGATCTACGTGCCAAACACCATCGCCCACAGCAAACCCGCGTCCCTGCTGCAACAACTGCAAGTGCTCAAGCAGCCGCGCTTACTGCTGGTGTATGCCATGACCGCCATCGGCTACGGCGGTTCGTTTATCGCGTTTACCTTCCTGGCCCCCATCCTCCAGGACATCGCAGGCTTCAGCGCCGGCACCGTGAGCCTGGTATTGCTGGTGTATGGCATCTCGGTGGCTGCCGGGAATATCTGGGGCGGCAAACTGGCGGATAAACGCGGCCCCATCAGCGCGTTGAAAATCATCTTTGCGCTGCTCGCGGCGGTGTTGCTCATCCTGACCCTGACCGCCAGCAACCCATGGCTGGCGCTGGCCACCGTATTGGTGTGGGGCGCGGTTGCATTCGGCAATGTGCCGGGCCTGCAGGTGTACGTGGTGCGCCAGGCCGAACATCACACGCCGCAGGCGGTGGATGTGGCCTCGGGCTTGAACATCGCCGCGTTTAACCTGGGAATCGCCGGGGGCGCGTGGGCCGGAGGCCTGATTGTGGCGCATATGGGGTTGATCCATACCGCATGGATCGGCGGCCTGGTGGTGTTGGTCGCCCTGGCGCTGACCGCCTGGAGCGGTCGCCTTGACCGACGGGGACCGGTGTATGCCGAGCCCTCGACCCGCGTAATGACTGGCCACTGATCCGCCGTGTCTCGAGCGTGCCGTCCGTAGGAAGGTGGAAACTTTCATCGGAACATCGCAGTCAGCCTTAAACGGGGACCAGGCCCCCACTCTTTCACAGGAGCAATCATGGCTGCGATTCCCGACTGGGTGCCCATTACCCCCAGCGTCGCCATCACGCGCTTCACGGTGCTGACGGTCAATATCCACAAGGGCTTCACCGCATTGAATCGACGCTTCATCCTGCCCGAGCTGCGTGAAGCCGTGCGCAGCGTGGGCGCCGATATCGTGTTCCTGCAGGAAATCCACGGCACTCACGAACGCCATCCTCAGCACTACAGTGACTGGCCGAACATGCCGCAGTACGAATTCCTCGCCGACAGCATCTGGCCGCAATTCGCCTACGGTCGCAACGCGATCTACCCGCATGGCGACCATGGCAATGCGCTGCTGTCGAAATTCCAGATCATCCGCTACGACAACCTCGACATTTCGCAAAGCGGCCACGAAAACCGTGGCCTGCTGCATTGTGTGCTGCGCTTGCCCGGCACCGGCCAGGAAGTGCATGCGATCTGCATGCACCTGGGCCTGCGCGAGGTGCATCGCCAGCAACAGTTGCGCCTGCTGGAACAGCGCATCCGCGAGATCCCCGCCGATACGCCGCTGGTCGTGGCCGGTGATTTCAACGACTGGCGCCAGAAGGTTGACCTGAGCCAGAGCGGCCTCAAGGAAGTGTTCGTCGAAGCCCACGGCAAGCTCGCCCGAACCTTCCCGGCACGCCTGCCGTTGCTGCCGCTGGATCGCATCTATGTGCGCAATGTGAACATCCATAACCCCAAGGTGCTGACGACCCGGCCGTGGTCCCATCTGTCAGACCATGTGCCGTTGTCAGTGGAGATCGAGTTATGAACGTCGCGGTAGAACACATCGCCACCGACCAGCCGCCGGATGAAGCGAAAGCGCGTGATCTCGATTACGGCTGGCAGAGCGACAACCGGGTCGAGCTGCTGGAGAACGGCGAGGCGTACTTTCCGACAGTCTTCGACGCCATGCGCAAGGCACAACGGGAGATTCTGCTGGAGACCTTTATTCTGTTTGAAGACAAGGTCGGCCATGAGTTGCAAGGCATTCTGATAGAGGCCGCGCAACGTGGCGTGAAGGTGGTGGCCAGCCTCGATGGTTTTGGCTGCGGCGAACTGAGCCCGGCATTTCTCGGCGAGCTGGCTGAGGCGGGTGTGGAGGTGCAGATGTTCGACCCGGCGCCGAAGAGGTTGGGGCTTCGCACCAACTGGTTTCGCCGCCTGCATCGCAAGATTGTGGTGGTGGACGCCGCCGTGGCGTTTATCGGCGGGATCAACTTTTCTGCCGACCACCTCGGGGATTTTGGCCCCGAGGCCAAGCAGGATTATGCGCTGCAATTGACCGGCCCTGCGGTGGCCGACCTGCACCATTTCGCCCTTGCACAAAGTGGTCGCCAGGTGCGCACGCGGCGAGGCTGGCGCCGGCGCCAGCAACGGCCCGCGCTGTGGACAACCGCTAACGACGACGGCCTGGTGCGCCTGATCTACCGCGACAACGTGCAGCACCGCGACGACATCGAAGAGGCGTATATCCACGCGCTGAGCAAGGCCCGACAACGCGTGGTGATCGCCAACGCCTACTTCTTTCCCGGCTACCGGCTGCTGCGCGAAATTCGCAACGCCGCGCGCCGTGGTGTGCAGGTGCAACTGATCATGCAGGGCCAACCTGATGTGCTGCTGGCCAAGCTGGCGGCGCGCATGCTCTACGACTATCTGCTCAAGGATGGCGTGGTGATTCACGAGTATTGCCAACGGCCGCTGCATGGCAAAGTCGCGCTGGTGGATGACCATTGGAGCACCGTGGGCTCAAGCAACCTGGACCCGTTGAGCCTGTCGCTGAACCTGGAAGCCAACGTGCTGATTCGCGACCGCGCCTTCAACCAGCAGCTGTATGAACGTTTGGAAATACTCGCCAAAGACCATTGCCGGACCATGCCGGAAAACCGCAAGCCACGGCTGTGGCTGTGGCGATTGACCGTAGGCTTCCTGGTATTTCATGTGATGCGCCATTTCCCTGTACTGACGGGCTGGCTACCGGCGCATAAACCCCGCTTGAAACCCTTCCAGAGTCAGGCCCGTGAACGCTGACACCGGCAGCTCGCGATTCAAACGCTGGAAGAAGCCGCTGACCATCGCTTTCTTCCTGCTGCTGATCGTGCTGTTCACCCTGCTGGCGCGGCGCATCGACTGGAGCGAAGTGATGCAGACGCTGGGCGACTTCAAGCTGCACACGTTGTTGATGGCCGGTGGGCTGACCTTGTGCAGTTTCCTCGTCTACGCCAGCTTCGACCTGATCGGTCGCACCTACATTCGCCAGCCATTGCGCTGGAAGCAGATCTTGCCGGTGGGGATCATCAGCTATGCGTTCAACCTCAACCTGAGCGCGTGGGTCGGCGGGATCGCCATGCGTTATCGGCTGTACTCACGGCTCGGGGTGAGCACCGGTAATATCGCGAAGATTCTTGGGCTGAGCCTGGCGACCAATTGGTTTGGTTACATGGCATTGGCCGGCGTGGTGTTCAGCAGCGGCTGGGTGACGATGCCGCCGGGCTGGAAAGTCAGCACCAGCGCTTTGCAGGGCATTGGTGTGTTGCTGGTGCTGGCCAGTCTCGGGTATCTGGCAGCCTGCCGATTTTCGAAAAAACGTGCGTGGTCGATCAAAGGCATCGAGATCAATTTGCCCTCGCTGCGCATGGCATGTTTGCAGTTGGCGTTGGGCGCGTTGAATTGGTCATTGATGGCGGCGGTGATCTTTACCTTGTTGCCGGCCAAGTTGGATTATCCGCTGGTGTTGGGGGTACTGCTGATCAGCGCGATTGCCGGTGTCATCACCCATATCCCGGCCGGGCTTGGAGTGCTGGAGGCCGTGTTTATCGCGCTGATGCAGCATGAAGCGTCGCGCGGCAGTTTGCTTGCGGGGTTGATTGCCTACCGGGCGATCTACTTTATTTTGCCGCTGCTGATTGCGCTGGTGATGTACCTCGCGGTCGAAGCCAAAGCCAAAGCGTTGCGGGTGAAGAAAGCACCTGCTTGAAGGTGTTGAAGGCGCCCCAAAGCGCCTAATGCCAGTCAGTTAAGCGAACGAAATGCTCAAAGCAGCGAAGATCCAATGTGGGAGCGACGCTTAACTGACTGGCATTACCCCAAAGCGCCGCCGTTATTGGGATTGGATGATGCTCAACCGCTCGCCCACGACCATCTCGGTAATCCAGTCGACCAGGATCGAGGTGTAGGCCTGCTGCGACACCGGATCGCTGAGTGAATGGTCTGCGCCGTCGATGATACGGTGGGTCAAGGAGTGGGTCTGCTGGCATGCCGCGCGATAGCTCATGATGGTGGCGTGAGGCACATGGTCATCGGTTTGCGATTCGACAATCAGCACATCGCCGGTGAATTGCGCACAGGCATGCAGGGCGCGGTTGGTTTCGGCCTGCACCCGTGTGCTGCGGTAGTCCATCAGGTCGGCTTTATCCAATTCGCGCTTGGGCTTGAGCCATTCCTGGTCACGGTAAAGCGCCGGCACCCGCAGCGCCAGCCAACGCACCGGGCGCAATGAGGTAAGAATCGCCGCCAGATAGCCACCATAACTGGTGCCCACCACCGCCACAGCCGAGGTGTCGATGGCCGGGTGTGACAGCAACCGGTCGTACGCAGCCAACAGGTCGCGCAGGTTGTCTTCGCGAGTGACGCGGGACAACGGAATACCGGTGCCCGCATGGCCGCGCAGGTCGAACGTGAGACACACACACCCCAAACCGGCGATGCCTTTGGCCCGCGCAAGATCGCGCTCCTGGCTGCCGCCCCAGCCGTGCACAAACAGCACGCCTGGCACCTTCGATTTTGGGGTCAGGAATGTGCCGCTCATCTGTTCGTCGTCGATATCGATCGCAATGCTTTCGCTTCTAGCCGTCATAAGATTTAACCGTCACATACTTGAGAAGAAAGTCGCTGTTTTCGGCCGGGCCGCGGTACACCTCAATGGCATCCGCTGGCAACGCTTGGTCCACGTAGGTTTCCACCGATGAAACACGAATCGCCCGCAGGCCGGGGTTATTGATGAAGCTTTGCAGCGCCGCGACCTCCGCGCTGCTGGCCCCGCCCATGCGCCAGGATTGTTCAAGCACGCCGCTGCAGCGTTGGCCTTCACTGTCCAGGCCTTGGGCAATGTCGTAGTTGCGTCGCGACGCGTAGAAACCAGGGTAGGCCTCGTCGGCGGCGCTGTCGAAAATCCGGGCCTGTTCGATGGCCTCGCGCACGCCGTCGGGCAGGTCGAGCTTTAGCAAGTCGTCGTAAGCACCGGGAACCACCAGTAAGTCGGAGCCGCCGTAGACGTCTTCGCCCTGCCCGTCCTGAGTGAGGTATTGCTCGCCGCAGTAGCTGAACACGTGATCGCCGATAAAACTTTGGCCCACGCTATGAGTGACCACGTCGTGCAGGTCTTGCTCCAGCACCACGCCCTCACAGAACAGTTGCGCCGATTCGGGCCGCGCCAGCAGGGCCTCGAATGCGTCGAGACTGTGGATAACTTCCTGGCCGCGCCCGGCGCAGGCATGCACGGGCTTCAGGCGGATCGGCCCACTGCTGAGCAAGCGCCTGGCAGCGGGCAGCGCATCGGGCAGCGCAAAAACGCTGAAGCCATCAAGCACGACGTTGCGCACGCGCTCGCCGAACAATGGCGACCAACCCTCGGGCGCCGTGGCATCCGGGCTTAACAGGCCATGAGTAATGGCTTTGGTGCAGATGAAATCGTGATCGACATAGCCGCCCCACAGGTCTTGCGACCCTTTAACGTTGAGCTGGAGCGCTTGGGCCGAGCCGATCAGGGTTTGCGTGGGCAACAGATACAGGTCACGGCCGCCATGGAGGTGTGGGTCATAGCTGCCGCCGAATTTAAGGCCGAGTATCTGCGCCAGCCAACGCGCCAGGGCGCGGTTGGTGTCGACTTCATGCTGCGGCGCACCTGCTCTCGTGGAGTGAGCGACCACCGTTTTTTTCCGTTGAGTCGGGGTCATGCGTCCTCCTTGGCCATCCTGCCATGTGTGTGCAGAGAGGGTTGCAGGGATCAAGCCAAGGCAAGGCAGAACAGGATGGTTGTTAAATCAATCAGTTACTGAAAAAGTAATGGCAGTAGGCCTGCCTGATTCTGCACGACGTCGCGCTAAACATGCGGCGTTCTGCACGACTCAGCCGCTCCTCTTTCCCGGCGCCAGCTAAGATACTGGGCCTGTCCACCCATCACGAGAACCCCTTATGGCCAAGCAAGCGCTCATCCTCATCGACATACAAAACGACTACTTCCCCCAGGGCAAGTGGCCGCTCGACGGCGTAGAAGCCGCGGCGGACAAGGCTGCGCAGGTGCTGCAGGCGTTTCGTCAGGCGGGGAATGCAGTGATTCATGTACGCCATGAGTTCACTTCCGAGGACGCACCTTTCTTCACGCCGGGTTCCGAAGGCGCGCACCTGCATGCCAAGGTGCTGAATGAGGGTAACGAGCCTGTGGTGCTTAAACACTTCGTGAATGCGTTTCGCGGGACTGATCTACAGGCCGTGCTGGAACAACGCGCCATCACCGAAGTGGTGGTGGTCGGGAGCATGAGCCATATGTGCATCGACGGCGTAGTGCGCGCAGCGGCGGACCTGGGCTACAAGGTCACGTTGATTCACGACGCGTGCGCTACGCGGGATCAGGAATTCAACGGGCAGGTAATTCCGGCAGCGCAAGTGCACGGGGCTTTTATGGCGTCGCTGGGCTTTGCCTACGCGAGCGTGCTCTCGACGGATGAGTATCTGGAGAGCCAAGCGGCGGCTGTGTGACCACCGCTTGTTTGCCGGGTTTCAGCGAGTCGCGATGATGAACAGGCGCGGGAATGGCAGTAACACGGTGCCATCGGCCAGGGCTGGGTAGGCCTGGGTAATCCGCGCCTGGTAGTCCTGCAGGAACGCGGTTTTTTCGCTCTCGGCCAATGGCGCAAGAAAAGGCCGTAATGCCGAAGCCTTGAACCACTCCACCACGGCCGCGTGATCCGCCAGCGGGTGCTGGTAAGTGGTGCGCCACACGTCGACAGTGCTGCAATGTTTGCTCAGCAGCTCGTAGTAGTAGCTCGCGGTGTGCCGCTCATTGTGTTTAACCGCGCCGATCTTTGCAGACCATGGCCCCTCGGCCGCCACTTCTCGAGCAAGTCGGTGGGCGGGCTCGTCGAGGTTATCCGGGGTCTGCACGGCCAGCGTGCCGCCAAGCGTCAGTTGGTTGACCAGGTGTGGATAGAGCGTGGCGTGGTTCGGCAGCCATTGCAGGGAAGCGTTGGCCAGAATCACGTCGAATGTCTGCCCCGGGTTCCAGGCGCCGATATCTGCCAATTCGAAGTTCAGTGCCGGCAGCCGTTTGCGGGCATCAACCAGCATATCGTCGGAACTGTCCATGCCGGTGACGTGTGCCTTTGGAAAGCGCTCGGCCAATACTTCGGTGGAATTGCCAGGGCCGCAGCCCAGGTCGACGGCGGTGCGCACGTCGGCAGTGGGAATAGCCGCGACCAGGTCACGGACCGGACGGGTACGTTGTTGTTCAAACATCGTGTACTGCTTGGCTGACCAGGTCATCGCGGCATTCCTTCTTTTTGAGGTTGGCGACAGCCTAAATCTTGTGAGCCATGAGAACAAATGCCAGGATTGGCGACTTCCCATACCTTGAAAGTATCCCTATGTTGGAACTTCGCCAGCTTAAAGCCTTCGTGGCGATTGCCGAGGAAGGCTATATCACCCGCGCCGCGGAACGTCTGGGGATGCAACAACCCCCGCTGACGCGCATGCTGCAAAGCCTGGAAGCCGAACTCGGCGTTGTATTGATGGAGCGTTTGCCCAGAGGTGTGCGCCCTACCACGGCCGGATTGGCGTTGCTGGATGAAGCGCGAGCACTCCTGGCGCGTGCCGACGGTGTAGCCGATGTGGTTCGTCGCGCCGCTCGGGGTGAACGGGGCCGGCTGGCTATTGGGTTTACCAGCTCGGCGGCATTGCACCCGTTTGTCCCCAGTGTGTTGCGGCTGTTTCGCGAAACCTTTGTCGGCGTCTCGGTGGTGCTGGAAGAAGCGGGCACCGGTGAGTTGTTGGACGCGCTGGTACATGAAAAGCTCGATGCTGCGTTCATCCGCTCACCGCTCAGTGGCACCCAGTCGCTGCAGGACGAACCGATTCTGGTGGAACCCATGTTGCTGGCGCTGCCGACTGATCATCCGCTGGCACTCGACGCTCAATCACCCCTGCCCTTGGCCGCCCTGGCGACCGAAGCGTTTGTGCTTTACCGCCGCCGCGTAGGGCTGGGTTTGTATGACGCGATTCTGGTGGCCTGCCGTGAAGCCGGGTTCAGCCCGCAGGTGGTCCAGGAGGCACCGCGCATGACCGCGACGCTGAGCCTGGTGGCGGCGGGCCTTGGCGTGTCCATCGTACCGGCGTCGATGCAACGGTTGCGCGGCGACGGCATTGTTTATCGCGAGCTCACGGAGTGCCAGAGCCTGGTAGCGCCGTTGCATTTGGCGACGCGCATCGGTGACGGCTCGGCGGTTTTGCAGCGGTTCAAGGAGATGGTGGTGACAGCGGCTGCGAGGGAGGCTTGATCATGGGTAATAAAAAACCCCCGAGGCGTGGCCATCGGGGGTTTTGCGCGTTCCGGGTCTGAGACCTTAGAACGGGATATCGTCATCAAAGCTGTCGAAATCCGGAGCAGGCTGTGGAGCGGCCTGTTGTGGAGGCGGCGCCTGACGCGATTGTTGCGGTGCCGACTGCTGCGGGCGCGGAGCCTGCTGGCGTGGGGCCGGAGCGGACTGCTGGTAGTTATTGCCCCCGCCTTGTTGCTCGCCCTGCTGTGGACGGCCGCCCAGCAGTTGCATGGTGCCTTGCATGTCGACCACGATTTCGGTGGTGTAACGCTTGATGCCGTCTTTTTCCCACTCGCGGGTTTGCAGTTTGCCTTCGATGTAGACCTGCGAACCTTTGCGCAGGTATTCACCGGCGATCTCTGCCACCTTGCCGAACATCGACACGCGGTGCCATTCGGTCTTCTCGACCTTCTGGCCGGTCTGCTTGTCGGTCCACTGTTCGCTGGTCGCCAGACTCAGGTTGGTCACGGCATTACCGTTAGGCAAGTAGCGAACTTCGGGATCCTGGCCGCATGTACCGACCAATATGACTTTGTTAACCCCACGGGCCATAACGTTCTCCTAAGCTGGGCGCGCTGTCGGCACTGGGTTGACCAGTTGCTCGAGCGTCGCGCGATCCAATAATTCGGTGTCCAATTTGATGTAAATGGCCGCCTCTTCAGCGACCACCACTGCATCTGTTACCCCGACGACGGCCTTCAGGCGCTCTACCAGGCCAGCTTCACGAATTGCTTCGGGCGACAGCGGCAGGCGCAGGCTTGTGACGTACGGAGGTTCGCGCATGGTAACAGCAAAGGCCAGCCAAAGTGCAGCCAGCCCGGCGCATCCGAGGAACACAACCGACAAACCGCCATGCTGGAACATCCAGCCACCCATGATGCCGCCCAGCGCCGAACCGAGGAACTGGCTGGTGGAATACACCCCCATCGCCGTGCCCTTGCCACCGGCCGGTGAAACTTTACTGATCAGCGAAGGCAACGAAGCCTCGAGCAGGTTGAACGCGGTGAAGAACACCACCGTACCGATTACCAGCGCCCGCAGGCTGTCGCCGTACTCCCAGAAGAATAGCTCAGTGAGCATCAATGTCGCGACGGCACCCAGGAGAACTCGTTTCATTTTGCGTTTCTTCTCGCCGTAGATGATGAACGGGATCATGGCGAAGAACGAGATCAACAGCGCGGTCAGGTAGACCCACCAGTGCTGTTCCTTGGGCAGGCCGGCTTTTTCGACCAGTGCCAGGGGCAGCGCGACGAAGCTGCACATCAGCATCGCGTGCAATACGAAGATACCTAAATCCAGGCGCAGCAGGTCCGGGTGCTTGAGCGTCGGCAGTAACGCCTTGCGTGCGACGCCGGATTCGCGGTGCTGCAGCGTGCCGGTGGAGCGCGGCACCATAAACGCTACGATCACGATCCCGAACAGCGCCATACCGCCGGTGGCAAGGAACAGCCCGTGCAAACCAAAGGCACGTGTCAGCAACGGGCCGACGACCATGGCCACTGCGAACGACAGGCCGATGGTCATGCCGATCATGGCCATGGCCTTGGTACGGTGTTGTTCGCGGGTCAGGTCCGAGAGCAGGGCCATGACGGCGGCGGAAATCGCGCCGGCGCCTTGCAGGACGCGCCCGGCAATCACGCCCCAGATCGAGTCTGACTGAGCCGCGAGCACACTGCCGAGGGCGAACACGATCAGCCCCAGGTAAATCACCGGCCGCCGGCCGATACGATCGGAAATGATCCCGAACGGAATCTGAAAAAGTGCCTGGGTCAGGCCATAGGCGCCAATGGCCAGGCCGATCAGGGCGGGGGTCGCGCCTGCGAGATCCATTCCATAGGTCGCCAGCACCGGCAACACCATAAACATGCCTAGCATACGGAAGGCGAACACCAGGGCCAGACCGCTTGCTGCTCGGGTCTCGCCGCTACTCATGCGTTCGCTGTGGGGATCGTGCATGGAAAAACCTCGTGTGAACCGGCGGCGATTCTACCAGTCCCATCGATAGAGAGGGTATATGCGGCGCTTTGCCGCGCAGCTTTCATGTAAGGCTGCACCCGGCACTTTGACAGTGTATATTCATCCAGTCTTTAGCCGTATACTCCTGCATTATTTACGCCCGCCGTGCGAGGCCATCTTGGACAAGATCCTGATTCGTGGGGCTAGAACCCACAACCTGAAGAACATCGACCTGACCCTGCCCCGGGACAAACTGATCGTCATCACCGGCTTGTCCGGGTCCGGCAAATCGTCCCTGGCGTTCGACACGCTGTATGCCGAAGGTCAGCGTCGCTATGTAGAGTCGCTGTCAGCCTATGCCCGGCAATTCCTGTCGATGATGGAAAAGCCTGACGTCGACACCATTGAAGGTTTGTCGCCGGCGATTTCCATCGAGCAAAAGTCGACCTCCCATAACCCGCGCTCCACCGTGGGCACCATTACCGAAATCTACGACTACCTGCGCCTGCTGTACGCGCGCGTGGGTATTCCGCGCTGCCCGGACCACGATATTCCCCTGGAAGCCCAGACCGTCAGCCAAATGGTCGACCTGGTGCTGGCCCAGCCTGAGGGCGCCAAGCTGATGCTGCTGGCGCCGGTCATTCGTGAGCGCAAGGGCGAACACCTTTCGGTCTTTGAAGAGCTGCGCGCCCAGGGTTTCGTGCGCGCGCGCATCAACGGCAAGCTCTATGAGCTGGATGAAGCGCCAAAGCTCGACAAGCAGAAGAAGCATTCCATTGATGTCGTGGTCGACCGCTTCAAGGTGCGTGCCGACTTGCAGCAGCGTTTGGCGGAATCGTTCGAAACCGCGCTGAAGCTGGCGGATGGCATTGCGCTGGTTGCGCCGATGGATGACGAGCCGGGTGAAGAAATCATCTTCTCCGCACGTTTTGCCTGTCCGATCTGCGGGCATGCCATCAGCGAGCTGGAACCCAAGCTGTTTTCCTTCAACAACCCGGCAGGCGCCTGCCCGACGTGTGATGGCCTTGGGGTAAAGCAGTTCTTCGACATCAAGCGCCTGGTCAATGGTGACCTGACGTTGGCGGAGGGCGCGATACGCGGCTGGGACAGGCGTAACGTCTACTACTTCCAGATGCTCGGGTCGTTGGCATCCCACTATAAATTCAGCCTGGAAATGCCGTTCAACCAACTGCCGGCAGAGCAGCAGAAAGTTATCCTGCACGGCAGTGGTTCGCAGAACGTCGACTTCAAGTACCTGAACGACCGTGGCGATATCGTCAAACGCTCGCACCCGTTCGAGGGCATCGTGCCGAACCTGGAGCGGCGTTACCGTGAGACCGAATCGGCGAGCGTGCGCGAAGAGCTGGCGAAATTCCTCAGCACCCAACCGTGCCCGGACTGCCGGGGCACTCGCCTGCGCCGCGAGGCGCGCCATGTGTGGGTGGGTGAGAAGACGTTGCCAGCGGTGACCAACCTGCCAATTGGCGATGCCTGTGAATATTTCGGCGTGCTCAAGCTGACCGGCCGGCGCGGGGAAATTGCTGACAAGATCCTCAAGGAAATCCGCGAGCGCTTGCAGTTCCTGGTTAACGTCGGCCTGGATTATCTGTCGCTGGATCGCAGCGCAGACACGCTGTCTGGCGGTGAAGCCCAGCGGATTCGTTTGGCCAGCCAGATTGGTGCCGGCCTTGTTGGCGTGTTGTACATCCTTGATGAACCGTCGATTGGCTTGCATCAGCGGGACAATGACCGCCTCCTGGGAACGCTTAAACACCTGCGGGATATCGGTAACACCGTGATCGTGGTCGAGCACGATGAAGACGCGATTCGCCTGGCGGATTATGTGGTCGACATTGGCCCGGGTGCGGGCGTGCACGGTGGGCACATCGTCGCCGAAGGCACACCTGCCGAAGTCATGGCTCACCCGGATTCGCTGACGGGCAAATACCTGTCCGGTCGAGTGAAGATCGAAGTGCCCGCCAAGCGCACGCCGCGCAACAAAAAGATGGCGTTGCACCTCAAGGGCGCGCGCGGCAACAACCTGCGCAATGTGGACCTGGAAATACCTCTCGGCCTGCTGACCTGTGTGACCGGCGTTTCCGGCTCCGGCAAGTCGACGCTCATCAACAACACGCTGTTCCCGCTGAGTGCCACCGCCCTGAACGGCGCCACCACGCTGGAGGCCGCGGCACACGACAGCATCAAAGGTTTGGAGCACTTGGACAAGGTGGTCGATATCGACCAAAGCCCGATTGGCCGCACACCGCGTTCCAACCCGGCGACCTATACCGGGTTGTTCACGCCGATACGTGAACTGTTTGCGGGCGTGCCGGAGTCTCGCTCACGCGGTTACGGGCCGGGCCGGTTCTCGTTCAACGTCAAGGGCGGGCGCTGCGAGGCGTGCCAGGGCGATGGCCTGATCAAGGTTGAGATGCACTTCCTGCCGGACATCTACGTGCCGTGCGATGTGTGCAAGAGCAAGCGCTACAACCGCGAAACCCTGGAGATCAAATACAAGGGTAAAAACATCCACGAAACCCTGGAGATGACCATCGAGGAAGCGCGGGTGTTCTTCGACGCGGTGCCTGCGTTGGCACGCAAGCTGCAGACCTTGATGGATGTGGGCCTGTCGTACATCAAGCTGGGGCAGTCGGCGACCACGTTGTCCGGCGGCGAGGCGCAGCGGGTGAAGCTGTCTCGCGAGCTGTCCAAGCGCGATACGGGCAAGACGCTGTACATCCTCGATGAGCCGACTACGGGCCTGCACTTTGCCGATATTCAGCAATTGCTGGATGTTCTGCACCGCTTGCGTGACCACGGCAACACAGTGGTGGTGATCGAGCACAACCTTGATGTGATCAAGACCGCCGACTGGCTGGTGGACCTGGGGCCGGAAGGCGGCTCCAAGGGTGGCCAGATCATCGCGGTGGGTACGCCGGAACAGGTCTCGGAGATGCCGCAGTCACATACCGGTTACTACTTGAAGCCGTTATTGGCGCGCGACAAAGCCTGATTTATCGGGCGCATGAAAAAGCCCCTGTCACGTTGCGGTGACAGGGGCTTTTTTGTAGCCGGGAATCAGAACTGCGATTGCAGGTAATTTTCCAGGCCGACCAGCTTGATCAGGCCCAACTGCTTTTCCAGCCAGTAGGTGTGATCTTCTTCGGTGTCATTCAACTGCACCCGCAGAATCTCGCGGGTGACATAGTCGTTGTGCTGCTCGCAGAGTTCGATGCCCTTGCAGAGCGCGGCACGCACCTTGTATTCGAGGCGAAGGTCAGCGGCGAGCATGTCAGGCACCGTGGTGCCCACATCCAGGTCGTCTGGACGCATACGCGGCGTGCCTTCGAGCATGAGGATGCGGCGCATCAGTGCGTCGGCGTGCTGCGCCTCTTCTTCCATTTCGTGGTTGATACGCTCGTAGAGCTCGGTAAAGCCCCAGTCTTCGTACATGCGCGAATGGATGAAATATTGGTCACGAGCTGCCAGTTCGCCCGTCAGCAACGTGTTGAGGTAATCGATTACGTCGGGGTGACCTTGCATCGCCCTACATCTCCCTGCTTGAAAGTCTGTAGTTTGAACCATGATGACCCGGAGGTCACGGGACTAACGGCAGAAAAGTGATGATTTCCGCAGAAAAGTAGCTGAAATAACGCAAAAACCGCCCAAATGAGGGCGGTTCTGCTTATCGTTTAGAGTCAGTTAAGCGATACACCCAGCGCAGTTGCAATGCCTTGCCCGTAATCAGGGTCAGCTTTGAAGAAGTGCTGCAGCTGGCGCTGAACCACATCGCTGCTGACCCCGGCCATAGCGCCGGCAATGTTGCTGATCAGCAGGGCTTTCTGCCCGGCATCCATCAAGCGGAACAGCGCACCCGCGTGGCTGTAGTAGTCGGTATCTTCGCGATGATCGTAGCGATCAGCTGCACCGGTCAACGCCAGAGCAGGCTCTGCGTATTGTGGCGCTTGCTTGGGCGCATCAGTGTAGCTGTTTGGCTCATAGTTAGGCGTTGCGCCGCCGTTACTGCCAAAGGCCATCGAACCATCACGTTGATAGCTGTTCACCGGGCTGCGCGGGGCATTCACCGGCAATTGCTGGTGGTTGGTGCCAACACGGTAGCGGTGCGCATCTGCGTAAGCGAATACGCGGCCTTGCAGCATGCGGTCCGGCGACAGCCCCACACCCGGAACCATGTTGCTTGGGCCAAAGGCGGCTTGCTCAACTTCAGCGAAGTAATTCTGCGGGTTACGGTTGAGTTCCAGCTCGCCGACTTCGATCAACGGGAATTCTTTCTGCGACCATGTTTTGGTCACGTCAAAAGGGTTCTCGTAATGAGCGTTGGCTTGCGCTTCGGTCATGACCTGGATGTTGACACTCCATTTCGGGAAGTCGCCACGCTCGATCGCACCAAACAAGTCACGCTGCGCGTAATCAGGGTCTGTACCAGCCAGGCGTGCAGCTTCAGCAGGCGCCAGGTTCTTGATCCCTTGCTTGGTCTTGTAATGCCACTTAACCCAATGACGTTCGCCACGGGCGTTGATCAGGCTGTACGTGTGACTGCCGAAGCCGTGCATGTGACGGTAGCCGTCAGGAATGCCCCGATCCGAAAACAGGATGGTGACCTGGTGCAGTGCTTCTGGAGAGTGCGACCAGAAGTCCCACATCATCTGCGCACTTTTCAGGTTGCTTTGCGGCAGGCGCTTTTGGGTGTGGATAAAGTCCGGAAACTTCAGCGGGTCGCGGATGAAGAATACTGGCGTGTTGTTACCCACGATGTCCCAGTTCCCTTCGTCAGTGTAGAACTTCAAGGCAAAACCGCGTGGATCGCGCTCGGTGTCAGCCGAACCGCGCTCGCCACCTACCGTAGAGAATCGCAGGAAGGTCGGTGTTTGTTTCCCGACGGTCTCGAACAGCTTAGCGCTGGTGTACTGAGTAATGTCACGGGACACAGTGAACGTGCCGTAAGCACCCGAGCCTTTGGCGTGCACACGGCGCTCGGGAATGTTTTCACGGTTGAAATGCGCAAGCTTTTCGATCAGATGGAAATCGTCGAGCAACAAGGGCCCACGAGGACCGGCGGTGCGGGAGTTCTGGTTATCGGCGACAGGCGCACCGCTGGCGGTGGTCAGGATTTTGTTCTGGCTCATGCTCAATCTTCCTCAGGTCAGGCTAGGAACTGCCGGCTAATCGGCTTGGAGGGAGTATTGACCATCAAGATGACACCATCAAATGCATTAAATCATGGACTTTGATAGAAAATAACTAACGAACCGTCCTGGCAAGTAGCTTTGGATGTGCGAGAGCACCGGCAGCGACGTGAGGAATATAGACGGCTTTTATTACGCGCACAAAAAACCGGGCACTAGGCCCGGTTCTTCGTTGCAGACTGTCGTCTTACTCGGCGCTTACAGCTTCGCCGGCAGTAGCACGATCAACCAACTCGACGTACGCCATAGGCGCGTTGTCGCCAGTGCGGAAACCGCACTTGAGGATGCGCAGGTAGCCACCCTCACGGGTAGCATAACGCTTGCCCAGGTCGTTGAAGAGCTTACCAACGATAGCTTTCGAACGAGTACGGTCGAAAGCCAGACGGCGGTTAGCCAGGCTGTCTGTCTTGGCCAAAGTGATCAGCGGCTCAGCAACGCGACGCAGTTCTTTAGCTTTCGGCAGTGTAGTTTTGATCAGCTCGTGCTCGAACAGCGACACCGCCATGTTTTGGAACATGGCCTTGCGGTGCGAGCTGGTACGGCTCAGGTGACGACCACTTTTACGATGACGCATGGTTCATTCCTTACCAAACTCACGTTCGGTGATTACGACGATCAGGCAGTCGCCTTGTCGTCCTTCTTAAGACTTGCAGGCGGCCAGTTGTCGAGGCGCATGCCGAGGGACAGACCGCGGGAGGCCAGAACGTCCTTGATTTCAGTCAAGGATTTCTTGCCCAGGTTCGGAGTCTTCAACAGTTCTACTTCGGTACGCTGAATCAGGTCACCGATGTAGTAAATGTTTTCCGCCTTAAGGCAGTTAGCCGAACGTACAGTCAGTTCCAGATCGTCAACCGGGCGAAGCAGGATCGGATCGATCTCGTCTTCCTGCTCGATTACCACTGGTTCGCTGTCACCTTTGAGGTCGACGAACGCAGCCAACTGCTGTTGCAGAATGGTTGCAGCGCGGCGAATAGCCTCTTCAGGATCCAGAGTACCGTTGGTTTCCAGATCAATAACCAGCTTGTCCAGGTTAGTACGCTGCTCGACACGGGCGTTTTCCACCACGTATGCGATACGGCGAACCGGGCTGAACGAAGAGTCAAGCTGCAAGCGACCAATGCTGCGGCTTTCGTCTTCATCGCTCTGACGCGAGTCGGCCGGTTCATAACCACGACCACGAGCTACAGTGAGCTTCATGTTCAGGGCGCCGTTAGACGCCAGGTTAGCGATTACGTGATCGGGGTTAACGATCTCGACATCATGATCCAGCTGAATATCGGCAGCGGTAACCACCCCCGAACCCTTCTTCGACAAGGTCAGCGTAACTTCGTCACGACCGTGCAGCTTGATAGCCAGACCTTTAAGGTTCAACAGGATTTCAATTACGTCTTCCTGTACACCTTCGATGGCGCTGTACTCGTGGAGCACACCGTCAATCTCGGCCTCGACTACTGCACAGCCGGGCATTGAGGACAACAGGATGCGGCGCAGCGCGTTGCCCAGGGTGTGGCCAAAACCACGCTCGAGAGGCTCGAGAGTGATCTTGGCGCGGGTTGGACTGACAACCTGCACATCAATGTGGCGGGGTGTCAGGAACTCATTTACCGAAATCTGCATGGATGCACCTATTTTCTAGCCCTTACTTGGAGTAGAGCTCGACAATCAGGCTTTCGTTGATGTCGGCGGACAGATCACTGCGAGCAGGAACGTTCTTGAAAACGCCCGACTTCTTCTCAGTGTCTACTTCTACCCATTCTACGCGGCCACGTTGGGCACACAGATCGAGAGCTTGGACAATGCGAAGTTGGTTTTTTGCTTTCTCGCGAATCGCGACCACGTCACCAGCACGAACCTGGTAAGACGGCACGTTAACGGTTTGGCCGTTTACGCTGACGGATTTGTGCGATACCAGCTGACGGGATTCGGCACGAGTCGAACCAAAGCCCATACGGTATACAACGTTGTCCAGACGGCATTCGAGCAGTTGCAGCAGGTTTTCACCGGTTGCACCTTTCTTGCCAGCAGCTTCTTTGTAGTAGCCGCTGAACTGGCGCTCGAGAACGCCGTAGATACGACGGACCTTCTGCTTTTCACGCAGTTGGGTGCCGTAATCGGACTGGCGACCGCGGCGTTGGCCGTGGATACCAGGTGCTGCTTCAATGTTGCACTTCGATTCGATCGCGCGCACGCCGCTCTTCAGGAAGAGATCGGTGCCTTCGCGACGAGCGAGTTTGCATTTTGGACCAATGTAACGAGCCATTCTTTACAATCTCCTGGATTACACGCGGCGCTTCTTCGGCGGACGGCACCCGTTGTGCGGGATTGGCGTCACGTCGGTGATGCTGGCGATCTTATAGCCACAGCCGTTCAAAGCACGGACAGCAGACTCACGACCTGGACCTGGACCTTTGACGTTAACGTCGAGGTTTTTCAGGCCGTATTCCAGCGCAGCTTGACCAGCACGTTCAGCAGCTACTTGAGCAGCGAACGGGGTGGACTTGCGGGAACCGCGGAAACCCGAACCACCAGAGGTAGCCCAAGACAGCGCGTTACCTTGACGGTCGGTGATGGTCACGATTGTGTTGTTAAAAGATGCATGGATGTGGGCGATGCCATCAACCACTGTCTTTTTAACTTTTTTACGAGGACGAGCAGCAGGTTTTGCCATGATTAATTTCCTGTCGATTCGCGTGGGCGATTACTTGCGGATCGGCTTACGCGGACCTTTACGGGTACGCGCGTTAGTCTTGGTACGCTGACCGCGTACTGGAAGACCGCGACGATGACGCAGACCACGGTAGCAACCGAGGTCCATCAAACGCTTGATTTTCATGTTGATTTCGCGACGCAGGTCACCTTCAGTGGTGAACTTCGCCACTTCGCCACGCAACAGCTCAATCTGCTCGTCGCTCAGATCTTTGATCTTTGCGGCTGGGTTTACCCCAGTATCTGCGCAAATTTTCTGCGCAGTAGTGCGACCAACACCATAGATGTAGGTCAGCGAGATAACAGTGTGCTTGTTATCTGGAATGTTAACGCCTGCAATACGGGCCATTCAGTGGGACTCCAATTGACAGCTACCTACGCCCCGGAAGCCAAGAAATAGGGCGCGAGATAATATCGCTGTAATAACAAATAATCAACCCGGCAGCGCACTAGCTGCCGGGCTTCAAGCGGATCACACTCAGCCTTGGCGCTGTTTGTGACGCGGTTCCGCGCTGCAAATTACTCGAACAACACCTTCGCGGCGAATAATTTTGCAGTTACGGCACAGCTTTTTCACCGATGCACGAACTTTCATCACCAACTCCTCGAACCTTATGGGTACTCAGCGCAACATGCCGCTGCCGTAACCCTTCAGGTTGGCTTTCTTCATCAGGGATTCGTACTGGTGCGAAACGAGGTGCGATTGTACTTGGGACATGAAGTCCATCACAACCACGACCACGATCAGCAACGAGGTCCCGCCAAGGTAGAACGGAACGTTTGCTGCAACCACCAGGAACTGGGGCAACAAGCACACGGCCGTCATATATAGAGCACCGAACAGGGTCAAACGAGTCAGAACGCCATCAATGTAGCGTGCAGACTGCTCACCTGGACGGATGCCCGGAATAAAGGCACCGGACTTCTTCAGGTTTTCCGCTACGTCTTTCGGATTGAACATCAACGCCGTATAGAAGAAGCAGAAGAAAATAATCCCTGCACTAAACAGCAGAATATTCAACGGCTGACCAGGAGCGATCGACTGAGAGAGGTCCTGCAGCCAGCCCATATTTTCAGACTGACCAAACCAGGTACCCAACGAAGCCGGAAACAGCAAAATGCTGCTCGCGAAAATTGCCGGAATTACACCGGCCATATTCACTTTCAGCGGCAAGTGGCTGGTCTGCGCAGCAAAAACCTTGCGGCCCTGCTGACGCTTGGCGTAGTGAACAGCAATACGACGCTGACCACGCTCAATGAACACCACAAAACCGATAATCGCTACTGCCAGCAAACCGATGGCAACCAGAGCGAAGATGTTGATATCACCCTGACGTGCAGACTCGAAAGACTGCCCAATTGCTCTCGGAAGACCGGCGACGATACCTGCGAAAATCAACATCGAGATACCGTTACCAACACCACGCTCAGTAATCTGCTCACCCAGCCACATCATGAACATCGCACCAGCCACAAACGTGGATACTGCGACGAAATAGAAGCCAAAGTCACCAGTGAACGCAACGCCCTGCCCCGCCAAACCAACGGACATGCCGATAGCTTGAACCAGGGCGAGAACGACAGTGCCGTAGCGGGTGTACTGGCTAATCTTGCGACGGCCAGCTTCACCTTCCTTCTTCAACTGCTCCAGCTGCGGGCTGACGGCGGTCATCAGTTGCATGATGATCGATGCCGAAATGTACGGCATGATCCCCAGTGCAAAGATACTCATCCGTTCCAGCGCGCCGCCGGAAAACATGTTGAACAAGCTAAGAATGGTCCCCTCATTCTGTCGAAACAGGTCTGCGAGTCGGTCCGGGTTGATACCTGGAACCGGGATGTGTGCGCCTATTCGGTAGACGATAATCGCCAGGAACAGAAAACGCAGACGAGCCCAAAGTTCAGACATACCGCCTTTGCCGAGCGCTGAGAGAGCACCTTGCTTAGCCATTTATTCCTCGAACTTGCCGCCAGCTGCTTCGATAGCCGAACGCGCACCTTTGGTGGCGCCGATTCCCTTGCCGATAGTGACAGCGCGAGTCACTTCACCGGACAGCATGATTTTCACACGCTGTACGTTGACGTTGATCACGTTGGCATCTTTCAGGGTCTGCACAGTAACGATGTCGCCTTCCACTTTAGCCAGCTCGGACAGACGCACTTCTGCGCGATCCATGGCTTTCAGGGATACGAAACCGAACTTAGGCAGGCGACGATGCAGCGGCTGTTGACCGCCTTCAAAGCCAGGAGCGATGGTGCCACCGGAGCGGGAGGTTTGACCTTTGTGGCCACGGCCACCAGTCTTACCCAAACCGCTACCGATACCACGGCCCGGACGATGCTTTTCGCGACGGGAACCCGGCGCTGGACTCAGATCATTGAGTTTCATCGATTAACCCTCTACACGCAGCATGTAGTAAGCCTTGTTGATCATCCCGCGATTCTCGGGAGTATCCAGGACTTCTACAGTGTGACCGATGCGACGCAGACCCAAACCTTTAACGCACAGTTTGTGGTTAGGGATGCGGCCGGTCATGCTTTTGATCAGCGTTACTTTAACGGTAGCCATGATCAGAAGATCTCCTTGACAGTCAAGCCGCGCTTGGCAGCAATGGACTCAGGAGATTGCATAGCTTTCAAACCCTTGAAAGTGGCGTGAACCACGTTTACCGGGTTAGTCGAGCCGTAGCACTTGGCCAGAACGTTCTGAACGCCAGCAACTTCGAGGACAGCACGCATAGCGCCGCCAGCGATGATACCGGTACCTTCAGAAGCAGGCTGCATGTACACCTTCGAAGCGCCATGGGCAGACTTCATTGCGTACTGCAGCGTGGTGCCGTTCAGATCAACTTGGATCATGTTGCGACGAGCAGCTTCCATTGCCTTCTGGATCGCAGCAGGCACTTCACGTGACTTGCCACGGCCGAAGCCAACACGCCCTTTACCATCACCCACCACGGTCAACGCGGTGAAAGTGAAGATACGGCCGCCTTTAACGGTTTTGGCTACGCGGTTAACTTGAACCAGCTTCTCAATGTAGCCTTCGTCGCGCTTTTGGTCGTTATTTGACATAACTTAGAACTCCAGCCCAGCTTCACGAGCAGCATCAGCCAGCGCTTTCACGCGACCGTGGTACTTGAAGCCAGAGCGGTCGAAAGCCACTTGCGAGACGCCAGCGGCCTTAGCACGCGTAGCGACCAGCTGGCCAACCTTAGTGGCCGCGTCGATGTTGCCAGTGGCACCATCACGCAGTTCTTTATCCAAAGTCGAGGCGCTTGCCAGGACTTTGTTGCCGTCGGCCGAGATGACCTGGGCGTAGATGTGCTGCGACGAGCGGAACACGCAGAGACGCACGACTTCGAGTTCGTGCATTTTCAGGCGTGCTTTGCGAGCGCGACGCAGTCGAGTAACTTTTTTGTCGGTCATTTGCTATGCCCTACTTCTTCTTGGCTTCTTTACGACGGACGACTTCGTCCGCGTAGCGCACACCTTTGCCTTTGTACGGCTCTGGTGGACGGAAGTCGCGGATCTCAGCGGCCACCTGACCTACCAGCTGCTTATCAATACCCTTGATCAGGATATCGGTTTGGCTAGGGGTCTCAGCGGTGATGCCTTCCGGCAGTTCGTAATCCACTGGGTGCGAGAAGCCAAGGGCCAGGTTCAAAACCGTGCCTTTTGCTTGCGCTTTGTAACCAACACCGACCAGCTGGAGCTTACGCTCGAAGCCTTGGCTTACGCCTTGGACCATGTTGTTTACCAACGCACGCGTGGTACCGGCCATTGCGCGAGTTTGTTGATCGCCATTGCGAGCAGCGAAACGCAGCTCACCAGCTTCTTCAACGATCTCAACGGACGAATGGATATTCAGTTCAAGAGTGCCCTTGGCACCCTTCACCGAAAGCTGTTGGCCTGCGAATTTTACTTCGACACCGGCTGGCAGCTTAACGGGGTTCTTAGCGACGCGAGACATGCTTATCCCCCCTTAGAACACAGTGCAAAGAACTTCGCCGCCGACACCGGCAGCGCGCGCAGCACGATCCGTCATCACACCTTTGTTGGTGGAGACGATAGACACGCCCAGACCGCCACGAACTTTCGGCAGATCTTCGGCGGACTTGTACTGACGCAGGCCTGGACGGCTAACGCGCTTCACTTCCTCGATGACCGAACGGCCTTCGAAGTACTTCAGCTCGATGGACAGCAGTGGCTTGGTTTCGCTGCTGATCTGATAACCCGCAATGTAGCCTTCGTCTTTCAGGACTTTGGCAACAGCTACCTTCAACTTGGAAGATGGCATGCTTACGACGGACTTTTCAGCCATCTGGGCATTACGGATACGAGTTAGCATGTCCGCTAACGGGTCCTGCATACTCATGGGCTAGACGCTCCTAATACAAAAAAATTAGCCTTGCGGCTACATATGTCGCCGAGAATCTCCGAGCGCAAAACACACGGGCTCAGGCGAGCCGCGTATTTTAGACACACTCCAGAAATGAAACAAGCCCCAAAAGGGGCTTGTTCCAGATTCAAGGCCACCGGCGGTCAGTATCTTGCGATACCAACCGCCTGGACTCTGAAAGTACTTACCAGCTGGCTTTAACCAGACCTGGTACGTCACCACGCATTGCCGCTTCACGCAGTTTGTTACGGCCAAGGCCGAACTTGCGGTAAACGCCGTGTGGACGACCGGTCAGGCGGCAGCGGTTACGCATGCGCGAAGCGCTTGCGTCACGTGGCTGCTTCTGCAGAGCTACTGTAGCTTCCCAACGTGCTTCTGGACTTGCGTTCAGATCAACGATGATTGCTTTCAGTGCTGCACGCTTCTTGGCGTACTTGGCAACCGTGAGCTGACGCTTCAGCTCGCGGTTTTTCATGCTCATCTTGGCCATGGTCCTACTCCAATCAGTTGCGGAACGGGAATTTGAACGCACGCAGCAGAGCGCGGCCTTCATCATCGTTCTTGGCAGTGGTGGTCAGGGTGATGTCCAGACCGCGAAGAGCATCGATCTTGTCGTAGTCGATTTCCGGGAAGATGATCTGCTCTTTCACGCCCATGCTGTAGTTACCACGACCATCGAAGGACTTGGCATTCAGGCCGCGGAAGTCGCGGACCCGAGGCAGGGAGATCGACAGCAGACGATCCAGGAATTCGTACATACGCTCACGGCGCAGAGTCACTTTGACGCCGATCGGCCAACCTTCACGGACTTTAAAGCCAGCGATGGATTTCCGAGCGTAAGTCACAACGACTTTTTGACCGGTGATCTTTTCCAGGTCAGCAACGGCGTGTTCGATGACTTTTTTGTCGCCGACCGCTTCGCCCAGACCCATGTTCAGGGTGATTTTGGTAACGCGTGGAACTTCCATCACGTTCGAAAGCTTAAGTTCTTCCTTAAGCTTCGGTGCGATTTCTTTCCAGTAAATCTCTTTTAGTCGTGCCATGGTCTTCTACCTAGCAGTGTTCAAGCATCAACCGCTTTTTGGGTCGACTTGAAGACACGAATTTTCTTGCCATCTTCTACTTTGAAACCAACGCGGTCAGCCTTGTTGGTTTCGCCGTTGAAAATGGCGACGTTAGAAGCATCCAGCGGAGCTTCTTTTTCGACGATACCGCCTTGTACGCCCGACATCGGGTTAGGCTTGGTATGACGCTTAACCAGGTTCAGACCGCCGATAACCAGACGGTTATTAGTGAGAACCTTAAGCACCTTACCGCGCTTACCTTTGTCTTTGCCGGCGATCACGATGATCTCGTCGTCACGACGAATCTTTTGCATGTCGGATCTCCTTACAGCACTTCTGGGGCGAGCGAGACGATCTTCATGAACTTCTCAGTACGAAGTTCACGGGTCACTGGCCCAAAGATACGGGTGCCGATCGGCTCTTGCTTGTTGTTCAGAAGAACAGCAGCGTTGCCATCAAAGCGGATAATGGAGCCATCTGCACGGCGTACGCCGTGACGAGTGCGGACTACAACAGCAGTCATCACTTGGCCTTTTTTCACCTTACCGCGAGGAATTGCTTCCTTCACGGTAACTTTGATGATGTCACCGATACCAGCGTAACGACGATGGGAGCCACCCAGCACCTTGATGCACATAACACGGCGAGCGCCGCTGTTATCGGCCACATCGAGCATGGATTGAGTCTGAATCATATAATTTCTCCGACCCCTAGTCCTTAGACTTCCACAGCGCGTTCGAGAACATCAACCAGTGCCCAAGACTTAGTCTTGGCCAGCGGACGAGTTTCACGAATAGTGACTTTGTCGCCGATGTGGCACTGGTTGGTTTCGTCGTGCGCGTGCAGCTTAGTCGAACGCTTAACATATTTACCGTAGATCGGGTGCTTAACGCGACGCTCGATCAAAACGGTGATGGTTTTGTCCATCTTGTCGCTGACAACACGGCCAGTCAGCGTACGGACAGTCTTTTCGGCTTCAGCCATGATCACTTACCTGCCTGCTGGTTGAGCACAGTCTTCACGCGAGCAATGTCACGCTTAACTTGCGAGAGCAGATGAGACTGCCCCAACTGGCCAGTTGCTTTCTGCATACGCAGATTGAACTGGTCGCGCAGCAGGCCGAGCAGTTGCTCGTTCAGCTGCTGTGCGGATTTTTCACGAAGTTCATTCGCTTTCATCACATCACCGTCCGTTTAACAAAGGCGGTGGCGAGCGGCAGCTTTGCAGCAGCCAGGGCAAAAGCCTCACGCGCCAGCTCTTCAGTTACACCCTCGATTTCATACAGGACTTTGCCTGGCTGAATCTGGGCTACCCAGTATTCCACGTTACCCTTACCTTTACCCATCCGAACTTCGAGGGGCTTTTTGGAAATCGGCTTGTCCGGGAATACACGGATCCAGATCTTGCCGCCACGTTTAACGTGACGGGTCAGAGCACGACGCGCTGACTCGATCTGACGAGCGGTGAGACGACCACGAGCTACAGACTTCAGCGCGAACTCGCCGAAGCTGACTTTGCTACCGCGCTGAGCCAGACCACGGTTGTGGCCTGTCATCTGCTTGCGGAACTTCGTACGCTTTGGTTGCAACATTTGGCGTACCCCTTACTTAGCAGCTTTTTTACGAGGCGCTGGTGCTTGTGGTTTCAGTTCTTCTTGGCGACCACCAATTACTTCGCCTTTGAAGATCCAAACCTTTACACCGATCACACCGTAAGTGGTGTGAGCTTCGTAGTTGGCATAGTCGATGTCGGCACGCAGGGTGTGCAGTGGCACACGACCTTCGCGATACCATTCAGTACGTGCGATTTCAGCACCGCCGAGACGACCGCTCACTTGGATTTTGATGCCTTTGGCACCAATGCGCATGGCGTTCTGTACGGCGCGCTTCATAGCGCGACGGAACATTACGCGACGCTCCAGCTGCTGAGCTACGCTCTGCGCAACCAGCATACCGTCGAGCTCCGGCTTACGGATCTCTTCGATATTGATGTGCACAGGCACACCCATTTGCTTGGTCAGGTCCTGACGCAGTTTCTCAACATCTTCACCTTTCTTCCCGATAACGATACCTGGACGAGCGGTGTGGATGGTGATACGTGCAGTTTGCGCCGGACGATGGATATCGATACGGCTTACGGACGCGCTTTTTAGTTTGTCTTGGAGATACTCACGCACCTTCAGATCAGCGAACAAATAGTCCGCATAAGTCCGACCGTCTGCGTACCAGACGGAGGTGTGCTCCTTGACGATTCCCAGGCGAATGCCAATGGGATGTACTTTCTGACCCATCTCTTCGACTCCGTTACTTGTCAGCAACCTTGACAGTGATATGGCAAGACCGCTTGACGATGCGATCAGCACGGCCTTTGGCACGTGGCATGATGCGCTTCAGCGAACGCCCTTCGTTGACGAAAACGGTGCTGACCTTCAGGTCATCAACGTCTGCGCCTTCGTTATGCTCGGCGTTGGCTACGGCCGACTCCAGCACTTTCTTCATGATCTCGGCGGCTTTCTTACTGCTGAAAGCCAACAGGTTGAGCGCTTCGCCCACCTTCTTCCCGCGGATCTGGTCGGCGACCAAGCGGGCTTTCTGGGCGGAGATTCGAGCGCCCGACAACTTAGCGGCTACTTCCATTTCCTAACCCCTTAACGCTTGGCTTTCTTGTCTGCCACGTGCCCACGATAAGTGCGGGTACCGGCAAACTCGCCTAGTTTGTGGCCGACCATGTCTTCGTTAACGAGAACTGGGACGTGTTGACGACCGTTGTGTACTGCGATGGTCAGACCGACCATTTGTGGCAGGATCATCGAACGACGCGACCAGGTTTTCACCGGTTTGCGATCATTCTTTTCCGCCGCCACTTCGATCTTCTTCAGTAGGTGAAGATCAATAAAAGGACCTTTTTTCAGAGAACGTGGCACTGTCGTATCCCTCTATTTACTTGCGACGACGGACGATCATTTTGTCGGTACGCTTATTACCACGAGTCTTCGCGCCCTTAGTCGGGAAGCCCCATGGCGATACCGGATGACGACCACCAGAGGTACGACCTTCACCACCACCGTGTGGGTGGTCAACCGGGTTCATGGCAACACCACGAACGGTTGGGCGAACGCCACGCCAGCGTTTGGCACCAGCTTTACCCAGCGAACGCAGGCTGTGCTCGGAGTTCGAGACTTCACCCAGGGTCGCGCGGCATTCAGCCAGCACTTTACGCATCTCACCAGAACGCAGACGCAGGGTCACGTAGACACCTTCACGAGCGATCAGCTGAGCCGAAGCACCAGCGGAACGAGCGATTTGCGCGCCTTTACCTGGCTTCAATTCGATGCCGTGTACGGTGCTACCAACTGGAATGTTACGCAGTTGCAGAGCGTTGCCCGGCTTGATCGGTGCCAGAGCACCTGCGATCAGCTGGTCACCAGCACTCACGCCTTTAGGGGCGATGATGTAGCGACGCTCGCCATCTGCGTACAGCAGCAGAGCGATGTGAGCAGTACGGTTTGGATCGTATTCGATACGTTCGACAGTGGCAGCGATGCCATCTTTGTCGTTGCGACGGAAGTCGACCAGACGATAATGCTGTTTATGGCCACCACCAATGTGACGAGTGGTAATACGACCATTGTTGTTACGACCACCAGTCTTCGATTTCTTCTCGAGCAGCGGTGCGTGAGGAGCGCCTTTATGCAGCTCCTGGTTGACCACCTTGACCACAAAACGGCGGCCAGGGGAAGTCGGTTTGCATTTAACGATTGCCATGATGCACCCCTTCCTTACTCAGCACTGCTGCTGAAATCGAGATCTTGGCCTGGCTGAAGGGAGATAACTGCCTTCTTCCAGTCATTACGCTTGCCCAGACCGCGAGCAGTGCGCTTGCTCTTACCCAGAACATTCAGGGTAGTAACACGCTCAACTTTCACGCTGAACAGGCTTTCGACGGCCTTCTTGATTTCCAGCTTGGTTGCGTCAGTTGCAACCTTGAAAACGAACTGGCCTTTCTTGTCAGCCAGAACCGTAGCCTTTTCGGAAACGTGCGGGCCAAGCAGAACTTTAAATACGCGTTCCTGGTTCATCCCAGCAGCTCCTCGAATTTCTTCACGGCCGACACGGTGATCAACACCTTGTCGTATGCGATCAGACTAACTGGATCGGAACCTTGCACGTCACGTACATCAACGTGTGGCAGGTTGCGAGCAGCCAGGTACAGGTTCTGATCAACAGCTTCAGACACGATCAAGACGTCAGTCAGGCCCATGCCGTTCAGCTTGTTCAGCAGATCTTTGGTTTTCGGTGCTTCAACAGCGAAGTCCTGAACCACGACCAGACGATCAGTACGCACGAGTTCAGCAAGGATGGAGCGCAATGCTGCGCGGTACATCTTCTTGTTGAGCTTCTGAGTGTGATCCTGTGGACGAGCTGCGAAAGTGGTACCACCGCCACGCCAGATTGGGCTACGGATAGTACCGGCACGAGCGCGGCCAGTACCTTTCTGACGCCAAGGGCGCTTACCGCCACCACGAACGTCGGAACGGGTCTTTTGCTGCTTGCTACCTTGACGGCCGCCGGCCATGTAGGCCACGACTGCTTGGTGAACCAGCGTCTCGTTGAACTCGCCGCCAAACGTCAGTTCGGAAACTTCGATCGCTTGAGCGTCATTTACATTTAATTGCATGTCAGCTTCCCCTTAACCGCGAGCCTTGGCCGCTGGACGTACAACCAGGTTGCCGCCAGTAGCGCCAGGAACAGCACCCTTGACCAACAACAGATTGCGTTCAGCGTCGACGCGCACTACTTCGAGGGACTGCACGGTCACGCGCTCAGCGCCCATATGACCGGACATTTTTTTGCCCTTGAATACACGACCAGGAGTCTGGCACTGGCCAATAGAGCCCGGGACGCGGTGGGAAACGGAGTTACCGTGAGTGTTGTCTTGGCCACGGAAATTCCAACGCTTGATCGTACCCTGGAAGCCTTTACCTTTGGACTGACCGGTTACATCAACCAGTTGACCAGCAGCGAAGATTTCAGCGTTGATCAGATCGCCAGCCTGGTAGTCACCCTCTTCAAGACGGAACTCCATAACAGTGCGACCAGCTGCAACGTTTGCTTTAGCGAAGTGACCTGCTTGAGCAGCAGTCACGCGCGAAGCACGACGCTCGCCGACAGTGACTTGCACTGCACGATAGCCATCGGTCTCTTCAGTTTTGAACTGGGTGACGCGATTCGGTTCGATCTCAATGACCGTAACCGGAATGGAGACACCTTCTTCGGTGAAAATACGGGTCATACCGCATTTACGACCGACTACACCAATAGTCATGTTGTAAACCTCATGAGTGTACGGGGCTTTCACCCGCTATGGCCGCCCATTTCAGAGCGTTACACGACTAAGACCCAAGTCTTAGCCGAGGCTGATCTGTACTTCCACACCGGCCGCCAGATCAAGCTTCATAAGTGCATCAACGGTTTTATCCGTTGGCTGGACGATGTCCAGTACGCGCTTATGAGTACGGATCTCGTACTGGTCACGCGCGTCTTTGTTGACGTGCGGGGAGACCAGAACGGTGAACCGCTCTTTACGGGTAGGCAGTGGAATTGGACCACGCACTTGTGCACCAGTACGTTTCGCGGTTTCCACGATTTCCTGGGTGGATTGGTCGATCAGGCGATGGTCAAAAGCCTTCAACCTGATACGGATTTGCTGATTTTGCATTGGATTTCAGACTCCGGCTGCTATTCCCAGCGAGCGCAATACGCCCGTTAAAAGGAGGCGCAATTCTATAGACGGCCCAGATAGGTGTCAACCCAATAAAAAAGGCCCCCGCTGAGCGGGGGCCTTTTCAAAACATCAAGGCAATCTCAAAAGAGATAATTACTCGATGATTTTAGCTACAACGCCAGCACCAACGGTACGGCCGCCTTCGCGGATAGCGAAACGCAGACCGTCTTCCATTGCGATGGTTTTGATCAGGGTAACAACCATTTTGATGTTGTCGCCTGGCATAACCATTTCAACGCCTTCCGGCAGCTCGCAGTTACCAGTCACGTCAGTAGTACGGAAGTAGAACTGTGGACGGTAGCCTTTGAAGAACGGAGTGTGACGACCGCCTTCTTCTTTGCTCAATACGTACACTTCAGCTTCGAACTTGGTGTGCGGCTTAACCGAACCTGGCTTAACCAGAACCTGGCCACGCTCAACGTCGTCACGCTTGGTACCACGCAGCAGAACGCCGCAGTTCTCGCCAGCACGACCTTCGTCGAGCAGCTTACGGAACATTTCAACACCGGTGCAGGTGGTGACAGTAGTGTCACGCAGACCAACGATTTCCAGTGGATCTTGAACCTTAACGATACCGCGCTCGATACGACCAGTCACAACAGTACCACGACCGGAGATCGAGAATACGTCTTCGATTGGCATCAGGAACGGCTTGTCGATAACACGAACTGGATCTGGGATGTAGCTGTCCAGAGTTTCAACCAATTTACGAACGGACGTGGTGCCCATTTCGTTATCGTCTTTGCCTTCCAGAGCCATACGAGCAGAACCGATGATGATCGGAGTGTCGTCACCTGGGAAGTCGTAAGTGCTCAGCAGATCGCGCACTTCCATCTCAACCAGTTCCAGCAGCTCAGCGTCGTCTACCAGGTCAGCCTTGTTCAGGTAAACCACGATGTACGGAACGCCAACCTGACGGGACAGCAGGATGTGCTCACGGGTCTGTGGCATCGGACCATCAGCGGCCGAACAAACCAGAATCGCGCCGTCCATCTGGGCAGCACCGGTGATCATGTTCTTCACATAGTCAGCGTGACCTGGGCAGTCAACGTGAGCGTAGTGACGGATCAGCGAGTTGTATTCAACGTGCGCGGTGTTGATGGTGATACCACGAGCTTTTTCTTCTGGTGCGCTGTCGATTTTATCGAAATCAACGATTGCCGAACCGAATACTTCGGAGCAAACGCGAGTCAGAGCAGCAGTCAGAGTGGTTTTACCGTGGTCAACGTGACCGATGGTGCCAACGTTGACGTGCGGTAGGGAACGATCAAATTTTTCTTTAGCCACGACAATTAACTCCTTGCCTAAAGGACTGAATCAGCCTTGTTTTTTGGATACAGTTTCAGCGATGTGCGCCGGAGCTGTGTTGTATTTTTTGAATTCCATAGAGTAGCTTGCGCGACCCTGAGACATGGAGCGAACGTCGGTCGCATAACCGAACATCTCACCCAACGGAACCTCGGCGCGAATCACTTTGCCGGAAACCGTGTCTTCCATGCCCAAGATCATGCCGCGACGACGGTTAAGGTCGCCCATGACATCACCCATATAGTCTTCAGGTGTAACAACTTCTACCGCCATGATTGGCTCAAGCAACTCACCACCGCCCTTCTGGGCCAGTTGCTTGGTTGCCATGGAAGCAGCCACCTTAAACGCCATCTCGTTGGAGTCGACGTCGTGGTAAGAACCGTCAAAAACGGTTGCTTTCAGGCCGATCAGCGGATAGCCGGCAACAACACCGTTCTTCATCTGCTCTTCGATACCCTTCTGGATAGCAGGGATGTATTCCTTAGGAACCACACCACCTACTACTTCGTTCACGAATTGCAGACCTTCCTGACCTTCGTCAGCAGGAGCAAAACGGATCCAGCAGTGACCGAACTGACCACGACCGCCGGACTGACGAACGAACTTGCCTTCGATTTCACAGTTCTTCGTGATGCGCTCACGATAGGAAACCTGAGGCTTACCGATGTTGGCTTCGACGTTGAACTCACGGCGCATCCGATCAACCAGGATGTCCAGGTGCAACTCGCCCATGCCGGAGATGATCGTTTGACCAGTCTCTTCATCAGTTTTGACGCGGAAAGATGGATCTTCCTGAGCAAGCTTGCCCAGAGCGATACCCATTTTTTCCTGGTCATCCTTGGTCTTAGGCTCTACGGCAACCGAAATAACCGGCTCCGGGAAGTCCATGCGAACCAGGATGATTGGCTTGTCAGCGTTGCACAAAGTCTCACCGGTGGTGACGTCCTTCATGCCGATCAAGGCCGCGATGTCACCAGCGCGTACTTCCTTGATCTCTTCACGGGCGTTTGCGTGCATTTGCACCATACGACCCACGCGCTCTTTTTTGCCTTTAACCGAGTTGATCACGCCGTCGCCGGAGTTCAACACGCCCGAGTAAACGCGGACGAAGGTCAAGGTACCCACGAATGGGTCAGTGGCAATTTTAAATGCCAGAGCGGAGAACGGTTCTGCGTCGTCTGCATGACGCTCCAGCTCGATAGTCTCGTCATCCGGGTCAGTACCCTTGATGGCAGGAATATCCACTGGTGCTGGCAGGTAGTCGATCACAGCATCGAGAACCAGGGGGACGCCCTTGTTCTTGAACGAGGAACCGCAAACAGCCAAGACGATCTCACCAGCGATAGTACGCTGACGCAGAGCGGCCTTGATTTCCACGTTGGTGAGTTCTTCACCTTCGAGGTACTTGTTCATCAGCTCTTCGTTGGCTTCGGCCGCAGCTTCAACCATGTTGTTGCGCCATTCGTCAGCCAGTTCCTGCAATTCAGCAGGGATAGGCTTGCGAACAGGAACCATACCCTTGTCAGCATCGTTCCAGTAAACAGCTTCCATGGTCAGCAGATCGATCTGGCCCTGGAAGTTGTCTTCGGAACCGATAGCCAACTGGATTGGCACCGGGGTGTGACCCAGGCGCTGCTTGATCTGACCGATCACGCGCAGGAAGTTAGCACCGGCACGGTCCATCTTGTTTACATAAACAAGACGTGGAACGCCGTATTTGTTGGCTTGACGCCATACGGTTTCCGACTGAGGCTCAACACCCGAGGTACCGCAGAACACAACGACAGCGCCGTCGAGTACGCGCAGGGAACGTTCAACTTCAATAGTGAAGTCTACGTGGCCCGGGGTATCGATTACGTTGAAGCGGTGCTCATCCTTGTACTGCTTCTCGGAACCTTTCCAGAAGGCGGTAATAGCAGCAGAAGTAATGGTAATACCACGCTCCTGCTCCTGAACCATCCAGTCTGTGGTCGCGGCGCCGTCATGCACCTCGCCCATCTTGTGACTTTTGCCGGTGTAAAACAGTACGCGCTCGGTGGTGGTGGTTTTACCAGCATCCACGTGAGCAACGATACCGATGTTACGGTAGCGGCTAATCGGAGTAGTACGAGCCATAAAGCCCTCGCAAAATTAGTGAAGCTAAGATTAGAAGCGGTAGTGCGAGAAAGCTTTGTTAGCTTCAGCCATACGGTGCACGTCTTCACGCTTCTTAACAGCAGCACCTTTACCTTCAGCAGCGTCCAACAGTTCGCCAGCCAAACGCAGAGCCATAGACTTCTCGCCGCGCTTACGGGCGAAGTCTACCAACCAGCGCATTGCCAGGGCGTTACGACGGGACGGACGAACTTCAACCGGAACCTGGTAAGTAGCACCGCCTACACGGCGCGACTTCACTTCGACCAGCGGAGCGATGGCGTCGAGAGCTTTCTCGAAGATTTCCAGGGGGTCGCTGTTCTTGCGTTCTTTAACCTTTTCCAGCGCGCCATAAACGATACGCTCGGCAACGGCTTTCTTGCCGCTTTCCATCACGTGGTTCATGAACTTGGCCAGAATTTGGCTTCCGTATTTTGGATCGTCAAGCACTTCGCGCTTGGCTGCTACGCGTCTTCTTGGCATGGATAAGCCCTCAAACGGTCTTCAGGTTCGCTCGGAATCGGTGCCCTTGCGGGACGCCTCCGACCTTACTCTTATCGACTCAGAAAATAAGATGATTCAGTTTTACAAAAAGCCGCTACTACTTAGGCTTCTTGGTACCGTACTTCGAACGACCCTGGTTACGACCTTTAACGCCGGAAGTATCCAAGGAGCCGCGTACGGTGTGGTAACGAACACCTGGCAAGTCTTTTACACGACCGCCGCGGATCAGTACCACGCTGTGCTCTTGCAGGTTGTGGCCTTCACCGCCGATGTACGAGGAAACCTCGAAACCGTTGGTCAGACGCACACGGCATACTTTACGCAGTGCCGAGTTAGGTTTTTTCGGCGTAGTGGTATACACGCGAGTGCATACGCCACGACGTTGCGGGCAGTTCTGCAGCGCAGGCACGTCGGATTTCTCGACGATACGCTTACGCGGCTGACGTACCAGCTGGTTGATAGTTGCCATCTACTAGCTCCACTGTTGTCTTGCGACGCTATTGTCTTGCAAGAAAAGCAAAATGGCAGGAACGAATTCCCGCCAAATTTAGGGGTACAAGAGTCTAAAGAGGATCTTGTCCCCAGTCAAGGCAAGGCCCCGACCTCCCCTCTCGTCGAACCGGGGCAAACCTGCCTCGATCCGACGAATGGGGCTGCCAGGGCCCAGACTTATTTATCGCAGAACTCAGTTACCGCTTGAGTTCAGCGCTTCGGTCAGTGCAGCTTCCACTTCACTGGCGCTTACGCGCAGCGGCTTGTCAGCATCACGGCGGCGCTTGCGCTCGCTGTGGTAAGCCAAACCGGTACCCGCCGGGATCAGACGACCCACAACCACGTTTTCTTTCAGGCCGCGCAGGTAATCGCGCTTGCCGGTTACCGCTGCTTCGGTCAGTACGCGAGTGGTCTCCTGGAAGGAGGCCGCCGAGATGAACGACTCAGTGGACAACGACGCCTTGGTGATACCCAGCAACACACGAGTGAACTTGGAGACAAATTTGTCATCCGCGCCCAGACGTTCGTTTTCTACCAGTACGTGAGTCAGTTCCATCTGGTCGCCCTTGATGAAACTGGAATCGCCGGATTCAGCGATTTCAACTTTACGCAGCATCTGACGCAGGATGGTCTCGATGTGCTTATCGTTGATCTTAACGCCTTGCAGACGGTAAACGTCCTGGATCTCGTTAACGATGTACTTGGCCAGCGCACTCACACCCAGCAGACGCAGGATGTCGTGTGGATCGCTCGGGCCGTCGGAGATAACTTCGCCGCGGTTTACCTGTTCGCCTTCGAAGACGTTCAGGTGACGCCACTTCGGAATCAGCTCTTCATACGGATCGCTACCGTCGTTCGGGGTAATGACCAGACGGCGCTTGCCTTTGGTCTCTTTACCGAACGCGATGGTACCGCTGACTTCAGCCAGAATCGACGCTTCTTTCGGACGACGAGCTTCGAACAAGTCGGCAACACGCGGCAGACCACCGGTGATGTCACGGGTCTTCGAAGTTTCTTGCGGGATACGAGCGATAACATCACCGATCGCGATCTTCGCACCATCCGCTACACCGACCAGGGCGTTGGCTGGCAGGAAGTACTGAGCGATTACGTCAGTGCCTGGCAGCAACAAGTCCTTGCCGTTGTCATCGACCATCTTCACGGCAGGACGGATGTCTTTACCGGCAGCTGGACGATCTTTCGCGTCGAGTACTTCAATGTTGGTCATACCGGTCAATTCGTCAGTCTGACGCTTGATCGTGATGCCTTCTTCCATGCCCACGTAGGTCACGGTACCTTTCATTTCGGTAACGATTGGGTGAGTGTGCGGATCCCACTTGGCCACGATTGCGCCAGCGTCGACCTTGTCACCTTCTTTAACCGAAATCACGGCACCGTACGGCAGCTTGTAACGCTCGCGCTCACGACCGTAGTCATCAGCGATTGCCAGCTCACCGGAACGGGACACAGCAACCAGGCAACCATCCACTCGCTCAACGTGTTTCAGGTTGTGCAGACGGACGGTACCGCCATTCTTCACCTGAACACTGTCAGCTGCGGAGGTCCGGCTTGCCGCACCACCAATGTGGAACGTACGCATGGTCAACTGGGTACCCGGCTCACCGATGGACTGGGCAGCGATAACGCCGACCGCTTCACCGATGTTCACCTGGTGACCACGAGCCAAGTCACGGCCGTAGCACTTGGCGCAAATGCCGTAGCGGGTTTCGCAGCTGATCGGCGAGCGAACAATCACTTCGTCGATGCTGTTGAGTTCAATGAACTCGACCCACTTCTCGTCTACCAGTGTGCCGGCAGGAACGATAATTTCCTCGGTACCTGGCTTGAATACGTCACGGGCGATTACTCGACCCAGTACGCGCTCACCCAGCGGCTCTACAACGTCGCCGCCTTCGATGTGCGGAGTCATCAGCAGACCGTGTTCGGTGCCGCAGTCGACTTCAGTCACAACCAAGTCTTGCGCCACGTCTACCAGACGACGAGTCAGATAACCGGAGTTAGCAGTTTTCAACGCGGTATCCGCAAGACCCTTACGAGCACCGTGAGTAGAGATGAAGTACTGAAGTACGCTCAAACCTTCACGGAAGTTCGCAGTAATCGGCGTTTCAATGATGGAACCGTCCGGCTTGGCCATCAGGCCACGCATACCGGCGAGCTGACGGATCTGCGCAGCAGAACCCCGTGCGCCCGAGTCGGCCATCATGTACATCGAGTTGAACGACTCTTGATCGACTTCTACGCCATGACGGTCGATAACCTTCTCTTTCGAGAGGTTAGCCATCATCGCCTTCGACACTTCGTCGTTGGCCTTGGACCAAAGGTCGATCACTTTGTTGTACTTCTCGCCCTGGGTTACCAGGCCGGAGGCGTACTGGCTTTCGATTTCTTTCACTTCATCAGTAGCAGCATTGATGATCTGGGCTTTTTCATCCGGGATAACGAAGTCGTTAACACCGATGGAAACGCCGGAAATGGTCGAGTATGCAAAGCCGGTGTACATCAACTGGTCAGCGAAGATCACAGTCTCTTTCAAACCAACCACGCGGTAGCACTGGTTGATCAGCTTGGAGATCGCCTTTTTCTTCATCGGCAAGTTGACGACGTCGTACGACAGACCTTTTGGCACAACCTGATACAGCAGCGCACGGCCGACAGTAGTGTCGACAATACGAGTGCCGCTCACGCTGCCGCCATCACGGTCGTTGACGGTTTCGTTGATCCGCACTTTGACCTTGGCATGCAGTGCGGCTTCGCCGGCACGGAACACACGGTCAACTTCTTGCAGGTCAGCGAACACACGACCTTCGCCCTTGGCGTTGATCGCTTCACGCGTCATGTAGTACAGACCCAATACAACGTCCTGCGACGGAACGATGATTGGCTCACCGTTGGCTGGCGACAGAATGTTGTTGGTCGACATCATCAACGCGCGCGCTTCCAACTGGGCTTCCAGTGTCAGCGGTACGTGCACGGCCATTTGGTCGCCGTCGAAGTCGGCGTTGTACGCAGCACAGACCAGAGGGTGCAGCTGGATAGCCTTACCTTCGATCAGTACCGGTTCAAACGCCTGGATACCCAGACGGTGAAGGGTCGGTGCACGGTTGAGGAGAACCGGGTGTTCGCGAATTACTTCAGCGAGAACGTCCCAAACCTCAGGCAGTTCGCGCTCGACCATTTTCTTGGCCGCTTTGATGGTAGTCGCGAGACCGCGCATTTCCAGCTTACCGAAGATGAACGGCTTGAACAGCTCAAGAGCCATCTTCTTAGGCAGACCGCACTGGTGCAGACGCAAGGTCGGGCCTACGGTAATTACCGAACGACCTGAGTAGTCAACACGCTTACCGAGCAAGTTCTGACGGAAACGACCTTGCTTACCCTTGATCATGTCAGCCAAGGATTTCAGAGGACGCTTGTTCGAACCAGTGATAGCGCGGCCACGACGACCGTTGTCGAGCAGAGCATCGACAGCTTCTTGCAACATACGCTTTTCGTTGCGCACGATGATGTCCGGTGCGGACAGATCGAGCAGACGCTTCAAGCGGTTGTTACGGTTGATCACGCGACGGTACAGGTCGTTGAGGTCGGAAGTCGCGAAGCGACCGCCATCCAACGGTACCAGCGGACGCAGGTCTGGCGGCAGAACCGGCAGAACGGTCAGCACCATCCACTCTGGCAAGTTGCCGGAACCTTGGAAGGCCTCCATCAACTTCAGACGCTTGGACAGCTTCTTGATCTTGGTTTCGGAGTTGGTTTGCGGAATTTCTTCACGCAGACGGCCAATCTCGTGTTCCAGGTCGATAGCGTGCAGCAGTTCGCGGACAGCTTCGGCACCCATGCGGGCATCAAAATCGTCGCCGAACTCTTCCAGCGCTTCGAAGTACTGCTCGTCGTTCAGCAGCTGACCTTTTTCAAGGGTGGTCATGCCTGGATCGATAACGACATAGCTCTCGAAGTAGAGAACGCGTTCGATATCACGCAGGGTCATGTCCATCAGCAAGCCGATACGGGATGGCAGCGATTTCAGGAACCAGATGTGGGCAACCGGCGAAGCCAGTTCGATGTGCGCCATGCGCTCACGACGAACTTTAGCCAGCGCAACTTCAACGCCGCACTTCTCGCAGATCACACCACGGTGCTTCAAGCGCTTGTACTTACCGCACAGGCACTCGTAATCCTTTACCGGGCCAAAGATCTTGGCGCAGAACAGGCCGTCACGCTCAGGTTTGAACGTACGGTAGTTGATGGTTTCCGGCTTTTTAACTTCACCGAACGACCACGAACGGATCATCTCAGGCGATGCCAATCCAATACGGATGGCGTCGAACTCTTCGACTTGACCCTGGTTTTTCAGCAAATTCAGTAGGTCTTTCAAGGCCTTTCCTCCTGGCGGAGCAGAGAGCGGGCTAAACAGCCCCGCTCTCGATTCGCGTCACGTGTTATTCGGTTTCCAGATCGATATCGATGCCGAGGGAACGAATTTCTTTGATCAACACGTTGAAGGACTCGGGCATGCCCGGCTCCATACGGTGATCGCCGTCCACGATGTTTTTGTACATCTTGGTCCGACCGTTCACATCGTCCGACTTCACTGTGAGCATTTCTTGCAGAGTGTAAGCAGCACCGTATGCTTCCAGTGCCCAGACCTCCATCTCCCCGAAACGCTGACCACCGAACTGAGCCTTACCACCCAGCGGCTGCTGGGTAACCAGGCTGTACGAACCGGTAGAACGAGCGTGCATCTTGTCGTCTACCAAGTGGTTCAGCTTCAGCATGTACATGTAGCCAACAGTAACCGGGCGCTCAAACTTGTTGCCGGTACGGCCGTCGAACAGCTGCATCTGGCCGCTTTCTGGCAGGTCTGCCAGTTTCAGCATGGCCTTGATTTCGCTTTCCTTGGCACCGTCGAACACCGGGGTAGCCATTGGAACGCCGCCGCGCAGGTTCTTCGCCAGATCCAGGATTTCCTGGTCAGTGAAGGTGTCCAGCTCTTCGTTGCGACCGCCGATCTCGTTGTAGATCTCGTGCAGGAACTTGCGCAGGTCAGCAACCTTGCGCTGCTCTTCGATCATACGGTTGATCTTCTCGCCCAGACCTTTGGCCGCGAGGCCCAGGTGGGTTTCAAGGATCTGACCAACGTTCATACGCGAAGGTACGCCCAACGGGTTGAGGACGACGTCGACCGGGGTGCCATTGGCATCGTGCGGCATGTCTTCAACCGGCATGATCACGGAGACCACACCTTTGTTACCGTGACGACCGGCCATCTTGTCGCCCGGCTGGATGCGACGACGGATTGCCAGGTAAACCTTGACGATTTTCAGCACGCCTGGAGCCAGGTCATCGCCCTGCTGCAGTTTGCGCTTCTTGTCTTCGAACTTGTCGTCCAGCAGACGGCGACGATCAACGATGTAGGCCTGGGCCTTCTCGAGCTGCTCGTTCAGAGCATCTTCAGCCATGCGCAGTTTGAACCACTGGCCGTGCTCAAGACCGTCGAGGATCTCGTCGGTGATGTCCTGACCTTTCTTCAGACCTGCGCCGCCTTCAGCCTTGTGGCCTACCAGAGCGGAACGCAGACGTTCGAAGGTCGCGCCTTCAACGATACGGAACTCTTCGTTCAGGTCCTTGCGGATCTCGTCGAGTTGAGTCTTCTCGATGGACAGTGCACGAGCATCACGCTCAACGCCGTCACGGGTGAAGACCTGTACGTCGATGACAGTACCCTTGGTACCGGTAGGTACGCGCAGGGAAGTGTCTTTAACGTCGCTGGCTTTTTCACCGAAGATGGCACGCAACAGCTTCTCTTCCGGAGTCAGTTGGGTCTCGCCTTTCGGAGTGACCTTACCCACCAGGATGTCGCCTGCGCCAACTTCAGCACCTACGTAAACGATACCGGCTTCGTCCAGTTTGTTCAGTGCAGCTTCACCCACGTTCGGGATGTCTGCAGTGATTTCCTCTGGCCCAAGCTTGGTGTCACGCGCCACACAGGTCAGTTCCTGAATGTGGATCGTGGTGAAACGATCTTCCTGAACCACACGCTCAGAGAGACAGATGGAGTCTTCGAAGTTGTAACCGTTCCAGGCCATGAACGCGATGCGCATGTTCTGACCCAGTGCCAGCTCACCCATATCGGTGGAAGGACCGTCTGCCATGATGTCGCTACGCTGAACGCGATCACCCTTGCTCACCAGCGGACGCTGGTTGATGCAGGTGTTCTGGTTCGAGCGGGTGTATTTGGTCAGGTTGTAGATGTCGACACCGGCTTCGCCAGTTTCAACTTCGTCATCGGCAACACGAACCACGATACGGCTGGCATCAACAGAGTCGATCACGCCGCCACGACGAGCCACGACGCAAACGCCGGAGTCACGGGCTACGTTACGCTCCATGCCAGTACCTACCAGCGGCTTGTCAGCGCGCAGGGTGGGTACAGCTTGACGCTGCATGTTGGAACCCATCAACGCACGGTTGGCGTCATCGTGTTCCAGGAACGGGATCAGCGACGCTGCAACCGAAACTACCTGCTTCGGCGATACGTCCATCAAGGTGACGTCTTCCGGCGCCTTGACGGTGAACTCGTTCAAGTGACGAACAGCTACCAGCTCGTCGATCAGCATTTTCTTGTCGTTCATCGTGGCCGAAGCCTGAGCGATCACGTGATCAGCTTCTTCGATGGCGGACAGGAACACGATCTCGTCGGTGACCAAAGCGTCTTTCACGACACGGTACGGGCTCTCAAGGAAGCCGTACTGGTTGGTGCGCGCATAAGCGGCCAGGGAGTTGATCAGGCCGATGTTCGGACCTTCCGGCGTTTCAATCGGGCATACACGACCGTAGTGAGTCGGGTGTACGTCACGAACTTCAAAGCCTGCGCGCTCACGCGTCAGACCGCCCGGGCCCAGTGCGGAAACACGGCGCTTGTGGGTGATCTCGGAGAGCGGGTTGTTCTGGTCCATGAACTGCGAGAGCTGGCTGGAACCGAAGAACTCTTTCACCGCGGCAGCCACTGGCTTGGCGTTGATCAAGTCTTGCGGCATCAGACCTTCGCTTTCAGCCATCGACAGACGCTCTTTGACCGCACGCTCAACACGCACCAGGCCAACGCGGAACTGGTTCTCGGCCATTTCGCCTACGCAGCGAACACGACGGTTACCCAGGTGGTCGATGTCATCGACGATGCCTTTACCGTTACGGATGTCGACCAGGGTCTTCAGTACCGCGACGATATCTTCCTTGCACAGCACGCCCGAACCTTCGATCTCGGTACGACCGATACGACGGTTGAACTTCATCCGGCCGACCGCAGACAGGTCATAGCGCTCAGGGCTGAAGAACAGGTTGTTGAACAGGGTCTCGGCAGCGTCTTTGGTTGGTGGCTCACCAGGACGCATCATGCGATAGATCTCGACCAGCGCTTCCAATTGGTTGCTGGTGGAGTCGATCTTCAGTGTGTCGGAGATGAACGGACCGCAGTCGATGTCGTTGGTGTACAGGGTCTCGATGCGAACAACCTGAGCCTTGGCGATTTTTGCCAGGATCTCGGTGTTCAGCTCGGTGTTGCACTCAGCCAGGATTTCGCCTGTAGCTGGGTGAACGATGACCTTGGCAGTGGTGCGACCCAGGACGTAGTCCAGAGGCACGTCCAGCGACTTGATACCGGCTTTTTCGATCTGGTTGATGTGGCGCGCGGTAATACGGCGGCCGGCTTCAACGATGACCTTGCCATTTTCATCCTGGATATCCAGGACGGCAATTTCACCACGCAGACGCGAAGCAATCAGTTCCAGGCTGAGGGTTTCATCCTTCAGACTGAATACGTTGGTGGTGTAGAAAGCATCCAGCACTTGCTCAGTGGTATAGCCGAGCGCGCGCAGCAGTACCGAGGCCGGCAGCTTACGACGACGGTCGATACGCACGAACACGCAGTCTTTCGGGTCGAACTCGAAGTCCAACCACGAGCCGCGGTACGGAATGATCCGCGCGGAGTACAGGAGCTTACCGGAGCTGTGCGTCTTGCCGCGGTCGTGGTCGAAGAACACGCCCGGGGAACGGTGCAGCTGGGAAACGATAACGCGCTCGGTACCGTTGATAACGAAGGTACCGTTTTCAGTCATCAATGGGATTTCGCCCATATAGACTTCTTGCTCTTTGATGTCCTTGATCGCTTTGTTCGACGATTCTTTGTCGAAAATGATCAGACGGACTTTTACCCGCAAAGGTACGGCGTACGTAACACCGCGCAACACGCATTCTTTGACATCAAATGCCGGTTCGCCCAGGCGATAACCCACGTACTCCAGCGCAGCATTGCCGGAGTAGCTGATGATCGGGAAAACGGATTTGAAGGCCGCATGCAGGCCCACGTCGCGGAACTGATCTTTAGTCGCTCCCGCTTGCAAGAATTCACGATACGAATCCAGCTGGATAGCCAGAAGGTACGGGACATCCATGACGTCCGGCAACTTGCTAAAGTCCTTGCGGATACGTTTTTTCTCAGTATATGAGTAAGCCATCAGCGTTCCCCAGCTTGGTCACCTGCTTGTTTGGCCCCTCCCGACGGGAGCAGCCAGAAAATCTCGCAAACCCCATGGTTTGCACCACCGCATCGGGTGGCTACAGCGCGTTAATGGCGGCGACCGAGTCGACAGCCAAGAACGGAAAAAGGCCGGTGGCAAGAGCCACCAGCCATCAGCCTTCAGCTTAACGCTTGGGCTGGAGACGCAAGGTCGATGCTTACTTCAGCTCGACTTTAGCGCCTGCTTCTTCCAGCACTGCTTTGGCTTTGTCAGCGGCGTCTTTCGACACTGCTTCCAGAACCTGGGCAGGAGCGCCGTCAACTACAGCCTTGGCTTCTTTCAGGCCCAGACCGGTCAGTTCACGTACTGCCTTGATCACGTTTACTTTCTTCTCGCCAGCTTCCAGCAGCATGACGTTGAATTCGGTTTGCTCTTCAGCAACAACTGCGGCAGCAGCTGGGCCAGCAGAAGCAGCGGCAGCGGAAACGCCGAATTTTTCTTCGAAAGCTTTGATCAGCTCAACAACCTGCAGAACCGACATTTCAGCTACGGCGTTGAGGATATCGTCTTGGGAGATAGACATTGCTGTATTTCCTGAATTGGGGGACGGCCTACGCGGCCATCGAAATAAACAAAAATACGCGAAAGAAGTCGCTCAGCCTTAGGCTGCGGCAGCTTCTTTTTGCTCGCGAACTGCGGCCAGAGTACGAGCCAACTTGCTGGTAGCGCCTTGAATCACGCTCATCAGCTGAGAAATAGCTTCGTTACGGGTCGGCAGTGTTGCCAGTACGTCGATTTGGTTAGCTGCGAGGAACTTGCCCTCGAACGCAGCTGCCTTGATCTCGAACTTATCCTGACTCTTGGCGAATTCCTTGAACAAACGGGCAGCAGCACCCGGATGATCTTTGGAGAACGCGATCAGAGTCGGGCCAGTGAACACGTCGTTGAGGACACTGTATTCAGTGTCAGCAACAGCGCGCTTGAGCAGGGTATTACGTACAACACGTACGTATACGCCAGCTTCACGAGCCTCTTTACGGAGTCCGGTCATAGCGCTTACTGTCACACCACGGGCATCAGCCACGACAGCGGACAGAGCAGCTTTGGCAGCCTCGTTGACTTCAGCGACGATGGCCTTCTTGTCTTCGAGATTAATTGCCACGGGTTTAACTCCTGCTTGTTACCGTTTCATCTGGCCGAAGCCGGATGTCGTTTTGGTGTCTGATTCGGTAAGGAACCGGGAGCACCATCTGCGTAGGCTTGAGGTTTAAGGCTTGCGCCGCCTACGGTCTTGGATAGCCCCCGCCAGGCAGGGACCCCAATTTTTTCAGTTGCCGCGATCTCTCGCGACAACTTGTGTCTTATACGTCCAGCGAGCCTTGGTCGATGACCAGACCTGGGCCCATAGTGGTGCTCAGGGTAACGCGCTTAACGTAGATACCTTTCGAGGAAGCTGGCTTGATACGCTTAAGATCAGCGATCAGGGCTTCAACGTTTTCCTTCAGCTTGACGGCGTCGAAGCCGACTTTGCCAACGGAGGTGTGAATGATGCCGTTTTTGTCGGTGCGATAACGAACCTGACCAGCCTTGGCGTTTTTAACCGCGGTAGCTACGTCTGGCGTTACGGTGCCGACTTTAGGGTTAGGCATCAGACCACGTGGACCGAGGATCTGGCCCAGCTGACCTACAACGCGCATTGCATCCGGGGAAGCAATAACTACGTCGTAGTTCAGGTCGCCGCCTTTCATTTCGGCAGCCAGGTCGTCCATACCAACGCGATCGGCGCCGGCGGCCAGAGCAGCTTCAGCTGCTGGGCCTTGGGTGAAGACAGCAACACGTACAGTCTTGCCAGTACCGTGTGGCAGCACAGTAGCGCTACGAACGACCTGGTCGGATTTACGTGGGTCAACACCCAGGTTTACAGCAACGTCAACGGACTCGCTGAACTTGACAGTCGACAGCTCAGTCAGCAGGGCAGCAGCGTCTACAAAGTTGTAGGCCTTGCCTGCTTCGATTTTGCCGGCGATAGCCTTTTGGCGCTTGGTCAGCTTAGCCATTACACACCCTCCACGTTAAGGCCCATGCTACGAGCAGAACCGGCGATGGTACGCACGGCTGCATCCATATCAGCTGCAGTCAGATCCGCGTTTTTGGTTTTCGCGATTTCTTCCAGCTGAGCACGAGTTACGGTGCCAACCTTAACGGTGTTAGGACGAGCGGAACCGCTAGTCAGACCTGCAGCCTTCTTCAACAAAACCGAAGCCGGGGTCGACTTGGTTTCGAAAGTGAAGCTACGGTCGCTGTATACAGTGATGATCACTGGAGTCGGCAGACCTGGCTCAATACCCTGAGTACGGGCGTTGAAGGCCTTGCAGAATTCCATGATGTTCACGCCGTGCTGACCCAGAGCCGGGCCGACAGGTGGACTTGGGTTGGCCTGAGCGGCCTTCACTTGCAGCTTGATGTAAGCGGTAATCTTCTTGGCCATGAGGCACTCCAATTACGGGTTCAAACGCCTCGAAAGGCTCCCCGGTTACTTGCGCGTTTATCCCAGTGACGACAAAACCCCACAGCCTAAGGCTGCGGGGTTGGGATGCTTGCTCAGCTAGACCTTCTCGACCTGGCTGAACTCCAACTCTACCGGAGTAGAGCGACCGAAAATGAGCACTGCCACTTGGATCCGGCTCTTTTCGTAGTTAACTTCTTCGACGGTTCCGTTGAAATCAGCAAACGGACCATCTGTGACACGAACAACCTCACCCGGCTCGAACAACGTCTTCGGCTTAGGTTTGTCGCTACCATCAGCAACACGACGCAGAATCGCTTCCGCCTCTTTGTCAGTGATAGGAGCAGGCTTATCGGCAGTACCGCCAATGAAGCCCATGACACGAGGAGTGTCCTTGACTAAGTGCCAAGTACCTTCATTCATGTCCATCTGAACCAGCACGTAGCCAGGGAAGAACTTGCGTTCGCTTTTGCGCTTCTGACCATTCCGCATTTCAACCACTTCTTCAGTGGGAACCAGAATTTCGCCGAAGCCATCTTCCATGCCTGCCAGCTTTACGCGCTCTAGCAAAGAGCGCATAACATGCTTCTCGTAACCCGAGTAAGCATGCACAACGTACCAACGCTTAGCCACGGGACACCCTTAGCCAACAATCAAGGAAACAAGCCAGCCGAGCAGGGAATCAAGCCCCCACAACAGCAACGCCATAACCAGAACAACAGCCACAACGATCAACGTGGTCTGCGTGGTTTCTTGGCGAGTCGGCCAAACGACTTTACGGATTTCGGTGCGAGCTTCCTTTACCAGGACCGCGAAAGACTTGCCTTTGGCAGTCTGCAGGCCTACAAAGGCAGCTACAGCAGCAAGGGCCAGCAAAGCGAGCACACGGTACAGGATCGGCGAAGCAGAATAATACTGATTGCCAACAACGCCTACGACCACCAACGCGACTACGGCGAGCCACTTGACGAGATCGAAACGAGAGCTTTGAGCTTCAGCCTTAGGAGTCATCTATGAAGATCCTGTGAAAAGAAAGCCAGATACACCACGTGAATCTGGCAGGTCAGGAGGGAATCGAACCCCCAACCTACGGTTTTGGAGACCGTCGCTCTGCCAATTGAGCTACTGACCTAAAACAAAATCAGGCCGACCATTATGCAGGCCTGAAAAAGACATTACAACAACCAACCCCAACAGACTTGAAATCACCTGACGACAAAGCCAGATACAACACTATCAAGCCGAGGCAGCTGTTAAAACAAAGGCAGATATTTTCATATCTGCCTTGTTATATGGAGCTCTTGAGCGGATTTGAACCGCTGACCTCACCCTTACCAAGGGTGTGCTCTACCAACTGAGCTACAAGAGCAAAACACCGTGCACAACCTGCAAACTTGGAGCGGGTAGCGGGAATCGAACCCGCATCATCAGCTTGGAAGGCTGAGGTTCTACCACTAAACTATACCCGCGGAGCTTGCAGCTCACGCTAAAAATGGTGGAGGGGGAAGGATTCGAACCTTCGAAGTCGTAGACGTCAGATTTACAGTCTGATCCCTTTGGCCGCTCGGGAACCCCTCCTAAGCGAGCCGGCATTCTACATCACGCCGGCCTTCTGTCAAGCATTTTCTCATTAAAAATATGAGGTTAGCTGCGTTGACCTTCGCTTCACGCTGTAGACCGTAAAGGTCTTCACTGCGAAGCGGGCGCCATTCTATTCAAACTATTCGACAGTTGCAACGCCTTCGCACAACATTATTTTATGTTTTAACTCATTGAATTCCTTAGCAAGGTTTTCAAACGGCAGATCGTCAGCCAGGCGCCTGCTTTCCGGCGCTACACGGAGCCAGTAGCCGGATGCCTCAGCAGTATTGAGCAATTGCACCTTGACCTTTATATCCAGGCTTGTAAGGCGCTGCTCCATCGACTGCGCCTGCCTCTGATCAGTAAAACCACCTATGTATAAGCAGGTATTTTGTGCGTCCGGGGCCTTTACTCGATCACGCCGAACCATTGGATCAGAAGACTCACTTAACAGGCGAATATCCTGCTGAGAGCCCTTATAGAGACTCAGGGGCGTTACGTCCTTAGCGCGCAACGGCGCTTCTTGTTGATGCCAAATGTAATAGAAGGCATTGAGAACGAGCAAAAGCAAAAACAGCCAACGCATAAATACCTCAGGACAAAGGGCACGCCATCGCCAGACCAACAAAAACCAGATCCGGAACATGGCGAGCCTGCGGCACAGCATCCGAGACCAGGTCAGCATCCCCACCCGTTAGAAAAACCGTGAAATTATCGCCCCAATAGCTTTGAGCCAGCTCAAGCTGAGTCAATACAAACCCCCTGAGCATTAGCGTACAACCTCGCTCAACCGCCTCCACAGTCGTTCGACCGGGCGAGAGGCGCTCCACAGCTTGCTCGGCCGCAACGTCGTCGTAGCGAATCTTGCGAGTGTGGGTTCGCAGTTGACTGCGCATGAGGGGCATCCCTGGACATATAAAGCCGCCAAGGTGTTCACCGTCAGCAGCAATGAAATCTGCAGTCGCCGCCGTACCAAAGTCGAGCACCAGACAGGCCCCTGACGCTAACTTGAACCCCCCCAGCATTGCCAACCAACGATCAAGCCCAAGACGCTCATACTCTTCGTAGCCATTACGAACGCCAGCCATTTCTCGCGCCGGAGCAGCACAGGAGACGACAAC